>CAMDRF010000025.1 GCA_945906765.1 Nitrosovibrio sp. Nv4 | reverse complement strand
GTCGGCAAGGCGCGCGCGGATGCGCCAGTAGATCGCATCGCCCTTTTCGTCGGCGTAGGTGTGCAGCGCCTCGGGCTTGAAGTCGCCCCGGATCGCTTGACGGGCGAGCCTGCGCGCTTCCTCGCGGTAGATCATGCTGCCCCCCACGCACCCAAGTCGCGCGCCGCCTGAACGAACGAAAGGCCATGCCGTGCGCGATGGAACGCGAGCACGTCGCCGCCCTTGGCGCCGCAGGCCATGCAGCGGTAGGCGCCTGTTTCGACGTTGACCCGCAGGCTCGGGTTAGAGTCCTTGTGAAAACAGCAGAGTGTGGATCGCCAAGCCTTGCGCCCGAGCAGTCGCAAGCCCTCGGCCTCGAAATACCCTAGCGGATCAGGCAGCCGCTCGCGCTCGAATCGTGAAGTGCTAGGCATCGTGCAGCCCGAGCAACGTAATCACGTTGTCCGCGTCGGCCTGCGACATGAGGCCGGTACTAGCGTGGCTCACAATCAGCGCCTTGAGGATCGAACGGACGACATCTGGAAGGTGCGGCGCGTTCATGCCGCTCGTTCCTCACGCGCCGCGATGCGCGAACGAATGAATTCCTCGATTTCGTCAGCGTCCCACGCGACCACGCGCTCGCCCAGCGGGATCGACTGCGGGAACCGGCGAAGTTTCATCAGCCGGTAGATTTCGCTAATGCACAACCCGACGCGCTCTTGCACCGCTTTCTTGCGAAGTAGGATTTTCGCCATCTGCACCCCAGTCCGCCGCGATACCGTCGCGGCTTATGGGACACATGGTGCCGCAGCGGAATCCAGCGGGCGAGCGCAGAAAAGGTACTAGCGGACGTTCCCTTCTTGTTCTCCGTGGGGGACGAATTACATTGACTTAGGCGTGCAGCGCGGGTCACGGAATAGGCGCGGCAAATCGTAGTGCCCCTTGCGAACGAGTCGGGCATCGAGCAAAGCGGTATCGACGAATGCCAGTTCGTCCTTTTCCCATTGCGCGAGGGATTGAAACGCGCCTTGGCGCTTGCGCTTGGTTCGTTTGCCTTGGTAGTAGTCGCTAAAAGTATGCCGCAGGCGCCGGATCACCTCAGTCAGCGCGGTCTGCTTCCTTGCACCTTTGCTGGACTTGCCAGCCATTTCCCGCGTCACATCAATGGATACGTCAAACAGGATTCCGAGCGCCTGCTCAATCTTGTGAATATCATGGCCTCTAATGGTGAATTGGTCACGGTAATAATCGCTCCATCCGGTCACAATTTTTATTAGTGGGATGGCAGCGCGTCGTGCTCGATCAAATTCCTGACGGTAGTCCGCAGGTCGCGGGATGCTATCCAGATGCGCCGCGCCCTCAATACCTAGCCCAAGAGCGTTTTCGACGTGCAAGATCGCATCGAATGGGTTTTGGGCAGGCGCTTCCGATTCTGGAATCTTCTCGACAAGCAGCGGCGCGCCAAGTTCGTGCTTGAGCACTCGATAGCCTGGAGTCTCGGCCGCCTTCACTGTGCCCGCGTCATAGCCGAGTAGTTCTAGCAGCCGATACTTTTCCGAATCGGTTAGCCGGTGCCCGCGCACCATGAAGACAGACAATGCTCGCTTAGATTTTGGTCGCGGCATCGTACGCCCCTTCACGCTCGCCCTTGCGAGGGAGCCGCGCCAGCCGGGCAAGGGTTCCCCGGTTTTCGCCCCGTCGGGCTAGGCGCGGCGTAGATCGTCTAGCGTTCGTTCATGCCTTGCGCTTGATCGGCACCACATCGGCCCCGGCACAAAGCCCGTCCAAGTAGTCCGCCCAGGCAGACATCATTTTTTTTCGCTCGGGTAGGTGCTCCGCGAAGTTGTAAGCCGCCCGCACGTCGTCCCGCTCGGCGTGCGCAAGCTGCCGCTCGATCGCGTCACGGTGCCAGCCCTGCTCGTTCAGGTTCGTTGAGGCCATGCTTCTGAAGCCGTGGCCGGTCATCTGGTCCTTGGAGTAGCCGAGTCGGCGCAGCGCCGCGTTGACCGTGTTCTCGCTCATCGGGCGACCATTGGTGCGAGCCCCGGGAAAGACGAAGGCGCCGCGGCCGGTAAGGGGCTGCAGTTCCTTCAGGATGGCGACAGCCTGGGCCGACAGCGGGACGATGTGCTGCTCGCGCATCTTCATTCGCTCGGCAGGGATACGCCACTCGGCTTTGTCCAAGTTGAACTCGGTCCACTCCGCCTGCCGAAGCTCGCCAGGACGCACGAAAGTGAGCGGAGCGAGGCGCAGGGCGCACTTGGTGACTAGGGAACCGTCGTACCCGTCGATCGCGCGCAGCAGCGCCCCTATGGCCTTGGGGTCGGTGATCGAGGGGTAGTGCTGCTCCTTGTTGGGCGCGAGTGCGCCGCGAAGCTCGACGGTAGGGTCGCGGTCCGCGCGACCTGTGGCGACGGCGTACCGGAACACCTGGCCGCAATTCTGCTTGGTCCGGTGCGCGGTCTCGATGGCCCCACGATCTTCCACCTTGCGCAGGACAGCGAGCATTTCCTTTGACGTGATCTCGGCTATCGGCCGTCCGCCGACGTGCGGGAAGACGTTGTGCTCAAGCCTGCGCAGGATCTTGGCGGAATAGTCCTTGCCCCACTTCTTGGAGAAGCTGGAGATCCACTCCCTGGCGACGGCCTCGAAGCTGTTTGCGGCCCGCTCGGTGACGACGGCTTTGTGCGCCTTGCGCTGCTCGCTCGGGTCAACGCCGTTGGCCAGCAGCTTTTTCGCATCGTCGCGCCGCTCGCGCGCCTGCTTCAGCGCGACGTGCGGATATACGCCGAGGGAGAGCCGCTTCTCCTTGCCGGCGAAGCGGTACTTGAGGCGCCACCACTTACCGCCCTGCGGCGCGAGCTCGAGGTAGAGCCCGCCGCCGTCGAACAGGCGGACGGCTTTGTCAGTGTGCTTGGCTGCACGGATCGTTTTGTCAGTTAAGGCCATGAGGGGGCAACTCCTAGGGATGGATACCCTGTTGCCCCCGATGTTGCCCCCAGTTGCCCCCGGCTGTCAATGGACGACCCCGGACAGGGCCGGACGGCTTCTCAGAGGGGAAACGCGGAATTCAGGGGGAGTTGCGGACGGCTTTGAGCGTCGTCGGACAGGTATTTGGTGCCGGCTGACGGGATCGAACCGCCGACCTTCGGTTTACAAAACCGTTGCTCTACCAACTGAGCTAAGCCGGCCCTGCGGAAAAGTTTACTACTTGATGCGGCGCAGCTGAGGCTTGCCGCCGGTGGGTTTGGTGGGTTCTGTGGGCACGGCGCCGACCGGCGCCGGCAGGAGGACGGCGGGGCCGGGTTCGTTGGACGGCCCGGCGCTGTTCGAGGGTTCCTTTTCCGCGTCGCTCTGGACCGAGGGTTTGGCGACGTCAACCTCGAAGGTCATGCCCTGGCCGGTCTCGCGCGCGTAGAGGGCGTAGACGCCGGCCACGGGCACCGAGATCTGGCGCGCGACGCCGGCGAAGCGCGCCGAGAACTCGATCAGTTCGTTGCCCATCTGCAGCTTGTGCACGGCGCTGGGCGTGACGTTCAGGGTGATTTCGCCGTTGCGCACGTATTCCGAAGGCGCCTGCGAGCGCGAATCCACTTTCACCGCGAGGTGCGCGGTGTAGCCGTTGTCCACGCACCACTCGTAGAGCGCGCGCAGCAGGTACGGCTTGGTGGGAATCTCGGCGTTGGCCATGCGTACTACTTGCGCATCACCTTCTCGGAGGGCGTGAGCGCCTCGATGAACGCGGCGCGCGAGAAGATGCGCTCGGCGTATTTCATCAACGGCGCGGCGGGCTTGCCAAGCTTGATGCCGTAGCGGTCCAGGCGCCACAGCAGCGGCGCGATCGCCACGTCGAGCATGCTGAAGTCGTCGCCCAGCATGTGCTTGGTCCTGGTGAAGATCGGCGAGATCTGGATCAGGTGGTCGTGCACCTGCGCCTTGGCGCGATCGACCTGCTTTTCCTTGCCGGACTCGAGCGCCTCGATCTGCGAAAAGAGCTCCACTTCCATGTTGAACAGCATCAGCCGGGCGCGCGCGCGCATCACCGGGTCAGCGGGCATAAGCTGCGGATGCGGGAAGCGCTCGTCGATGTATTCGTTGATGATGTTCGACTCGTAGAGCACCAGATCCCGCTCGACCAGCACCGGCAGGCGGTTGTACGGGTTCATCACCGCGATGTCTTCGGGCTTGTTGTACAGGTCCACGTCGATGACCTGGAAATCCATGCCTTTCTCGTAGAGCACGAAGCGACAGCGGTGGCTGAAGGGACAGGTGGTGCCTGAGTACAGTTGCATCATGACGCGGGGTTCCTAGACAGAGATAAAAGCCGGGCGGCGCCCGGCTTTTATCAATTCAATTCAACAGCAAAGTTACTTCACGTCTTTCCAGTATTCCTTCTTCAGCAGGTAGGCAAAGACGAACAGGATCAGGAGCGCGAACAGCACCACGATCCCGATCCGCTTACGGTCGTTGGCGGCGGGCTCGCCAATGTAGACGAGAAAGTTGACGAGATCCCGCACGGTGGTGTCGTACTGCACCGTGTTCTGCGTCCCGGCGGAAATCCGGCTCCATTGGTATTCTGCAGGGCCGTGGTTCTTGCCCGCCACGACCACCAGCCCGCGCTCGCCCTGCAGGGACCACAGCGCATGCGCCATCGCCACCTGCGGAAACACGGCGTTGTTCCAACCGGTCGGGGACTTCTCGTCGCGGTAGAAGGCGCGCAGGTAGGAGTAGAGCCAGTCGGCGCCGCGCGAGCGGCCGATCACGCTCAGGTCCGGCGGCGCGGCGCCGAACATGGCCTTGCCATCTTTCGCGTTGAGTGCGACCTTCATCGTGTCGCCGACCTTGGCGTCGGTAAAAATCAGGTTGTCGCGGATCTGCGATTCGGTGAGGCCGAGGTCGGTAAGCCGGTTGTAGCGCATGTACTGCGCGCTGTGGCAGTTGAGGCAGTAGTTGACGAAGGTGCGCGCGCCCGCCTGCAGGCTAAGCAGATCCCGCGTATCGATCGGCGCGCGATCGAGGCGGTAGCCGGCTTCGGAGGCCGTGGCGAAGGTCGGAACGAAAAGAAGCGCAAGGAACAAATTTTTCATGGCGCGCCTCACATCGTCACCCTGTCCGGCTCGGGCTTGCATTTGTCGATCGCCGTATACCAGGGCATCAGGAAGAAGAATGCGAAGTAGAGCAGCGTGAAGATCCGCGCCACCACGGTAGCCACATCGGCGTAACCCAGCCAGGAACCGAACTGGCCCCACACCGTCACCGGTTCGGTGCCGAGGTAGCCGAGCACGAGGAAGGTGATGACGAAGATCGCCACCGCGCTCTTGAACAGCACCCCGCGGTAGCGGATCGACTTCACCGGGCTGCGGTCGAGCCAGGGCAGGAGGAACAGGATCATCGTCGACAGGCCGAACAGGGCCACGCCGGGGAACTGCGAGTTGAACAGCGGCGGCACCGCGCGCAGGATCGAGTAGAACGGCGTGAAGTACCAGAGCGGCGCGATGTGCGCGGGGGTCTTGAGCGGATCGGCGGGGACAAAGTTGTTGTACTCGAGGAAGTAGCCGCCCATCTCCGGTACGAAGAACAGGACCGCGCAGAGCACCATCATGAACAGGACCGCGCCGGCGATGTCCTTGACCGTGTAGTACGGGTGGAACGGAATGCCGTCGAGCGGATGGCCGTCGGGGCCCTTTTTCTTCTTGATCTCGATGCCGTCCGGGTTGTTGGAGCCGACGTCGTGCAGCGCCAGGATGTGCGCCGCCACCAGCCCGAGCAGCACCAGCGGGACCGCGATCACGTGCAGCGCGAAAAAGCGGTTCAGCGTCGCGTCGCCCACCACGTAGTCGCCGCGGATCCACAGCGCCAGGTCCGGCCCGATGAACGGGATGACGGCGAACAGGTTCACGATCACCTGCGCGCCCCAGTACGACATCTGGCCCCAGGGCAGGAGGTAACCCAGAAAGGCTTCGGCCATCAGCGTGAGGTAGAGCAGCACGCCGAAAATCCACACCAGCTCCCGCGGCTGCTTGTACGAGCCGTAGAGCAGGCCGCGGAACATGTGCAGGTAGACCACGGCGAAGAACGCCGAAGCGCCGGTCGAGTGGATGTAGCGGATCAGCCAGCCGCCGGGCACGTCGCGCATGATGTACTCGACCGAGCCGAAGGCGAGGTTGGCGTCGGGCTTGTAGTGCATCGTCAGGAAGATGCCCGAGACGATCTGGATCCCGAGCAGCAGGATCGAAAACGCGCCGAAAAAGTACCAGAAGTTGAAGTTCTTCGGCGCGTAGTACTCGGCCATGTGCTTGCGGAATTCCTCCGCGACCGAGGGCATCCTGGAATCGAACCAGTCCCACAGCGCCATCAGACGGCTGGCCATGTGCTACGCCCCTTTCTTGTCTTCGCCGATGAGGATGGTGCCGTCCGACAGGTAGGTGTGCGGCGGCACCTCGAGGTTGACCGGCGCCGGCGCTCCCTTGTAGACGCGCCCCGCGAGGTCGAACTTCGAACCGTGGCAGGCGCAGAGAAACCCGCCCGCCCAGTCCGAGCCCATTTCGCCCTTCGCTTCTGCGGGCTTGCTCTGCGGCGAGCAGCCAAGGTGGGTGCAGATGCCGACCAGCACCAGAAACTCGGGCTTGATCGAGCGGTTCTCGTTTTTCGCGTACTCGGGCTGCAGGGGAACGTCGGACTTCGGATCGGTGACCTTGTCGTCGGCCTTGCGGACCGCCTCCAGCATTTCCTTCGTGCGGCGCATGATCCACACCGGCTTGCCGCGCCACTCGACCACCGCCAGTTCGCCCGGCGCGAGGTTCGAGATGTCGGCTTCGACCGGCCCGCCGGCGGCCTTGGCGCGCTCCGAAGGCCACCAGCTCCAGGCGAACGGTATGGCGACGCCCGCGCCCGCCGCGCCCGCGACTGCCGTGGTGGCGACAATCAGGTTGCGCCGTGTGTTATCGATCTTTTTTTTGCTCATGGAGGCTTCTGCTCAAGGGGTGAGTGACGAGGTGGGAAGCGCAGCAGCGGCGATTCTAGCGTTCCACTGCGGGAATGTCCACGTTTTCACGCCTAAGTGGTTAAAACAAAAGGTAAAATATGCTAGATTGCATCATCCCATGCGCCGCCTCTGGATCATCTTTTCTCAGACCGCCACGATCTGCCTGGCGGTGCTGTTCGTGGTCTCCACGCTCAAGCCCGAATGGTTGCCGACGCGCGCCGGCCTGACGGGCGACGGACCCAGGGTCGCGGTACTGCAGCAGGAGACCGCGCCGCAGGGCGGAGCCAGTGGCCCGCGCGCGGACTCGTACCACGAGGCGGTGCGCAAGGCGGCACCCTCGGTCGTGAGCATCTTCACCTCGAAAGAGGTACGGGTACCGCGCAATCCCATACTGAACGATCCAGTCTGGCGGCGTTTTTTCGGCGATCAGCTTGGCGACGACACGCAACGCGCGGCGGGCTTGGGTTCCGGCGTGATCGTGAGCTCGGCCGGCTACATCTTGACCAACCATCACGTGGTAAATGCGGCCGATGAAATCGAGATAGCAACTCCGGACGGCAAGAAGCTGCTCGCCAAAGTGGTCGGCAGCGACCCTGACACTGACATTGCGGTACTACGCGTCGAAGCCCTGAACCTGCCTGCAATCACCTTCGGCTCCTCCGAGAACCTGCGCGTCGGCGACATCGTGCTGGCGATCGGTAATCCGCTCGGCATCGGCCAGACCGTCACCTCGGGGATCGTCTCCGCCCTCGGCCGAACCGGCCTTGGCATCAACACATTCGAGAATTTCATTCAGACCGACGCCGCAATCAACCAGGGAAATTCGGGAGGCGCCCTGGTCGACGCGCGCGGCAACCTGGTCGGCATCAATTCCGCGATCCTTTCCCAGACCGGCGGCTCGATCGGCATTGGTCTCGCGATCCCCGCATCCATGGCGAAGACGGTGATGGAGCAGATCATCAAGACAGGGTCCGTGACACGCGGCTGGATCGGGGTCGGATTGCAGGCCATCACGCCGGAGATCGCTGAATCGTTCAAGCTCGGAGCCCTTCGAGGGGCGATCATCAATGAGATTGTCCGCGGCAGTCCAGCAGATAAAGCCGGCATCACGCTCGGAGACGTATTGGTTGCGATCGACGGCAAACAGATTTCAGATCCGAAAGATGTTCTGAATGTCGTTACAGGTATTGCGCCAGGAAGCGCCTCAAAGCTGATGTTAAAGCGCAAAGGTCAAGACTTGGAACTCATGGTCACCATCGGCCGCCGCCCCAAGCCCCAGGCGCGCGCCGAATAGCGCGTTATTGCCTGCTTGGGGTTTCTGGCTGGGCGTGCTGTTCGTCCTTTCGGTCTACTACTTTCCTCACGGCATCGTGGGTCAGTTGCGCGCCAGGGTAAGGAAATGAACTGCAGTTCCCACTATCTTGCATGCGAAGGCCGGGAGATCCACTACACGCAATGGGGGGCGGAACATTCGTCCACCGTGATCGCCTGGCATGGCCTGGCGCGCACCGGCCGGGACATGGATGAAATCGCGCGGCATCTCGCCTCCCGTTTCCGGGTCATCTGCCCGGACACCATCGGCCGCGGCCTGTCGCAATGGAGCCCGGCGCCCGAGAAGGAGTATTGCCTGGATTTCTACTCGCGCCTGGCGGTGTCCTTGATCGACCAGCTGGGCGTTCGCGAGCTGCACTGGCTAGGAACGTCGATGGGCGGAGCGATCGGCATCAAGCTTGCGGCCGGCGCGCTGAAGGGCCGCATCCGGCGGCTGATCCTGAACGATATCGGGCCGAAACTCGGCGCGGCGGCCGTGAGCCGCATTCGCAGTTATGCCGGCAACCCGCCGCAGTTCGATCTGGTGAGCGAGCTGGAGCAGTACTTCCGCGAGGTTTACAAGCCGTATGGCTGGCTGTCGGACGAGCAGTGGCGGCGTCTTGCCGAAACCTCAGCCAGGCGTACCGCCGAGGGCAAGGTGACGCCGCACTATGACCCGAAGATGGTGCTGCAATTCACCGCTCATCCGCACGACTACGACCAATGGGCCGCGTGGGACGCGATCGACGTGCCGACTTTGTGCCTGCGCGGCGAGACCTCGGACCTGCTGCTGCCCGAGGTTGCGGAGGCGATGCGATCGCGGGGCCCGCGCGCGGTGGTGGTGACGATTCCCGGCTGCGGGCACGCGCCCGCGCTCAATGTGCCGGATCAGTTCGCGCTGGTGGAGCGCTTTTTCAACGGGCAGTAGATTTCCGCCAGCCCGGTGCCTCAAGGTGCGAGAACTCGGCGTTGACCCTGAGGCTTTCGGCGCGCACGCGCAGCGACGCGCTGCGAATGCGCGCCCTGTGGTGCTTTTCGTCCACCGCCCGGTTCATCGCCCGCACGGCCGTACGAATGTACTCCGTCCGGCTCAGTTTGAGCAGCGCCGCGCGCCGGTCCAGTTCGCGCAGCATGTCGTCGGGAAGGCGCATCGAGATGGTGTTCATCGTTGTAGTCCGATTCGTATCTTAGCCGGCGTGCCGCTGAACGATGTCCTGCATCTGTGCCGGCTGAAACGCCACGTCCGAGCACCAAACTCCGAACCCGCCCTTCGCGTTGACGCCCTTCACCCACGCATCGAGTGCGGCGCGCTTGGCGCGGTCCTGCTCGGAGTCTTCGCCTTTCACTTCCAGCACCAGCATCCGGCTACTGGCCAAGCGCACGAGGAAATCCGGTACGAAGCGGCGGCGTGCGCCATTCCACAGGTAGTACACCTGAAACCCGAGATGGTCGTTCTTGGCGTAGGCCGCGATCTTGTCGCTCTTTTCGAAAACATTTGCGGCGTACTGCTCCCAGGCGCTGTCCGCCACCATGTGGCTGATCTGCGAGCGCTGCGTCGGATGGCAGGGCTTGGTCGTGTACCAGGTACGCATGCTGCGCGTCGATCCGATCGGAAACTCCTCGTCGAACACCGGTTCGATACGCTCCTGGTTCTGCTCGTCCACGAAGCGCAGCAGATGTTGCACCACCACGTCGATATTGAGCGCAATCAGGATCCGCTTGCGCAGTGGCTCCTGGTGGAACAGCGAGGGAATCGTCAGTTTGTCCGAGAGCAGAAACTGCTCGACCAGCCGGATGAGTTGCACCACCAGGTATTCGCGATTGCCCTTGAAGCGGCTGCCCAGCTCGTCGAAGGCCTTGCGCGCCGCCTTGAACGTCAGCCGTTGCAGACGGAACTCTTCCGGGAGCTGCTCGAGGTCGATAATGTGGATCTTGTTCCAGTCGGTCGCGCCGCCCAAGGCAGGGGCGATCTCGGCGGTGATCGGCGTGTGCGCCGGGTCCAATTCGAGCGATTTGACTTTGTCCCAGTCCATTGCCAGCACCGGCCGGACCACCGTGTCGATGCGCAGCACATTCGGCCAGCGGATCTCCAGGTCGTTGCGCTCGGGCAGCGCCTCGATCTGCGTGCTGGGTTTGGGTGGGGGCGGCGGCTCACCGCCGTCGCCCACGTCCTGGAAGATGGATAACGGGACGCCGAAGATGTTCACATACTCGGGCAGGAACAGTCCGTCCTTGTCAGTCTCGTAGGACACCCGCCGCAGCCCGCGGCCGATCACCTGCTCGCACAGCAACTGGCTGGTAAAGGCGCGCAGCCCCATGATGTGCGTCACGTTCTTCGCGTCCCAGCCCTCGGACAGCATGGCCACCGACACCACGTTCTGCAGATCCTGGCCCGCGGTGCCACGCTTGCCGACGTTGTCCACGATCTCGCGTAGCAATTCTTCTTTCTTGAGTTCGGTCAGCCGCGTTTTGCGGTCCTCCGGAATGGCCGCAGCGGCCACGATCGCTTTGAGCGCCTGTTCGTAGTCCTTGTCCGCGCCGGCCGTCTCGCCGATCTCCGCTTTCTCGAGCACGCGCGAGTCGACGCGCAGGGTCTTGGCCGGCGCATGCAGCTCGGGCCAGTGTGCGTCGCCCTTGCGGAAATAGTGCTCGATGCGTGCTGCCGTCTCGGTGCGGTTGCATACCGTCAGCATGACCGGGGGCGATACATGGCCCAATTCCTTCCATTGCCGGGCGGTCTCGCGCCAGTCAGCGCCAAGCAGCGTGTACGCCTTTTGCAGCAGAGACGGCAGCGCTTCATGCGGCTGCGCACCGCGGCGGTTGAGGTCCTCCGCGACCTCCGCATCGCGGTACAAATGGTAGAGCTTTGGCCGCAGCGTCCTGGCGTCGGGCAGTGCGTCGTCGCGCACCACAATGCGTGGCGTCTTCACGAGGCCTGCCTCGATCGCGTCGTTCAAGCCGAAGTCCGAGACGATCCAAGCGAACAGGCCTTCCTCGGTGTTGGCCCTGCCGGTCGGCGCAAAAGGCGTTGCCGAAAGATCGAAGCAGCACTGGATGCGGCGCGTCTTGTGGATGCGGTCGAGCCCTTCGATCCAGCGCGTGGCTTCCTCGGGGTCGAAGTCGTCGGTCCGCTTGACCTTGATGTCGGCCGGAATCCGGTAGGCGTGATGCGCCTCATCGTTGATGATGAAGATATCGCGACAAAGCGCCAACTTGCCGAGCACGCGGCGCGTATAGGCCTCGTCGCTTTCCGCGCCCTTCCTCACCACCGAGCGCTCGGTTTGCTTGAGGGGCATCAGCGTGTGCCAGTTCTCGACCAGCACCTCGGCCTGGTTGATCTTCTGCCGTAGCGCGTCCGAGGGACACAGGCCGAAGGCATCGTAGTAATTCGCCGGGTCGCCAGGGTAAAGCACCCGCAACCGCTCTTTCACGGTAAGGCCGGGAGCGACCACGAACACCGCACGAGAAAAGTCCTTCGGCCGCTTCGGGTAGGTAAGAGCGTTCAGTACCTGCCAGGTTATGATCATCGCCATCACCGCGGTCTTGCCGCTGCCGGTGGCCATCTTGTTGCACAGGCGCTCCCACGCGCCGCCGTCACCCGGAATCTGAATCCCCTGCTTGTACTCCGCCGGCGCCTCCACGCACCAGATCAAGGTCTCGATCGCCTCAAGCTGGCAGAAATAGAAGGGGAAATCGCGCACGCCGGGCGAGCGATCGTGCCAGTGTTCCAGCAGACCGCGCGTTACGCTTGTGATTCCCGGATACTCCTTTGCACGCCACGCATCCACGCGCTCGCGGATCGAGTTCACCAGGGCCAGCGATTCGGTGCGCCGCGTGTTGTTGCGGATGTCGAAAATCTCGTAGCCTGCGTCGCGCCGGCCCTCGGCCAGCGACAGCGCGCCGCCATGTGCCTGCAGCCAGTGGCGGGCCGGGCGCGTGTAGGGGAAGTTGATGATCAGGGAGGCGGGGGTAGCCATGAAGTCAGTTTCAGGCCGCCACATCGGTTGTGCTGCGGTAGCCCTGATCTCTGTGGCTCGGAATATCCGGATACCGGAGTTCCAGCCTGCCCTCGCGTACCAACTCCGCGACATAGCGGTCGCGCAAGTTCTCCTTGGTGCGCCCCAGCAGTTCCGCGAGTTCACGCAGCGTGAGGAACCGGTTCTCGCAGAGCGCGAGCACGACCTTGCGCACCAACTCGGGGGTCGCGCGTTGGGAGGCTTTGACCGGTGCCGCAAGTGCAATGAGGCGCTCTTGGTCACTGCCAGCGTCCTTATCCGGGGAGCTAATGAGGGGGGATCCGGCCTTATGAGGGGGGATCGGTTCCTTGTGAGGGGGGGTATCCCCCCTCATAGCGGAGCCCGAAGCCTCGCTCGCCAGTGTGTAGGACGTTCCTCTGCCGATGCCCTGCGCCACTAAATACCCGCGTCGGACCAAGGTCTGGAGCAGTCGGGTGATATCGACGCGGTGAAGGGTCAGGATCTCCTGGAGCCGTTGGTTGGTGATCTCGCCCTCCTGATCCGCCGTTACCAGCACCTGGACCTCCTCCGGGGCCAACTCCGCGTAGCGGTCCCCGAACCGGGTCTTGAGCGAATCAAGGACTTCTTCGGGGAGCAAGCTCACCATCGGAAGCGTCAGCCGCACCCGGTCCGGACGCAGCGTTTCCTGGATGCTCGGCGAGCGCCACTGTTGCGCGGCCCAGCTCGAACGGATCTTGTCGATGCCCGAGCCGGCCTTGTCCCCGACGCCGAGCATCTGGAACATTTTCTGCAGTGATTTGTTTCGGCACTCACTGACTCCGCCACGCAACAACTGCTCGCGCGAGAGCAGGAGCGTCCCGGGGTTCGAAAACTCGAATCGGTCCGCATACCGATCGATGACAATGCCGCCCTGGCCGGCGTAGTCGGCGTGAATCAGCGCATTGACCAGCGCTTCCTGCAGCGCTTCGTGCACCGCCGTGCTGGCCTGGCGATAGCCGCCTTCATCCCGCTGAAACGGAACCTTGATACCGGGGCCCGTCGAGAGATTCTGGACCACGCGCTGGTAGAACTGGAACAGGTTGCCCTCCCACGTCCCGTCGAGCGTGACTCGATCGGTCCAGCGAACCGACGGATCGTCGGAGAGCCTCTCGCGATAGTCGAGCTGGAAGCCGGGCAAGGATTCAGGTGCGACGATCGCTTCGCCCTTGCCGAACAGCAGCAATCCCGCGAGCGTAAGCCCCGATCGCCCGGTGGCGCGGTCCGTCCGCCAGCCGCCGAGCTTGTTCAGTAGCCCGGTATCATCTTCCAGCAGCCAGGGATGGTTCTGTTCGCGCGAGGAAAACCGGTTGCGAAACTGCTTGATCGATTCGCCGTGAAGGTCGTCCATGCCGAAGTCGGCAAGGATCCGGCTGTCGGGCGGCTCCTCGGACTGGTCGGCGAACATGCGCCGGACCTCCTCCTCGGTGCAGATATAGTCGCCCTCATGATTGCGCCGGTAGGTGCCGCGAAACGGGTCGGAACCGAGAAATACGGGCCGCTCGCGCCGGTTGGCACGCGGCACCGCGATGCGCACCAGCGCGTGCCCGGGCGCGTCCTCGAGCGGAACAATGGTCACGTCCGCCGCTTTGAGCAGGTTTCGGTTGACCTTCCCACGGTTGTTCACCGTATTCCAGAAGTCGCCCACGAGCCGCTCGGCATCCGAGACGCCATGCACGTCGAGACCGTTCGCCTTCTGGCTAATGCCGAGCCACAGGGTTCCGCCCTCCGTGTTGGCGAAGGCAGAGTAAGTCTCCCACAGGCTGCGCGGCAGGCCACCGCGACCACCTTTGTATTCGACGTCGGTGCCTTCGTAATAGCGAAGGTCGTCGAAAAGTTGTAGTTGCTTGCTCATCGCGAAATCAATGAAGCGGGATAACCTTTACCGACTCGATGCCGCGGTCATCGACGATCTTCACCGCAACCTTCTTGTTCTCGCCACCTTCGAAAGGCAGGGACACCGTGCCCTTGAACTTCTCCAGCAGGCTCTCATTGAGTTCGGCGCGAATGTCCTTCTTGAGCTTGTGCCAGCCCTCGTTCTTGCCCGCCATCGGGAAAAACACCTGGCGCGGAAAAAGCGAGCGGTCGTCGTAGTCGATGTCGAGCAACCACATGGCGATCTTGCCCTTGCCGCCTGACACCAGCTCGCCCTTGGCGGTATCGAAATAATCGAAGCCGTTGACTTCGACCTCGTAGAACCCGTCCTTGCGCTTGCGCAGATCGACATCCGGCTGACCCATCAGCCAGAAGCTCTGGTTGCTGGAACGCGCCTTCTTCAGATCTTCGGTCAGCAAATCGGTGTTCATCTTCGCCTTGAGGGCGGTGATGCCCTTGAAGGCGTCGATGTCCTTGGCCGCTTCCGGATCGAACTCGAAAGCGCAGAACACCGCCATCTTCGGCAACGGAAACAGTTCGCCCGCCTCGCGCAGCGCGTGCTCCACCTGACGCTGCTCCAGCGCCCCGTGCTCCGGGCCAAAGCTCACCACCACACGCTCGCCCGTGTCGAGCATGCCGAGGGCGTGGAGGCAGACCGTACCGGGCAGAGTCTCCAGGCTCGCGAACCTCAACATCTGGCCACCCTTGCCGCGGATCCCGGTCTTCAGCAGTTCGTCGCGCCAGGAATGTTGCCGTGCCGACTCGCCCGAACGCGCGATCGACACGTCGGCATCCTTCGGCTGCTCGGTCTCGTCCAATGACAGCACCGTGGGGAAAGGCACCGCCTCGACGGTGAACGGCCCGGTAATGCGCATCTTGGTACGCGATTTTTCCGCCTGATCGTAGAGCACCTCGGAGTCGGCGTGCGCGGCGATCGAAGCGTTCATCTGCTTCAGCATGGCCTGGCGGGTAGCGTGGAAAGCCTCGAACGGCTTGCGCACGGCCGCAGTCCAGCCCTCGGGCAAGTCGAAAGGCACTTCCCACTCCCGCAGGGCCGCGCCCCCGGCTAAATTCACCTTCTCCCCTTTTCGGCCGCCCTCGGTCACTATGAAGGCTTCGGCGGGCGGGTGCTTCTTCAGCGCGGCGTTCAACTCGGCCAGCGCGGCTTCAATCGCCGGATGCATGCGCGCGTAGATCTCGTCGATCTCGGGATTGTTGGCAATCGACTTCAGCATGACATGCGGCACGGTCTTGTAGATGAAGCCGCCCTTCAGGCCCTCGTGCGGGTAGCGCAGTTCGTAGTAGTCGAAGCTGGCGGTCATCAGCCGCTGCTTGGCGAGCGTCACTGCCACGCGCGAAGTGTCGCAGGTGATCCAGCGGCGGCCCCATTTTTCGGCCACCCACGCCGTAGTGCCCGAGCCGCACGTGGGATCGAGGACAAGGTCGCCGGGGTGGGTCGTCATTAGGAGGCAACGTTGAGCTATCTCGGCATTGGTTTGCACTACGTATATGGGCTTCGCTGCTCCTCCGAAACCAGACCACAAGTTAGAGAAGGAGCCATATGGGAACTCGTCAAAATGCACCGCGAGACGAATCGAAGCGTTCGTTGGAATGGCGCGCAGGGATCGCTTGACTCTCTCAATTCCTTCCGGCGTGGTACCCCACCATCTATTTCCGGAGTCATACTCGCGCCCACAGTAACTCACAGAAAATTTCGCACCCGGGCCGGGCTTGGTCAAAAGGACCGACATCGAGAGTCGCGCCCCATTTGCGATTTCGGAAGAGCTGTTAATGCCTAATGCATTCATTGTTCGAAAATGGCCGCCCGGGAGACTTACTAACGTGTAACCCTCACTAATCGCATCGCTTTTCTTCTCGAACAATCGATTGAACCTCACGCGGGCTGCATCCTTTGCATACCAGACGATGTAGTCGAGAACGGCGCCTATTCGGTCGGCTGCCTGCAGTCCCCCTGCAGCTTTGCTAAACGCGATAATCGAGTGGAAGTTCTCGGCTCCGAAAATTTCATCCATCAATTCGCGAACATGATCGAGATTCTCGTCGGAAATCTGCACGAATACGCTCCCACTTTCGTGCAGCAGCTCCTTTGCCAGAAGCAGCCGGTCCCGCAGATACGTCAGGTAGGAATGAATTCCCAACTCCCAGGTATCCCGAAACGCCTTGATCATTTCGGGTTCTTGCGTCAGGTCTTCGTCCTTGCGATCTTTGACGTCGCGTTTTCCCGTGAACGGCTGAAAGTTCGATCCGTACTTAATGCCGTAGGGCGGATCGATGTAGATCATCTGCACCTGCCCGGCCATGCTTTCCTTCTGCAGCAGAGAATTCATCACCAGCAGGGAATCGCCGGCAATCATCCGGTTGGACCAACCGCGATCGTGCTTGTAGAAGTCCACCGCATCGCGCAGCGGCAGGTTCTCAAAGGGGGCGTCGAATAGGCTGGGCTGGGCACCGCTGGTCTTGCTCTTGCCTTCCTTGATGCGCTTGCTCAGCGCTGCAAGAATGCTCATCGGGTCGATGCGCTCGTGCACATGCAGTGAGACGGTGTTAATCTCGAAGCTGGTGCGCTCGGCCTTGCCGGTCCATTCGAGGTACGGGCTACCGGCGCGCTTGAGTTCTTCCAGCGCCGCTCGCATGACGTTCGCGTCTCCGCTCGCGAGCGCATCGTCCACCAGCTTCTCGACTCCAGCGCGCGCGGTGTCGAAGGCCAGTGCCGGATCGAGGTGAGGGTCGTATCGCCACGTGGTTTTCGGTTGCGGCGGGTCGGTGGTTTCGTTGACCAGACCTACCTGCGGATTGTTCTTGCGACGCGCGGAGTGTCGGTAGCTCAGCACCTGCGGCTCGCCCTCGCCAGCGGCTTTACGCACCGCGGCTGCGGGCTTGGCTCTCGGGGGAGATGCAGGAGCATCATCGGTCGGAACCGCCCGCGCACCCAAGGCAAAGGCGGTAGCGTCCTCGGCCTGCACGCGGCGCACGGAGCCGCCGCGACCTTTGCCCTTGGCCAGGATGCCCTTCTGGAACAACTCTTCACGCAGGGATTCGAGCGCCACATCGAGCGCGCTGCCGGTGCTCTTGTGACCGGCCGCTTTCGCGGCTTCGATGAAGCGTTCGCGCAGGCTCTGGTTGCCGATGGTCGAGCCATCCGGCGGCACGAGCCCGACCAGCAATCCGGCCAGGGCCTGGCTTGTGGTGTCGTCCATGAAGCTCCCCTTCAGGCAGGCGCGGCTTAGGGTGCCGCACCGGGCTTTTGCCGCTAGTGTACCTGCAGGGTCAATCTACACTGCGGACCGGGCTGGGCTTCGCGTGTACCCATCACGTCGGATGCGCGGAACCGCATGCGCGGGTCTCCGAAGATCGGACGGACAAGCTGCCGTGAAGGACGGCAGACAAGCTGCCGTGGCTTCAGGTAGGCGGGCTACTTCTTGTTGTGCGCGGCCACGTCGGCGCGGCCACGATGCTTACCGCGGCCGATCGCGCCCATGCGCAGCTGCGAGCCGAAATTGAAGCTGTTATCGCCAGCCTCCTTGGCGCGCTCGCGCATTTTCTGCTCGGCGATGGATTCGTTCTTCAGGGCGGAGCCGTATTTGCGTTTCATGATGCTTCCCAATCGATTCTGAACGTGTAGGTTAAAAGGCAGGGACGCGATTCTACCCGACCCTAGGGTGTCGTGGACTGACCCTGGTTTTGGGGGCTTTCGGCCCGGGGCCGTACCCCGATAAAGCGGGAAACGAACAGCCCCGCCTCGAACAACAGGCACATCGGCACCGCCAGCATGAACTGCGACAACACGTCCGGCGGGGTCACCACCGCCGCAATGACGAAGGCGCCGACGATCACGTAGGGGCGGGCTTCCTTCAGCTGCTCGACGCTGACGGCCCCCGAGCGCACCAGGATGATCACCGCGATCGGAATCTCGAAAGTGACGCCGAAGGCCATGAACATGGTGATGACGAACGAAAAGTAGGCCTCGATGTCCGGCGCCGGGGTGATCGATTTGGGCGCGAAATCGTTGATGAACTTGAATACCGTGCCGAACACGAAGTAGTAGCAGAACGCGACGCCGATCAGGAACAGCGCGGTGCTGGCGAAGATCAGCGGCACCGCGAACTTTTTTTCGTGGTCGTAGAGGCCCGGGGCGACGAACGCCCAAGCCTGGTACAGAACGTAAGGCAGCGCGAGCAGGAAGGCCACCAGCGCGGTCACTTTCATCGGCACCATGAACGGCGTGATCACGCCGGTGGCGATCATCTTGGCGCCCTCGGGCAGCGCGTGCATCAACGGCGCGGCGAGGAAATCGTAGATCGCGGCGGAACCCGGGTACAGGAACAGCACCACGAACGCCGCCGCCACCACCATCAGCGCGTGCATCAGCCGCGTGCGCAACTCAATCAGGTGCGAGATAAAGGTGTCTTGTTGCACGGCTAGGCGGATTTTTCCGGGATCTTTGGTGTTTCGGCGGCAGCCGGATTCGCAGCGGCGTTCAATTCACTCTCGGTCTTGCCGAGTTCGCTTTGCACCGAATTCTCGAATCCGGTCGCGGCCTGCTGCACCGAGTCCTTCATCTTGCGCAGCTCGTCGAGTTCGACCTCCCGATTGATGTCGGCCTTCACGTCGGCGACATAGCGTTGCAACCGGCCGGTCAGATGACCCAGGGTACGCGCGACACGCGGCAGGCGCTCAGGCCCGATCACGATCAGGGCCACCAGGCCAATCACCATCAGTTCGGAGAAGCCGATGTCGAACATGGAGTCCTAAGGTGAATAGGTTCTAAAACCGTGAGTGCTAAAACCGTGAGTGCTAAAACCGTGAGTGCTAAAACCAAACGGGCGCCCAGCGGGCGCCCGTGCAGGAAACACAACGGAAACGGATCAGGCCTTGTTCTCGGTCCTGCTCTTTACTTCGCCTTCGACCGTCTTGCCGGTCACCTGCGGGGCGGCGCCAGCATCCGCTGCCTTTTCGCCGCCCTCACGTATGCCGTCCTTGAAACCGCGCACGGCGCCGCCAAGGTCCGCGCCAATGTTGCGCAGCTTCTTGGTGCCGAATACCAGCATCACGATCACCAGAACGATCAACCAATGCCAGATGCTGAGCGAGCCCATAGTGTCCCTCCTATTTCCTTTTCATAATCATGGGGCCAAGCGGTTCCGGGCCCCCGAGTACGTGCATATGGACATGATACACCTCCTGATGCCCCACCCGCCCGGTGTTGACGATGGCCCGGAAGCCGTCGCCCGCCCCCTCCCTGCGGGCGAGTTCGCCGGCCAGCGCCAGCATTTTCCCGTAGGCGAGGTGCTGCGCCATGCCCGCGTCATACAGGGTGGGGACATGCGCCTTGGGGATGATCAGGAAGTGCACCGGCGCCTGCGGCCGGACGTCGTGGAACGCGAAAACGTCGTCGTCCTCGTAAACCTTGTTGGACGGGATTTCGCCTCGAACGATCCTGCAAAAAATGCAATTCACATCGTTCATTTCTTGCGCGCGGCCTTTTCGTCAAGACCCGGTATGCCTTCGCGCCGCTGCAGTTCCGCCAGCACGTCGGCGGGCTTCAGTCCGTGCCGCGCGAGCAGGATCATGCAGTGGAACCACAGGTCGGCGGTCTCGCGCACGAGGTGCAATCGGTCGCCGCCCTTCGCGGCGAGCACCGTCTCGGTGGCCTCCTCGCCAATTTTCTTCAGCACGGCGTCTTCGTCCGCCCCGAGCAGCCGCGCGACGTAGGATTTTTCAGGATCCGCGCCCTTGCGCCCTTCGATGGTCCGCGCCAGACGTTCCAGGATATCGCTCATTTTTTGTAGATGGCCGCCGGATCCTTGAGCACCGGGTCCGTCGTCACCCATCTCCCGTTTTCGAGTTTGCGAAAAAAACAGCTCTCACGCCCGGTATGGCAGGCGATGCCGCCGGCCTGGTCCACCCTGAGCAGGATCGCATCGGCATCGCAGTCCAGGCGCAACTCGCGCACCTTCTGCGTATGGCCCGATTCCTCGCCCTTGCGCCAGAGCTTGTGGCGCGAACGCGACCAGTAGACCGCCTCGCCGCCCCTCTGCGTCTCGGCCAGCGCCTCGCGGTTCATCCACGCCAGCGTCAGCACCCGGCCGCTCGAGCATTCCTGCGTCACTACGGGGATCAGCCCCTGCTCGTTCCAGGGAATCTCATCCAGCCATTCGTTCACAGGATCGGTCACAGGCGGACCTCGATTCCCCGCGATTGCATGTACAGCTTCGCATCCCGGACCGTGAAGTCGCCGAAGTGAAATACGCTGGCCGCGAGTACCGCGTCGGCATGTCCGTCGAGTACGCCCTCCGCCAAATGCTCGCGCGAGCCGACCCCGCCGGAGGCGATCACGGGCACGCTCACCGCGTCCGACACCGCCCGCGTCAGCGCGAGGTCGAAGCCGTCGCGGGTGCCGTCACGATCCATGCTGGTAAGCAGAATCTCGCCGGCGCCCGCCTCGGTCATGCGCCGCGCCCACTCGACCACATCGAGGCCCGTCGCATTGCGGCCGCCGTGGGTAAACACCTCCCAGCCATCGCCGTTTCTCTTCGCATCGATGGCCACCACGATGCACTGATTGCCGACGATGCCGGAGGCTTCGCGTACCAGCGCCGGATTCTGTACCGCGGCGGTGTTGATCGAGACCTTGTCGGCGCCGGCGTTCAGCAGGCGCCGCACATCCTCGACCTTGCGCACGCCGCCCCCCACGGTCAGCGGAATGAAGACTTTCGCCGCCACCCGCTCGATGACGTGCAGGATTATGTCGCGCTGGTCGGAACTCGCGGTGATATCGAGGAAGGCAAGCTCGTCGGCGCCCTCGGCGTCGTAGCGCGCGGCGATCTCGACCGGATCGCCGGCATCGCGCAGGTCCGCGAATTTCACGCCCTTGACGACCCGGCCCGCGGTGACGTCAAGGCAGGGAATAACTCGCTTGGCCAATCCCACCGCTATTCCTTGGCGGGCGGTTTGACGACAGGTTTTTCGGTCGCCTTGTCGGCTGCGGCCTGCGCCTTCTTGAAATCGAGCGCACCTTCGTACAGGGCCCGGCCGGCGATCGCCCCGACGACGCCCTCCGGGGCGAGCTTGGCGCAGATCGTCTGCACGTCCTTGAGGCTGTTCAGGCCGCCGCTGGCAATGATCGGAGTCTTGATGGCCTGCGCCAGCTTGAAGGTCGCATCGACGTTGACACCAGTCATCATGCCGTCGCGCCCGATGTCCGTATAGATCAGCGCCTCTGGGCCGTATTCCTCGAATTTTTTCGCCAGATCGACGACGTCGTGGCCGGTCATCTTCGACCAGCCCTCGACCGCGACCTTGCCGTCCTTGGCATCCAGGCCGACGATGATGTGCCCGGGAAACGCATAGCAGGCATCGGAGAGGAATCCGGGATTCTTCACCGCCGCCGTGCCGATGATGATGAAGGAGACACCCGCGTCGATGTAGCCTTCGATGGTGTCAAGGTCGCGGATGCCGCCGCCGAGCTGGATCGGCGTCTTCTCGCCGACCGCTTTGATCATCTCGCGGATGACTTTCTCGTTCTTCGGCCGGCCGGCGACCGCGCCGTTCAGATCCACGATGTGCAGGCGCCGGGCGCCCTGGTCCGACCAGTGCCTGGCCATCGCCACCGGGTCCTCGGAAAACACGGTCGCGGAATCCATGCGCCCCTGCTGCAAGCGCACGCAGTGGCCGTCTTTGAGGTCGATGGCGGGGATGATCAGCACGGGGTGCTGCGAACCGGAATCAGATGACCGTCAGGAAAAGGAGACTACGGCCGCCATTGGACGAAGTTGGACAGCAACTGCAGGCCGCTGTTCTGGCTTTTCTCCGGATGGAACTGCACGGCAAAGATGTTATCCCGCGCCACCGCGGAGGTAAAGCTGATGCCGTAGGCGCAGGTACCGGCAGTCATCGAGCGGTCGGCCGGTTCGGGGTAGTAGCTGTGCACGAAATAGAAGCGGCTGCGATCCGCGATGCCGTTCCACAGGGCATGGGGGCGCTCCTGCATCACCTCGTTCCAGCCCATGTGCGGAATCTTCAACCCCATGGCCTTGAAGCGAGGCACACGGCCCGGGAGCAGCCCGAGTCCCGCGGTGTCGCCTTCCTCGCCGCGCTCGAACAGCATCTGCAGGCCGATGCAGATGCCCAGAAAGGGTTTGCTGCCCGCCGCCTCGATCACCGCACCGCGCGCGCCGCTGGCCGCGAGCTGACGCATGCAGTCGGGCATCGCACCTTGGCCCGGAACGACGACGCGCTCCGCCGCGCGAATCGCCTCCGGGTCGGAGGTAACGAGCACTTCGGCCTGCGGGGCGACCCGCTCCAACGCCTTCGATACCGAGCGAAGGTTGCCCATGCCGTAGTCAACCACTGCAATTTTCAACTAGAGCGAGCCTTTTGTTGAAGGCACGGAACCCGTCGCACGAGGATCGGACTCGACGGCCATGCGCAGGGCGCGCGCGAAGGCCTTGAACATGGTCTCGCACTGGTGATGCGCGTTGTCGCCGCGCAGGTTGTCGATGTGCAGCGTCACCTGGGCATGGTTGACGAAGCCCTGGAAAAACTCATGCACCAAGTCGGCATCGAATTCGCCGATCAGCGCGCGCGTGAAATTGACCTCGTAGGTCAGGCCCGGGCGGCCGGAGAAATCAATAACCACGCGCGAAAGCGCCTCATCGAGAGGCACGTAGGCATGGCCGAAGCGGCGGATGCCGGTTTTGTCGCCGATCGCCTTGACGAACGCCTGGCCGATGGTGATGCCGATATCTTCGACGGTATGGTGCGCGTCGATGTGCAGGTCGCCCTTGGCCTCCACCTCGAGGTCGAGCATGCCGTGGCGCGCGACCTGGTCGAGCATGTGCTCGAGGAAGGGGATACCCGTGGAGAGCTTGGCGACGCCCGTCCCGTCCAGGTTGAGCCGGACGCGGATCTGCGTCTCTTTGGTATTGCGTTCGACTTCAGCGCTTCTTTCCCTCATATCATTTCAGAGCCTCGCGTAGTGCTGCAACCAGTATACGATTTTCCTCGGGCGTGCCGATCGTGAGCCGCAGGCAGTTCTCCATCAGCGGAGGGCCGCCGGAGAAATCCTTCACCAGCACTCCCTGCGATTTCATGCTGTCGAACACGCGCGTGCCGGCGCCCTTGCCGCCCGCCACCCGCACCAGCAGGAAATTCGCCGCCGACGGGTAAACCGTCAATCCGGACATGCGCGCCAGTTCCGGCCGCACGCGTTCCCGTTCCTCCAGCACCCTGGCCGCCTGCGCGTCCAGCACCTTCTTGTTCTGCAGCAGCTTGATCACCACCGCTTCCGTTAGTACGTTTATGTTGAACGGCGAGCGGGTCTTGTTGAAGGCCCCGATCCATTCAGGCCGGCCGCAGACGTAGCCCAGCCGCAAGCCCGCCATGCCGATCTTCGAGACGGTCCGCATCACCACCATGTTCTCGAACTCGGCGAGCCGCGGCATGAACGTCGCCCCGGCGAAGGGCTGGTAGGCCTCGTCGATCACCACCAGCCCGGGGGCGGCGCGGATGATGCGCTCGATATCGGCCACCGGGAACGCGTTGCCGGTCGGGTTGTTCGGGTAGGCGAGCCAGATGAGCGCGGGCTGCTCCTTCGCCACCGCGGCGAGGAAGACCTCCGTGTCGAGCGAAAAATCCTCGCGCAACGGCATGCCGACAAAACGCAGCCGATAGAAAAACGCGTGCATCGCGAACATCGCGAACGAGGGCGCCGGCGCCATCACCACCGCGCCTTCGCGCGCGATCGCCGCCGTGATGTACTGGATGCACTCGTCCGAGCCGTTGCCCAGCAGCACGTCGCAGCCCTTGGGGACCTGCATCACCTCGCGGATCAGCGCGCGTAGTTCATGCGCCGTGGGCACCGGATAGCGGTTCATTGCGACGCGGGAAACCACGTCGCCGATTTCGGACGCCAGCTCCGACGGCAGCCGGTAGGGGCTTTCCATGACATCCAGCTTCACCAGCCCCGTGGCGTCGGACACGGCATAGGCGTGCATGCCCTGGATCTCGGGACGAATTACTTTCGACGCAACGCTCATTGCCGGTACTCAGCGGACCTGGCATGCGCGAACAGACCCTCGCCCCTTGCCAGCGTGGATGCGAGGCGCCCGAGCGTGCGCGCGCCCTGGCGCGACACATTGATCAGGCTGGTGCGCTTCTGGAAATCGTAGACCCCGAGCGGCGACGAAAACCGCGCGGTTCCGGCGGTCGGCAGGACGTGGTTCGGACCGGCGCAGTAGTCGCCAATGGCCTCTGAACTCCAGCGGCCCAGAAAAATCGCGCCGGCATGACGCAGCTTCGGCAGCAGGGCCTGCGGCCTGGCCACCGACAGCTCCAGGTGCTCGGGCGCGATACGGTTCGCGATCTCGCAGGCCTCGTTCAGGCCGCGTGTTTGGATCAGCGCGCCCCTGCCGGCGAGCGAGGCGGCGATCACCTTGCGCCTCGGCATTTCCCGGATCAACCGGCGAATCGCAGCCTCGACCTCATCCAGGTAGGCGCGCCGGGGCGAAAGCAGAATCGCCTGTGCGAGCTCGTCGTGCTCGGCCTGCGACAAAAGGTCCATCGCCACCCAGTCCGCAGGCGTGCTGCCATCGCCGATAACCAGGATCTCGGAAGGTCCGGCGATCATGTCGATGCCGGCCTGGCCAAAGACCTGGCGTTTCGCCTCCGCGACATAGGCATTGCCCGGTCCGACGATCTTGTCGACGCGCGGCACCGAGCGCGTGCCGTAGGCGAGCGCCGCCACGGCCTGCGCGCCGCCGATCGCAATCACGCGGTCAACGCCGGCGATCGCAGCAGCCGCAAGCACCATCGGATTCGGATTCGGGCTGACCATCACCACCTCGGGCACGCCCGCCACCTTGGCAGGGATGGCGTTCATCAGCACCGAGGACGGATAGGCCGCCTTGCCGCCGGGGACGTACAGGCCGACGCGTTGCAGCGGCGTCACGATCTGGCCAAGCTGCGTGCCATCGGCCTCGGCGTATTTCCAGGAGCGCGTTAATTGGCGCTCGTGGAAGCGGCGGATGCGTGCCGCCGCCTGACGTAGCGAAACCACATCCTTCTTCGGCAGGCCATTCAATGCGGCGCGCAATTGCGCGCGCGACACTTCCAGCTTCGCCACCGAGGCCGCCTTGACCCGATCGAAGCGGCGCGTGTACTCGAGCACCGCCGCATCACCTCGCTTGCGCACCGCAGCGATGATGGCGCGCACTACACCGGACACCTTGGCGTCCTGAGCCGCCTCGTAGCGTGTCAGCGCCTTGAGCTTCGCTTCGAACCCCGGCTGGCGTGTTGAAAGACGGCGTAATTTCATTTGCGCGCCGCCCGTGCAGGAGCGCGGACTTGCGCCGCGCTTGCGAACGCGTCGATCAGCGGTTGCAATTCGGCCCGGCGCGTTTTCAGCGCCGCCTGATTGACGATCAGTCGCGCCGACACCGGCATGAGCTCCTCGACCGCGACCAGGTCGTTGGCGCGCAAGGTCTTGCCGCTGGAAACGAGATCCACGATCGCGTCGGCGAGGCCGGTCAGCGGCGCCAGCTCCATCGAGCCGTAGAGCTTGATCAGGTCCACGTGCACGCCCTTGGCCTCGAAGTGCTCGCGCGTGAGCTGAACGTACTTGGTAGCGATACGCAGCCGCGCCCCCTGGCGCACCGCGGCGGCGTAGTCAAAGCCGCGACGCGTCGCGACCATCATGCGGCAGCGGGCGATGCCCAGATCCACCGGCTGATACAAGCCCGCGCCGCCATGCTCGGCGAGCACGTCGCCGCCGGCGATGCCGAGCTCCGCGGCACCCTGCCCGACATAGGTCGGGACGTCGGAGGCGCGCACCACGATCAGGCGCACGCCGCGCTTCTCGGTACCGATGATCAGCTTGCGCGAATCCTCCGGATCTTCATCCGGCCGAACGGCGACGCGCGCGAGCAACGGCGCGGTCTCGTCCATGATCCGACCCTTGGAAATTGCGATGCTGATCATGCCCATGCGATCCAGTTTACCCGCATCAGTTGACCCGCTGAATGCGCGCACCGAGAGCGCCAAGCTTCTGCTCCAGCGCCTCGTAGCCGCGGTCGAGATGATAAATCCGGTCGATCAAAGTCTCGCCCTGCGCCGCCAGGCCCGCGAGCACGAGGCTCGCCGAAGCGCGCAGGTCGGTCGCCATCACTTGCGCCCCGGACAAACGTTCGACACCTTTTACCACCGCGACATTGCCCTTCAGTTCGATACTTGCGCCCATGCGCGCCAACTCGGGAACGTGGGTGAAGCGGTCGAGGTAAACGGTGTCCTCGATTACGCTGGTACCGTCGGCGATCGCGCATACCGCGATCATTTGCGCCTGCATGTCGGTCGCAAAGCCGGGGAACGGCTGCGTCACGACGTTCACCGCTTTCGGACGCGCCGGGCCGGTGACTGTCACGGCGTCAATCGCCCGCTCGATCGTGCTCCCGGCTTCCTCCAGCTTGCGCAGCGCAGCCTCGAAGTGAGCCGCTACGACCCGTTCAAGCTTGAGGCACCCGCCGGTCATGGCTGCTGCGGCCGCGAACGTCGCCGCCTCGATGCGGTCGGGAATGATCGTCGTATCGATCGGGCGCAGCGCAGTTACGCCCTGGATCGTAAGCTGGCGCGTACCCAGACCCTCGATGCGCGCGCCGCAGGCCACTAGCACGTCGCCGAGCGCGGTGACGTCGGGCTCGACGGCGACGTTCTCGAGCACCGTCGTGCCCTCTGCGAGCACGGCTGCCATCATGAGCTGCGCGGTGGCGCCGACCGAAACCACATCGAATCCGAACCTTGCACCCTTCAACTTCACGTTCCGGCCGACGATGTAGCCGTGATCGATGTCGAGTGCCGCGCCCATCGCCTGCAATCCCGCCAGATGCAGGTTCACCGGCCGCGGCCCCCAGGCGCAACCGCCCGGCAGCGACACTCTCGCTGCTCCAAAGCGCGCCAGCAGCGGCGCCAGCACGTAGATGCTCGCGCGCATCGTCTTCACCAGCTCGTAGGGCGCCTCGACGGAGTTCACGCCGGTGGAGTCGATCGAGCACAGGTTGCCGTCGAATGAAACTTTCGCGCCTAGCAACTCCAGCACCTTGGCGAAGGTACGCGTGTCGCGCAGCCGCGGCACGTTCCGCAGGCGGTGGACGCCGGGCGCCAGCAGCGTCGCGGCCATCACCGGCAGCGCGGCATTCTTGGCGCCGGAAATCGGCACCGCGCCATGCAGCGGACGGCCTCCCGTGATCAGGAGCTTATCCATTCCGCTTTGCTTCTTCCGGCGTCAGCGTCTGCATCGACAGCGCGTGGATTTCCTCGCGCATGCGCTCACCCAACGCCCGGTAGACGAGCTGGTGGCGTTGCACTCGACTTTTGCCCTCGAAGGCGTGCGCAACGACCACCGCCTGGAAATGCTGGCCGTCGCCGATCACCTCGATGCGCTCACAGGCAATTCCGGACTCGATTCCGCTTTTTATGCTTTCAGGAGTAACCATCGCTATTGCCTCAGTTTGTAGCCCGACCGCAGCAACAGCAGGCAGGCCGTGGAGAGCAGCGCCAAGCTTACCGCGAGCACGCCGGCGCCGACCACCAGTCCGCGCACCATGGCAGCGAGCACGTAGGCGCCGAAGAACTCAAGGTAGGAGATCGGCGGCAGCATCATGAAGACCAGGTTGCCGCTGATCTTCGACTGGATCAGGCTGGAGGAGCTGTTGGCGAACGCGTTCTGCAGCACGCTCATCATCACCAGCCCCGGCACCAGGAACTGGGCGTAGCTCATCTGCTCGAACATGCGCACGCGGCCGCCCAGCGCATAAGCGAAGACGACGAGGTACAGCAGCGCGGTCAGCACCTGCTCCAGCGCGTTGTAATCGCGCAGTCGCATGGTGAAGCGCCCGTCTTCGGCGGAGAGCTGCGTCGCTTCCAGCCCGTCGGGCAGCGCGTCCCGGTCGAGACGGAGTTTCAGCACCAGGCCAGAGAACGTCTCGAGCAGGTTGCGGGTTGAATCGAGCGCCACGATGCGGCCCGCCTTCAGCATGGCGATGCGGTCGCACAGCTCCTCGGCCTCCTCCAGGTAATGCGTGGTCAGGACGATGGTGTGACCGTCGCGGTTCAAGCGCCGGATGAACTGCCAGAGGCCCTGGCGCAATCCCACATCCACCCCGGCAGTCGGTTCATCGAGCACGATCACCGGCGGCCAGTGCACCAGCGCCTGGGCCACGAGCACGCGTCGCTTCATTCCGCCTGATAGCGTTCGCATATTGGCGTCGGCCTTCGAACCCAGAGCGAGCGCATGCAGCGCGCCGTAGCGCTTCTCGACGTTCAGGGCTTCAATAGCAAAGGTCATGGCGTGCGCGCCCGCAACCGCGTGCCGCACGCATTTTCACGCACGTGCTCGCGCGGGCGCTCAGCTTAGCGGTGGGCGGGCGCCGAGGAGGCGGGCAACAAATCGGCCACGCCGTACAGGCGGGCGATGGTGGTCAGGCCTTGCGGAAGGTTGGAGAACGACAAGCCGCGGTTCTGCTGCTTGGCCTCCCGCAGCCAGGCGAGCAGCAGCGCCAGCGCGGAAGAATCCAGTTCGCCGACCTCGCCCAGATCCACCGTGCGCACGCCCTGCCCGATCACGGCGCTGCCCTCGCGCAGAACCGCCGCGACACTTGCAAGCGTCAGGGCGCCGCTCACAACCATGCGATCACCTTCGCGCCGGATCATTTCTTCTGCGCTCCCGCGACCGTTGGCTGGCCCTGCGAGTTGTTCTTCGCGACCAGCGCCTTGATCAAGCCCTCGACGCCCGTTTCGCGGATCAGGTTGTCGAATTCGGTGCGGTAGTTGGCGACCAGGCTGATGCCGCCGACGCGCACGTCCCAGACTTTCCAGCCGCCGGGGCGCTTTTCCATGTCGTAGTCGATCGTCAGCGGCTGGCTGCCAGACTGCAGGATGCGCACGTTTACCGTGACGTCGGTGTCCGTCGGTTTGGCGCGCAAGGGGCGGAAATCGAATTTCTGGCTGCTGTAGGAGGCGAGCGCGCTGGCGTAGGTGCGCACCAGCAGGGTCTTGAATTCATCTATCAGCCGCGTCTTTTGCTCGGCGCTGGCCTTGTCCCAATTGCGCCCAACCGCGCTCGAGGTCATCACCTGGAAATTGAAATGCGGCAGGACCTTGGCCTCGATGAGCGCAATCACTTTCTTGCGGTCGCCCTTCTGGATTTCCTTGTCCTTCAGGATGATATCCACGACCTCGAGGGTCACATTCTTCACCAGCAAGTCCGGCGCTTGGATCTCCGGCTGGGCCTGCGCGCGCGCGCCGCTGGCAACAAAGAAGGCCGTTATCGCGGCCACTGTCGCGAACCGCACAAACATCGGGAACATCCTAGCCTCCGGTGCTGGCAGCGACAGACGCCGGCTGCTCAAGCAACCGCACCGCCGCTTCAATCGCAGCTGCATTCGGTCGTACGACAGGCGGCCGCGCGACAGGCGTCTCGACCGCGGGCTGAAGCAGGGGCTGCAGTTCGGACACGGGCCGGCTCTCAGGCGCGGGCTCGGCGGCCTCGGCTAGCGGCCGCTCGCGAGCGGCCCGCGGCGGATTGCCGTCGTAGACCTGGTTGCGGCGGCGCTGCAGGTAGGCATCGCGCTGGAACACGTACTTGTCGAGCGCAGCCTCCTCCAGGATGCGGCTGGCATCGAGCAGATCGGCGCGCTTGCCCGTCGTGCGCAAAATTGTCATGGCGTTGCGCACGCCCACTGGCTTGTGCCGCAGCACCGGATCGAGGCCGATGTCGAAGACCAGTCCGACGCTGTCGCGCACGCTGCTGGAGCCCAAAAACGGCCACACGACGTAGGCACCGTCGTCCACGCCCCAACGGCCGAAAGTCTGGCCGAAATCTTCGTCGTGCTTCTCCAGCCCCATGTCGGACGCGACATCGTTCAGGCCGAAAATGCCGAAGGTCGAATTGAACGCGAATCGCGCCCAATCGGTGACCGTATCGGCGGGCTTTCCCTGCAGCAGGTTGTGGGCGCCGATCCACAGGTCCGCGATATTGGCGAAGAAATTGCGGACCCAGCCGCGAATCGGGCCGGGCAAGGTATCGCGGTACGCTGTCGCCACCGGCTTGCCGATGGCCGTGTCGAAGCCATCGTTGAATGAATACATTGCGCGGTTGAATCCCTCCATCGGATCGCGGCCGTCGGCGCCGGTCGTCGCACAGCCCGCCACCCCCACAAGAAGCAGCGCAAGAAACAGGTTCCTGATGATGCGTTTCGTTTTCACTTGCCGTCCTTGGTATCTTTGCCTTCAGCCGCCTTGTTGAACAGAAACTGGCTGATCAGGTTTTCCAGGACCACGGCCGATTGTGTCAGCCGCAGCCGATCCCCCTGCTTCAGCATCACCCCATCCCCGCCCGCCTCCAACCCCACGTACTGCTCGCCCAACAGGCCCGAGGTAAGGATTTTCGCAGAAGTATCCCGCGGAAACTTGTACTGCGCGTCCACATTGAACGTGACAATGGCCTCGTAGCTCTCGTTGTCGAACGTGACGTTCGAAACGCGCCCCACCACCACCCCCGCGCTCTTGATCGCCGCCCGCACCTTCAATCCGCCAATGTTAGCAAACTTGGCCTGCAGCTGATATGCCTCGGCGGTTGAAAAAGAGGCCAGATTGCCCACCTTTAGGGCAAGAAACAACAGCCCGCCGAAGCCGATGGCGACGAAGACGCCGACCCAGATGTCGATAGTGGAGCGTTTCATTTCCCATTTCCTCCGGTAAACATGAGCGCCGTAAGCACGAAGTCCAGGGCCAGGATGGCCAGCGACGAGGTCACCACGGTCCGGGTCGTCGCCCCCGAGACGCCTTCGGCGGTAGGGGGCGCGTCATAGCCCTCGAACACCGCTATCCAACTTACTGCGACGCCGAAAACCAGGCTCTTGATGACCCCGTTCAGAATGTCCTCGCGCACATCCACCGACGACTGCATCTGGGACCAGAACGACCCCTCGTCGACTCCGATCAACTGTACCCCGACCAGGTAGCCGCCAAAGATGCCCATGGCGGAGAACAGCGCCGCCAGCAGCGGCATCGAGATCACCCCGGCCCAAAAGCGCGGCGCAACCACGCGGGCAATCGGGTCTACCGCCATCATTTCCATGGCGGCAATCTGCTCAGTCGCCTTCATCAGGCCGATTTCGGCCGTGATGGCGGACCCGGCACGGCTGGCAAACAGCAGGCCTGCGATCACGGGCCCGAGTTCGCGCACCAGCGAAAGCGCGACCAGGACGCCGAGCGCCTCGGAAGAACCATAGCGTTGCAGCGTGTCGTAACCCTGCAAGCCCAGCACCATGCCGACGAACAAACCCGAAACAAGGATGATGACGAGCGACTGAACCCCGGCGAAATAGATTTCGCGGATGATCAGCCGGAAACGGCGCAACGCGGTCCCGGAATTGAGCAGGATGGCGACGAAAAAACGCGCCGCGAACCCCAACCGCCAGATCTTCGCGGCCGCGGCCTGGCCGAGCCTCTCGAGCCCCTGGCGCACCGCGGTAAGCAAGGAAGGCTCAGCCATGCACAGCAGCAGCGGCAAGGTCGGCTTCGTAGCCTGGCGCCGGGTAATGGAACGGGATCGGCCCATCGGTTTCGCCGCGCACGAACTGTTTCACGAAGGCCTCGCCCGAGCGCCGCATAGCGTCGGGCTTCCCCTCGGCGACGATCCGGCCGGCGGAAACAAAATAGACGTAGTCGACGATGCCGAAGCACTCCTCGACGTCGTGACTCACCACGATCGAGGTCTGCCCCAGCGAGTCGTTCAGGGTCCGGATCAGTCGCGCGATCACGCCCAGCGAAATCGGGTCAAGGCCGGTAAAAGGCTCGTCGTAGAGCATGAGGCGCGGGTCCAGCGCCACCGCGCGCGCCAGCGCCACGCGCCGCGCCATGCCCCCCGAGAGCTCGGAGGGCATCCGTTGCGCCGCGCCGCGCAGCCCGACCGCTTCCAGTTTCATCATCACGAGGTCGTGTACGAGGTCAGGAGGAAGGTCGGTATGCTCGCGCATCTGGAAGGCGACGTTGTCAAACACCGTCATGTCGGTAAACAAGGCCCCGAACTGGAACAGCATGCCCATCTTGCGCCGCAGGGCATAAATCCCCTCGCTATCGAGCTCGTGGACCGACTCGCCCAGCACGCGAGTGGCGCCGGCGCTGGCCTTGAGCCAGCCGGCGATGATTCGCAGCAGCGTCGTCTTGCCGCAGCCGGACTGGCCCATGATCCCGACCACGCTGCCCGGCTCGATGCGCAGGCTCACGCCGTGCAGCACCGGGCGCGCGGCATCGTAGCCGAACGAAACCTTGTCTATCTCTACGATGGGGACACTGGCCACAGATGAGGGGATGCGCAATCGAAGGGGAGGATTATAGTATTGCCCGCATGGGTATTCCCGCGACGGCTGCCGCTTTTCGCGCCGAGGGGCTTGTCAAGCGCTTCGGCGCACGCCGGGCTCTCGACGGCGTCGGCATGGAAGTCGTCCCCGGCGCCGCGATGGGCCTAGCCGGCGCCAACGGCGCGGGCAAGACCACGTTCATCAAGTGCGCCCTCGACCTGTGCGCGCCTGACGCCGGCCGCGTCGAGATATTCGGCGTCGACAGCCGGCAGGCTGCGGCGCGCGCGCGCCTCGCCTATGTCCCCGAGCGCTTCGTGCCGCCGTACTACCTCCTTGGCCGCGAATTTCTCGCCATGACGCTGAACCTCGGGGGCGCCCGGTTTGTCCACGCGAGCGCAGTAGCACTTGCTGCCGAACTGGAGCTGGATCCGCAGGCGCTGGAGCGCCCGGTGCGCCAGCTCTCCAAGGGCATGACGCAGAAACTCGGCTTGGCGGCCTGTTTTCTGCTCAAAAGGGACCTTTACGTGCTGGATGAGCCGATGAGCGGGCTGGACCCGGCCGGCCGGGTGGCCGTGAAATCGGTCCTGGCACGATTGAATCGCGGCGGCAGCGCGCTGCTTTTCACTTCGCACGTGCTCGCCGACGTCGAAGAGCTATGTTCGACGATCACCGTGCTCGATCGCGGAGCGGTGCGCTTTTGCGGCCCACCCGCGGCGCTGTGCGAGCGTTACGGGGAAAACAACCTGGAGCGCGCCTTCCTGAGATGCATTCGAACCGATGACGCTACCGCTGCAGTCAACGCCTGAGGGCCGCCCCCGGCTCCTCGTCGTCGACGACGACGCCTTGATCGCGGACACGCTGTCATTTGCGCTCGGCGCCGAGTTCGGGGTGCTCGCCTGCGAGTCGCGGCTGCCCGCGATCTGAAACGCATCGGGTTCCCATGCTTCGATGGGCCGGAGTCCTGACAGTACCTCTCTGTCGAAAATTTTTTGATTTTTTCGCACCTAAATCCTAAATTAGAAATGTCCTGTTGGGGAGCCCCTTGGGGCGGACGGGCAGCGGGGCTGCCGAGGCAGGAACGAGCAACGCAGTGCGAGCCGCCGCAGGCAGACGCGCGGGGCGGGCGGGGAACCACACGCCACCTTGCGCGTAGCGCCTGACTAAACCAACGCACTGGCGCGCAAGCGCGAGTGCGCCGATCAGGCTGTTGAGCAACGTGCGCGAAGCGGCCGTTGCGGTAGCTGGACTGGGGCGCAAGACATAACCGACCATTGCATGCACCGTGCGCGAACTGCGCGCGGGTCGTGCTGCGCGGAGCAGCTAAGCTGCGAGCGCAGCACTGCCAGGCAATGCGCGGTTATGTTCAATCGCTTGCGATTTACCCCAGGCCAGCGTTCTCAAGTGACGTTAGAGCATACCTTGTCGCCACGGCACTAGCTGCTCTTCCGAAGGCGACGCACCTCGAATACCCGCCGCGCAAAGGCAATCGCAGCTTCACCGCTTCGCTTCACGCGCTCGATGTCGGTGGGCGACAGGCCGTAGGCCTTGGCGCGCTTGACGGCCCGTGCCTGAACCCTGGCGATCCTTAGTCGGCTGTGCGGCATCCGCATCACGGCGCGTACTTGCCGGCCTTCATGGTTTTCCTCGCTATGCTGATGTCATGCAGGGTGCGTTTCCCAACTCGCTGCGACTCAGGTTCGCTTGATGGTTTGGATTGGATTTTCTGAATTTTGGCGATTGGCTTTCGGGGCTGCCTATACTTAGCATCTATAGCCCTCAACTCCTTTAGTTGCCTGTGAGTGTGCTTTTTCTTGTTCCACCGGGTGGTCTTTTGTTTCGCCATGTGCCCCTCTATCGCATTCGCTGTATTAATTGGCAGCCTTCGTCCTGCGCCACTCCCACGGCGGCATCGCCTTTGGGTCGGCCCACAACCCCCTACGAGCAGCTTTCGCCTCAACCTCGGCATGAGCATACCCCTGAGCATCACTAGGCTGCTGTTCGCGCGCGTACTGCTTGTAGTGCCAAGCCATACCGCGCTCGATCTGGACTAACCCAGCATCGTGTCTGTCCGCGAACACCTGGCCGACCAGCCGGCCGTACCGGTCGCGCTTGTGCCATTCAACGACGACGTTCCGTCCGGCGACCATTGCCGCGAGGGATTCGCGGGACTTGTTCCCGAAAGCCTGTCCCTTCTCCGGGGCGTCGATCCCCATCAAGCGGATCTTGTGCTGCGTGTTGCCACGGTCGAGAACCGTGATGGTGTCGCCATCGGCGACGCGGACGACCTTGCCGGTCAGCTCCTCGGCCGCAGCCGACAAGACGTAGAACGCTGCGATGCCGACTGCCAGGGCGGCCACGATCACCCAGCGAAGTACCGTTCGCGCGCGTTGGAGGCCAGCCTCCGACCCGCTGCCGATGGCGTCCGGGTCAATCGGGTTGTTGGCGGGCTGGGGCATATCGCAACTATGCGCTCAAAACGGGTACGGGTCGTCTGACCTTCCCGATGATGAACTTATGGAAAATTGGCAAATGATTCGAATAGATAATAGATGACTATCATGTCACTCAAGTGATTTGCTGCGAGATTCGCAATTAGACGCTTTCTTCGGATTTTCGCGAAAAAGCCGACTCATAAATTGTTTTGCCTTTTCGCACGAGACGGTATCGTTATTCAGTAGATCAGGATTGGTAAGAAATGCCGAAAATACCTCTGCGAAGTCCTCGGCCCGATTTGCGGAAGTATATTTCGTCACGTTACAAGGCATGACGACGAAGTCGTCATACGACTTTTGAACCGCTTCCTTGTCCCGCATTGAAACAAAATGCGCAAGCTCATGCGCTAGCATTCCGTAGTTGTTTGTGCCACCTAGCGTTTTGCTTTTAACGTGTAACGAACTTTCCGCTCCAGGACTTATAAAGATTT
>CAMDRF010000024.1 GCA_945906765.1 Nitrosovibrio sp. Nv4 | reverse complement strand
AGGTCGCTCCTTTCGGCGTCGATGATCTTCTGCATCTCCGCCAACTGGTCCTTGCCGAATCCTTTTTCCGCCATTCCCTGCAACAGCTTCGCACGCGTATCCGGCGCGCTCCACAGGGCACGCAGTTCGGCTTCGTTCTTGAAGAACTCGGGCAGCTTGCCGAACAGCATTTCCATGAACTGCTGCGCCGACATCGGCGTGCCGTCGGGGTGCCAGAAGGTCGTCATCGTCATGTGCTGGATGTTGCGTGCTTTTCCGTCGGCAAGTTTGATGCGGGCCTTGGGCTTCTTCGTCGTGTAGTCGCCTGCCGGTTCCTTGGCTTTCGGGATATCCGACTCGGGTTCCGCTGGGGTTGAGGGTGTGCTGGTGTTGTCGATCGGCTCGCCGTCCCACTCCGGGTCGCTGAAGTGGTGGTGCGCCTTCACGAAGTCGTAGATCGTGAAGTAGTCCTTGCCGTCGTAGAGCCGCGTGCCGCGGCCGATGATCTGCTTGAACTCGATCATCGAGTTGATCGGGCGCATCAGCACGATGTTGCGGATGTTGCGCGCGTCCACGCCGGTGGAGAGCTTTTGCGATGTGGTCAGGATCGTCGGGATCATCTTCTCGTTGTCCTGGAAGTCGCGCAGATGCTGCTCACCCAGCACGCCGTCGTCTGCCGTGACCCGTTGGCAGTAGTTCGGGTCCATACCCGTTTTCATCTGGTTGACGAGGTCGCGCACGGCGAGGGCGTGCTTCTGGGAAGCGCAGAAAACCAGCGTCTTTTCCTGCTGGTTGATCTGCTCCATGAAAATCTTTACCCGGTGCGCTTCACGCTCCTTAATCTCGATGATCTTGTTGAAGTCGCTCTCAGTGTACCGCTTCCCTTTTTCCACTTCGCCCTCGATCAGCGTGTCGTCGGGCGTATAGACATAGTCGTCCAGCGTCGTGGAAATCTGCTTCACTTTGAAGGGCGTCAGGAAGCCGTCGTTGATGCCCTCTTTGAGCGAATAGGTGTAGACCGGCTCGCCGAAGTAGGCATAGGTATCCACGTTGTCCCTGCGCTTGGGCGTGGCGGTGAGGCCGAGCTGCACCGCCGGGGCGAAGTAATCGAGGATGCCGCGCCAGTTACTCTCGTCGCTGGCGCCACCACGATGGCACTCGTCAATGACGATGAAGTCGAAGAAATCCGATGGATACTCGCCGAAATAAGGCGAGGGCTTCCCCTCCTTCGGCGGCCCACTCATGAAAGTCTGGAAGATGGTGAAGAACAGGCTGCCGTTCTTCGGCACCTTGCCCTTCTTGCGGATGTCCTCCGGCTCGATCCGCACCAGCGCATCCTCGGGGAAAGCGGAGAACGCGTTGTAGGCCTGGTTGGCGAGGATATTACGGTCGGCCAGGAACAAGATGCGCGGGCGGCGTGACGGTTCGCGGCCCAGGTTCCAGCGGCTATGGAAGAGCTTCCACGCGATCTGGAAGGCGATGAAAGTCTTTCCCGTGCCCGTGGCGAGCGTGAGCAGGACGCGGTCCTTGCCGGCCGAGATTGCCTCCATCACCCTTTCGACGGCGATGTCCTGATAGTAGCGGCTGGGGTGTGAGCCGCCCTTGTCCTCGAATGGCACCCCGGCGAAGCGGTCGCGCCACGCATTGGCTTTCGCGAAAATCAGGTTCCAGAGCTCTTCCGGCGAGGGGTAGTGCGGCACCGCTCCTTCCTTGCCGGTCTGCATGTCCACGGCATAGATGCCTTTGCCGTTCGTCGCATACGTGAAGCGGACCGCGAGCTTGCCGGCGTAGTTCTTGGCTTGCCCTACCCCTTCGGTCACCTCTTCATCCCACGCCTTGGCCTCGACCACGGCCAACTTGGTGTTGCGGTACTCCAGCACATAGTCGGCAATCAGCGGTTTGCCGCGCTTGCCATGGCCTTCGATGCGGCCCAGCGTGATCGGGTACTCGCGGCGGACCCGGCTGCCGTCAACCACCCCCCAGCCCGCCGCTTTGAGGGCGGGATCGATATGCTCGGCGCGGGTTTCGGCTTCGTTCATGACTTGCGGGGTTTGGGTTTCTTCGCGGCAGGCCGTTTCTTCACCTCGGCTTCGAGCAGCTTGAAGGGGTCGGCCTCTGCTTCATTTTCCAACTGGGCGCGACGGCGTGCGGAAAAGCGTTCGTATTCCTCCTCGGCGAGCGAGGTCGCCTGCTCACGGCTGACCTTCCCGGCGTCGGGCAAAATTGCGCGTTCGTTCAGCTTCAGGAAGTCATGGAGCCGCGTCAGCCAGTTCTGGAGAAATATCTGCTTGCGCCGCTTCGCCTGATCCTCGGCAAAATCGAGGAACATCACGACGAGCCGGTTCAATTCTTCGATCTCATCTTCGCGCAAATAGTTCTTCGCTACCGTCACATCACCCTTGCGCACCACGCCGCTGCGCCAGGCCATCAGGCCCATGTTGGGTTGCGCGGCGTCCGCCCGCTCGGCGATCAACTCCGCCGCCGTCTTCCCAGTGGCGGCGAAGTGCAGCTTGTTCTGGATCGTCTGGAAAAACACCTGCGTCTCCGGCTCGGTGGCGGAATAATCGGCGGCCAGCGCGAGGATCTCCCGCACCCGCAGATACACCCGCCGCTCGCTTGAGCGGATGTCACGGATGCGCTCAAGCAACTCGTCGAAATAGTCGATGTGGCCCTTGCCCGGCGGATTCTTCAACCGCTCGTCATCCATGGTGAAGCCCTTGAGCAGATACTCACTCAAGCGGGCTGTGGCCCACTGGCGGAACTGGGTGCCGCGAGCAGACTTCACCCGGTAGCCGACGGCGATGATCACCTCCAAATGGTAGTGCTGGGTCTCGTAGCTCTTCCCGTCGGCGGCAGTTATCCGGAAATTCCGGATAACTGAATCCTCCGCCAGCTCACTCTCGGCGAAGATGTTCCGAATGTGCTCGTTGATCGTGCGGACATCTTTCTTAAACAGCTCCGCCATCAATTTTTGCGTCAGCCAGATTGTCTCGTTCTCGAACCGGCACTGGATGCGCGTCTGCCCGTCCTCGGTCTGGTAGAGGACGATGCTGGATTGCGGCTGTTTGTTATCAGGCACGGATGGTTAGTGCAGTTGACCGGTGAACGCCTGTTGCAACAGCGACTTCTTCAACGCGTCCAACGCGGCGAGCTTTCGCTCGTAGAGACGTGCGAGGCGTTCTCCCTCGGCTGAAACCGCGTTCACATTTGCGGCAATCTGTTGCTGAACTCGAAGCGGTGGGATAGCCCCCACATCCAAAGCTCGGATGTCTTTCATATTCACATGCTGGACAGTCGCGCCTCTTGAATGAGCAAGAAGCTTCTCCTGCATTTGAGGTTCAAGAAGACGGAATGCCAAGAACGAAGGATCGAAGACGTCTGCCTTAGGCCGGATCAAGACGGTTCGTTGCCCCAGGCAGACACGAGTGTTTTCGGGAATCACTGCTACGTTGCCCGCCGGTGCTTCACGAGCCAGGATCAAGTCGCCTGCCAATGGTTCCGCCCGCCGAGTCCAAGCTTTGTAGGTTTCCTCAGAAACTCGGTTTACGCCTTCAAGCAGTAGTTTGCTTTTTCCAACGTTCGGCGTGCGGATTGAGGGAAAACCATCCTCTTGGATTGGTGCCGTCTTATGTTCGCAATCCACAATGAGATCGCACAGTTCCGAAAGCGGCTTGCCTTTCTCCACCCATGCCGGGCCACGCTGGGTGAAGACGGATTGGAGGTGGCTTTCGAAGAGGGCGCGGGCGTTTTGGAGGTTCTTTTCGGCGTTGGCTTTGGCGGTGGCGAGGCCCTCAAACGCTTCGTCGAGCAGGCCGACGATCCGCTGCTGTTCGGGGAGCGGGGGGACGGGAATCACTTGCGCTCGCACGTCGCCATCCGTGACCGCCGGATAGCTTGCGCCTTTCTGGAGGCTCTCCATTTGCCCGATGAAGTCCTCGGTGAAGAGCGAGTAGAAGACGAAGCGGTGGTCGATCCCCTGCTTGGGTCGGAGAACGAAGTAGCCGGTGCTGCAAATTTGCTGGTCGAGATGCTCCGGCACGACGGCGATTCGTTGCAGCGTGGGGCGAATCGTCGCGAAGATGATGTCATTCGTTCGGACCAGCTTCCTCGCTCGGCTCGGCGCGTCCTTTCCTTTGAGGCGTTGCGTTTCCTCAATCTCAAAGGTCGTGTTGGAAACGCTCGATACGTCGATGTAGTCGAACTCGACGTTCGGAGATTGGATCGGGTTAACCGTCTCGGTCTTTTCGAGAACTTCGCCCAGTGTTTTTGTGTGCCACCCCTTCTTCATAGCAGCGCCGTGATGTTGTCCAGCGCTGCTGTGCTCGCGGCGTGACTCGGATTTCGTCTGACTCATTTCCCGCGTCCCGCTTCTTTGCCCCATTCGAGGAGCTTGCGCTGCAGTTCCTCTTTGCTGGGCAGGTAGAGCTGGTATTCGCTGGCGTGGATGTTGGCGTTTTTGGGCAGGGTGATCTCGACGATGGCTTTGTTCTTCTGGCGGCAGAGGACGATGCCGACGGTGGGGTTTTCCTCCGGTAGTTTGATGTCGCGGTCGAAGGTGTTCACATACATGAGCATCTGGCCGAGGTTTTGGTGGGTGAGGCGGCCGAGCTTGAGGTCGATGAGGACGTAGCAGCGCAGGAGGCGGTTGTAGAAGACGAGATCGACGAAGAAGTGTTCGCCATCGAAGGTGAAGCGGCGTTGCCGGGCCTCGAAGAGGAAGCCTTTGCCCAGCTCCAGCAGGAAGTGCTCGAGGTGGTCGATGAGGGCGGTTTCGAGGTCGCTTTCGCTGTAACGAGGGTTCTCGTGCAGACCGAGAAATTCGAGGACGAGCGGCTCTTTGAGGATGTCCGCCGGATTGGCGATGATCTGGCCTTTCCTGGCGAGTCTGCGGATGCCTTTCTTGTCGCGGCTGAGGGCGAGGCGCTCGTAGAGGCTGCTGTCGAACTGGCGCTTCAATTCTCTGAGCGTCCAATCCTGGCTGGTCGATTCGATCTCGTAGAAGCTGCGCTCGTCGGGGTTTTTGACGCCGAGGAGGAAGACGTAGTGGGACCAGCTCAGGGTGAAGGGGCGGGGATCAGATTTCCCAGACGTTGTCTGGGTAATTTTGGATTCGTCAGACAGTGTCTGACGAATTGGGTGGGGCTGCAATTGCGATTTTTTAGATTGGCCAGACGCTGTCTGACGAATTCGCGTTTCGTCTTGCAGATAGAAGAGCCTCATCAGCTTGAGGTTCGTCTCCGAATAGCCACGACCGAATTCTTTCTTGAGCCGATTTGCCAGCGCTACCATGACCTCCTGCCCATAAGCTGCCCGGTTCTGGCCCTTCTGCTCCTGCTCGACGATGCGCCGCTCGATTTCAAAGTTCGTATGGACCTGCACGAGGTGCACGTCTCGGGCGACGGTGGCGCGGGCGGAGTGGATGAGGGCGCGGATGTCCTCGAAGAAGGCTTTGGTGGATTTCATAGCAGCGCCTTGATGTTGCCCAGCACTGCCGCGCTCTCGGCGTCCAGCGCGGCAATTTCCTCCATGATGACCTCGGGGCTGCGGTGCGCGATTTCCTCGCCGCCGTTGGGGTTTTTCACGGAGAGATCGAAGGTCTTCGCGTCGATGGCCGCTACGTCCACGCTCCAGCTCTTGGGCGAGTCGGCCTTGGTCTTTTGCAAGGCGATGAACTCGGCGAGGTCGGCGTCGTTGAGTGGGTTGGTCTTGCCCAAGTTGCGGCCGGGGTCGAGCTGGTAGAACCAGACCTTGCGGGTCTTCGTGCCTTTCTCAAAGAAGAGCACCACGGTCTTCACGCCCGCGCCGATAAACGTGCCGCCGGGGCAGTCGAGGACGGTGTGCAGGTTGCAGGTTTCCAGCAGGAGCTTGCGCAGGCTTACTGAGGCGTTGTCGGTATTGGAGAGGAAGGTGTTCTTGATGACGACGCCGCCGCGTCCGCCGGCCTTGAGGATTTTGATGAAGTGCTGGAGGAAGAGGAAGGCAGTCTCGCCGGTGCGGATGGGGAAGTTTTGCTGCACTTCCTTGCGCTCTTTGCCGCCGAAGGGCGGATTGGCGACGACGATGTGGAAGCGGTCCTTCTCCTGCACGTCGGCGAGATTCTCGGCGAGCGTGTTGGTGTGAATGATGTTGGGCGCTTCGATGCCGTGCAGGATCATGTTCATGATCGCGATGACGTAGGCGAGGGACTTCTTCTCCTTGCCGTAGAAGCTGCGCTCCTGCAGGGTGCGGTCCTGGGCGGTGGTGCGCTTGGGGTTGGTGGCTTTGAGGTATTCGAATGATTCGCAGAGGAAGCCGGCCGAGCCGACGGCGGGATCGCAGATGGTCTCGCCGAGCTTGGGCGCGGTGACGGCGACGATGGCGCGAATGAGCGGGCGCGGGGTGTAATACTCGCCGCCGTTGCGCCCGGCGTTGCCCATGTTCTTGATCTTGGCTTCGTAGAGATGCGAGAGCTCGTGTTTCTCGGCCTGAGACTGGAAGCGGAGTTCATCGATGTGGTCGATGATTTCGCGCAGGTTGTAGCCGCTCTGGATGCGGTTCTTGATCTCGCCGAAGATTTCGCCGATTTTGTATTCGATGGTGTTCGGGCCGGTGGCCTTGGCCTTGAAGCCGTGCAGGTAGGGGAAGAGCTTCTGGTTGACGAAGGCGACGAGGTCATCGCCGGTCTGCGCCGTGTTGTGGTCGATCTTGCCATCCTTGCCTTTGGGCGCGGCCCACGCTTCCCAGCGATAAGGCTTGTCGAGGATGTGGCTGTATTTCTTGCCGTCCAAGGCGGCCTCGGTGGCCTTCTCGTGCTCGAGGGCGTCGAGGTATTTCAGGAACAGCAGCCAGGAGGTCTGCTCGGTGTAATCGAGTTCGCTGGTGCAGCCGGCGTCTTTCCAGAGGACGTCGTCGATGTTTTTAAAGGCTTGCTCAAACACGGCTATCCCCTGCGGGCGGCTTCCTGAGCAAGCGCAAGGTTTCCTCGTAAATTCGTTCGCGCGGACCGACCGCAACGATGTCAATGACGCGGCTTGCGGGCAATCTGTAGATGATTCGAAATCGGCCGGCGCGAAGAGTGCACAGCCCTTCGAGTTCCGCCCGCAGCGCCTTGCCCGCGTGCGCGTCGTGGGCCAGCAAGCCGAACGCGGTCCGGACTTTGCGCTTGAGATCGGGGTGCAGGCCGCGGATCATCAGCGTCACATCGTCCGGAATCCGGAATCGGTATGCGGCCTTCATGGTCGAGGAACGGACCGGAACTGCTCAGCGAAACAGTTCGTCGAGCGTGTAGAGCTTCGCCTTGCGCGCCTTCAGGGCTTTCAGGCCGGATCTGATTTCCCGCATGAGCGCGGCATCGCCGCGGATCGCGACGGTTTCCTTCCAGCTCTCGAACTCGCCGGGGCTCACCAGGATCGCCGCGGCGCGGCCGTTTTTCGTGATCGTGACTTCCTCGTCATGCGCGCTGACGCGCTCGACCAGGCCGCTCAGCTTGGCCTTTGCTTCGGACAGGGGCAGTGTTTTCATGGCATGTTCCAATTGGTCATAATTCAGACCAATTCTACCCGTGGCTATCGCCGTAAGTCCAGCGTTAAGGGGAAATTGGGATTGCGTTCTTCGGCGCGCGGCCGCCGGGGTGGACGACGTGGTACTGGCAACCGCCAAGGGACTGGTTCATCCAGGTGTCCACAAGGTCGAAGGTCAACGGCGCATGTACGCCGATGGTGGGGTGCAGTGCCGAGTGTGGCTGCCAGGCGCGGTAACGCACGCCGGCGACATACTCCCCGACGTTGCCGGTGGGCTGCAGCGGGATGGCGCGGCCGTTGCAGGTGAGCACGTGGCGCTCGCCGGTCATGCCGGTGGCGAGGATCACGGGAATGCCAAGCTCGGCGGCGGTGGCTTCGACCGCGGCCACCAGCGCGAGGTAGTCCTCCAGCGCGCCCGCGGGCGGCATGAAGATGTAGAGCACGCCATCGCGCGGCTCGGCGCAGATCGCGGTGCGCTTGATCCGCGCGGCGGATTCAAAGGGGCCAGGAGCACGATCTGTTGTTGCAGTAGTCGTTTCTTTACGTGGCGCGGCGCGAAGCCGCGCTTGACGAAGGTCGGGCAGGTGGAGAGCGACAGCGTCGGTTGCGCGATGTAGTTGCGCGGGTTCGCCTTGAGCCGCTTGCGGAATTCGCCCAGTTCCGCCTTCGAGGCGGCGGGTCCGACCAGCATGCCGTAGCCGCCCGAACCCTGCACTTCCTTCACCACCAGCTGCGCGAGATGCTCCATCACGTGGGCGAGATCCTTCGGCCGGCCGCAGAGCCAGGTCGGCACGTAGGGATAGGTGGATTTGTCGTCCGCGACGCCGGCGCCGACTGCGTTGGCGAGGGCGACATTGCCCGCCCGGTAGGCGGCGAACAGGCCGGGCACGCCAAGCATTGAATCCTTCTTGAACGCAAGCGGGTCGAGGAAGGCGTCGTCCAGCCTGCGGGAGATGACGTCAACGCGCTGCTTCAGTCCCTTCTCAAGCTCGTCCCACTCCGCCTTCGGGATGATGCGCGGAATGGTGTCGAACGGGATGAGCCGCTCGGCGCCCTGTTCGGCGCCAAGCGCTTCTCCGTAGACGGCGAAGGTGATGCCGACACGGTGGAACAGCAGGTCGGCTTCGCGCCTCTTTTCGGCCACCCTTGCGGCGGGCGTTTGCGCCAGCCACTCCGCGATCGGGCCGAAGTGGGGCCGCACCTTGCCGTCGGCAGCGCGCATTTCATCGTATTTTTGGGGGAGGCGTTCCAAGCGAGGTTCCTCTCAGGAACGAGCAAAACACATGCCAGGGGCGCCTGTCCGACTCCGGTCAATCTTCCCAGGGTACGTCCTGCGGTTCCGCGATCGGCGTGACCGCCGCGCGCCGGTATGCCGAGGGAGGAATGCCTACCTGCTGCTGGAAAAACGGGTGAAATTCGACTGCGCGGAGAAACCCAGTTCCGCCGATACGTCGGCGATCCTGCCGCGGCCCGAGGACAGCTTGGAGATGGCCGAGGCGATGCACAGGAGGTCCAGGTAGGCACGTGGCGAGCGCCCGGTGGAGAGCTGGAACAGGTCATAGAAGCGCGAGCGCGAAAGGCCGACCTGGCTCGCGAGCGCATTCATGTTGACGTCCTTGTTCGGGTGCGCGCGCAACAGAGCCAGGGCCTTGCGAATCCGGTTGTCGGCGAACGGCGAACCGCGCCACAGGCGCGCGGGGGCGCGCCGCGCAAGATAGGTCTCGACGATCGAAAGCATCAGCTCCTGCAGCATGAATTCCAGGCGTTCGTGGGACAGGAACTGGTCGTTCATCACTTCGACCACCAGCGTGTCGGCGTGCTGCCGGATGCGCTGCGTGATGGCTTCGCTGCCCGAGGCGAACGGCCGCCCGCCCGCGTCGAACACCGCCGGAAAGCTGCCCCGCAGCCAGTCGATGGAGGCCTGGAAGACGAACAACTGGGCGTGACCCGCGGCCGCGAGAAGCGCCTGGCTGGTGGCGCCCGGATTGAGGAAAAGCAGGTTGTCCCGCGTCAGACGCAGCGCTTCCCCGTCCACCAGGACATCCAGGCCGGCGCCCTCCCGCATGATCAGGATCTGCGGCGCGGTCGTGGTCTGGGGCGTTTCGCCCGCCGCGGTCTCGATCAACTGCAGGCGCCCGAACTTGCCGTCGAAAATCCTGATGGAGCGCGCCATGAAGGAAAGCTTAATGAATATAGCTAGTAGGGCAGCCAGCGCGGCCTTTTGGCTGAAATCACCCGCGTATTGACCCCTACCCAGTTCAGTCCTCCAAAGAGCCGCCCGTGCTCGATCTTGACGCAGCGGTCCATGACGGTTTCCAGCCCGGCGGCGCGGGCCTTGGCCGCGGCCGCCTCATTCCTGACCCCCAGTTGTTGCCACAGGACCCTGGCGCCGATCGCGATGGCGTCCTCGGCGACCGGCAGCACGTCCGCGGTCTTGCGGAACACGCTCACCAGGTCGACTTTTTCAGGGATGTCGCGCAGCGAGGCGTAGCACTTCTGGCCGAGGACTTCCTGGTACTGCGGGTTGACCGGGATCACCCGGTAGCCGTGCTCAAGCATGTACTTGGCGGCGAAGTAGCTGGGCCGGTGCCAGTTTGCGGACAAGCCGACGATCGCGAGGACGCGATTCTCCTTCAGGATGCGGCGCAGCGTGTTGATGTCCTCGGACATGCGGATACTATAATCCAAGCCTCATAAACGAAAATACGCTGGGAGGGAAAATGTACGTCGAGGAGCGCATTTATACGCTGCAGGTTGGCAAGGCGGCGGAATATTTCAAGAATTACGAGCAGTTCGGGATGAAGGTGCAGCTGAAACATCTGCCGGACATGGTCGGTTACTACACCACCGAGGTCGGCGAGCTGAACCTGGTAATACACATGTGGGCCTACGACGACCTGAACGAGCGCGATCGCCGGCGCGCCGCGATGCAGGCGGACCCCGAGTGGCAGGCCTACCTGGGCAAAAACCGCCCGTTCATGATTTCCCAGGAAACGCGCATCATGAAATGCGCGCCGTTCTTCGTCGAGCGGTTGAAAAAGATGCTCGCCGCAACGAAATAATGCTTCATCCGCAACTCTCAGCGCTGCTTGAAAAAGCGGCAAATTCGCCGCTGCCGCCGTACCACGAGGTGCCGCCGGCGGTGGCGCGGCGTTTCTACCGCGATACGCGCGGGCCGCTGACGCCGGATCCACCGCCGGTCGAGTCGGTGCAGTTGCTGCTCGCGCCCGGTCCGGTGCCGGTGCGCGCCTACCGCCCGAAAGGCGCCGGCAAAGACGAAGTGCTGCCGGCGCTGGTCTACCTGCACGGCGGCGGCTGGGTGATCGGCGACCTGGACACGCACGACGTGGTCTGCCGCACGCTCGCCAACGGCGCGCGCTGCGCGGTGTTCTCGGTGGAATACCGCAAGGCGCCGGAATCGCCTTTTCCCGCGGCAGTGGATGATTGTTTTTCGTCTTTGATTTTTATTTCAAAGAATTCCAGTTCGCTGAAAATAAATCCCGCACAGATCGCGGTGGGAGGCGACAGTGCGGGCGGCAATCTCGCCGCCGCGGTCGCCCTCATGGCGCGCGACGCGGGCGGCCCGGCGATTTCCTTCCAGCTGCTCATCTATCCGGCGACCGACCAGCGGCTCGGCCATCCCTCGATCGACGGCAATGGCGAGGGCTACCTGCTCACCAAGAAGAGCATGATTTATTTCCGCGGTCACTACCTGGCGCGCGAGGAAGACTGGCTCGACTGGCGCGCTTCGCCGCTGCTGGCGAAGAGCCTCGCCGGGCTGCCGCCGGCTTACGTCATGACCGCGGGCTTCGATCCGCTGTTGGATGAGGGTCGCGCTTATGCTGAAAAATTGAAAAAGGACGGCGTCCCAACGGAGTACCGCGAGTATTCCGACATGGCCCACGGCTTCGTCACCATGGGCCGCGTGCTCGATACTGCGAACTCCGCGCTTGCAGATTGCGCGCGCGCGCTGCGCGCGGCGTGGGGCGCGTGAAGTCCGATCTGAAAATACGCCACGGCGGCAGGATCCTCGCCGACGCGCTTGCCGGGCACGGCGTGCGCGCCGCGTTCGGTGTGCCGGGCGAGAGTTTCCTGCCGGTGCTCGATGGCCTGCACGACCTGCGCGACAAGTTGAAGTTCGTGATTTGCCGCCAAGAAGGCGGCGCGTCCTACATGGCGGATGCGTGGGCCAAGCTCACCGGCGAGCCGGGCGTGCTGTTCGTGACGCGCGGCCCGGGCGCCACAAATGGCGCGGTCGGCGTGCACACCGCGTTCCAGGATTCGACGCCGATGCTGGTGTTCGTCGGCCAGGTCGGCAACGATTTCGTCGAGCGCGAAGCCTTCCAGGAAGTGGACTACCGGCGCATGTACGGCCCGCTTACAAAATGGGTGGCGCAGATCGACCGCGCCGAGCGCATCCCCGAATATGTGAGCCACGCATTTCACACTGCGACATCGGGCAGGCCGGGCCCGGTGCTGCTTGCGCTGCCCGAGGACATGCTGTTTTCGGAGGCCGCGGTCGCCGATGCGCCGCATTTCCGCACCGCACGCGCCGCACCGTCGCCCGCGGACATGATAGAACTCGAGCGCCTGCTCTCGGGCGCAAAGCGGCCGTTGCTGCTGATCGGCGGCGGCGGCTGGACGAAGCAGGCGATCGACGGGCTGCGCGCCTGGGCGGAGGCCACCGGAATTGCGGTGGGCTGCGGCTTCCGCTGCCAGGATTACTTCGACAACCGGCATCCGAACTACGCGGGCGACATCGGCATCGGCGTCAATCCGAAGCTCGCGCAGCGCGTCAAGGATGCGGACCTGCTGCTGGTGATCGGCGAGCGCCTGGGCGAAATGACGACCAGCGCCTATACGCTGCTTGAGGTGCCGGCGCCGAAGCAGGTCCTGATTCACGTGCAGTCGGGCGCCGAGGAACTTGGGCGCGTCTACCGCGCGGCGCTGCCGATCAACTCGAACTACGAGGAATTTGTTCTCGCTCTTTCCCGCATAAAAACACCTTCCTGGAAAGACAGCACGAAGGAAATGCATTCAAGTTATCTGGAATGGAGTAAACCCATTCCCATGCCCGGTACGCTGCACTACGGCGAAGTCATCGCCTGGCTGTCGCAGAACCTGCCCGAGGACGCGATCGTCACCAACGGAGCAGGTAATTTTGCGAGCTGGCTGCACCGCCATTTCCAGTACAAGGGGTGGCGCACGCAGCTCGCGCCCACCAGCGGTTCGATGGGCTACAGCGTGCCCGCCGCGGTGGCGGCGAAGATCGCGGCGCCCGCGCGCAGCGTGGTCGCGATCGCCGGCGACGGCGAGTTCCTCATGAACGGGCAGGAGTTCGCCACCGCCATCCAGTACGGCGCGCCGATCATCGTGCTGGTGGTGAACAACGGCATGTACGGCACGATCCGCATGCACCAGGAGCGCGAGTACCCGGGCCGCGTCTCGGGCACGGAACTGGCGAATCCCGATTTTGCCGCCTATGCGCGCGCCTTCGGCGGCCATGGCGAAACAGTGGAGCGCACCGCCGATTTCGCGCCCGCCTTTCAGCGCGCCGTGGCCTCGGCCAAGCCCGCGATCCTCGAACTCAGGATCGATCCCGAGGCGATCGCGCCCTCGGCCACGCTCTCGGGCCTGCGGGCTGCCGCGCTGGCAAGAAAATAGTCACCTCGTCATCGCGACGAATTCCTTATCGTCCTGGAGCTTGCGCTCGAATTTCAGGAATTCCCAGTAGCCGCAATCCTTGCTGTAGGGATAGCCGCGGCAGGCGGCCGGACGGGCCTGGTACACGGTGCAGCGGCGTTCCTTGAGATCGAAAAACCGGCACACGCTGCCGAAGAACTCGTCCTTCTGCTTGCGCAGGCCGCGCACCTTTTCTTCCTTGTCGTACAGGGTAAAGCGTTCCTCGGCGGTTTCGTAGTCCAGGTCGAAATGCTTCGCCAGCCGGCCGATGTCGGTCTTGGAGACTTCGATCAGGGGATAGCTGCAGCAGTAGCCGGGGCATTTGCTGCAATCGTAGGTTTTCTTGCTTGTCATGTAGGGGTAGCCCGTTCGCAGAGGCGCGGATTCTACGCGAGTTGCGTTTAACTTTTTTGGTTCGGGCATTCGTTTCATCCCTCTGTACCCACACTTGGAGGATGGTCGATGAAACCCCTGAAACTTGCTTTTGCGGCGCTGCGGCGCCGCGTTTTCCACCCATGCCGTTGCGGTCGGCGGCCTGGCCGATGTCAGCCTGTACGACCGCAGCGATGGACGGCAGTTGCCCGTCTACTGGCATGAAGGGCGGGCGTATGTGGTCGGCAAGCCCGGCAACGAGTATGCGGTGCGCATCCGCAACCGGCAGCGCCACGTGCCGATCAGCCCGCCGGGGCCGCGTCGCGATCCGACGATACCCGCGGGGCAGAGTCCATTGTGACCGGAGAGCGCGCGCGACAAATCGAGGAGCGGACCTCGCGCGACGCGGAAGCGGCGTCGCTTACGCCGCGGCTGGGTTCGTTCCAGGCACAGAAGCAGGCCGAGTCGCCAGAGCGGGAACTCGAGCGCATCGAGCGCCACTAGCAAAACAGTAAAACAGGGACAGACCACGTTTTCTCGCAGGAAAACGTGGTCTGTCCCTGTTTTACGTCTACGTTTTCGGCTTTTCGCCCGCGGCCTGCAGGAACACGGCGCAGGAATCGAGTTTGCCGAACTGCGCGCGCCGGGCCGCCTGGTACTGGCTGCGCACCAGCGAGGCGATCGGCGCCGGGCGGTCCTGCTCCTGCGCCAGCGCGAGGAAGTAGCGCAGGTCCTTGTCCATGAGTTCGAGCTGGAACTGCGCCGAGAAGTCGCGCTTGAAGATCTTCGGCAGCTTGGTCTTCATCAGGCGCGAGCCGGCCGCGCCTTCGTTGAGGACTTCCATCGTGGCGTCGCGGTCCAGGTTCGCCGCCTCGGCCACCTGCGCGGCCTCCGCGATCGCCGCCGTCAGCGACGCCGAAAGCATGTTGTTGATCAGTTTCAGCGTCGCGCCGGCGCCGGTATCGCCGATGCGGCGCACCATGCGTCCCATCGCCATCAGGAGCGGCTGCGCCTTGTCGAACGCGGCCTTGTCGCCGCCGACCAGAATCACCAGCTCCTTGCCCTGCGCCTGCGCGAGCGAACCGGAGACCGGTGCATCGAGGTAGATAACTCCCTTCGCCGCCGCGGCCTTGGCCGCTTCGCGCGACATGGCCGGCGTGTTGGTGCTCGAATCCAGGATGATCGTGCCGGCCGCCGCTGCGCCAATCACACCCGCGGCGCCCAGCATCACCTCGCGTGTCGCAATGTCGTCCGAAACGATCGAGCACACGAACTCCGCGCCCTTCGCCGCCGCCGCCGGCGAATCGCACACCTCGATGCCCTTGTCCGCGAATTGCTTTGTTTTTTCTTTACTTCTATTGAAAACCCTCAATGAATGGCCTGCCGCGTGCAGGTTCATCGCCATGCGCGAGCCCATCGCGCCCAATCCTATGAATGCCACCGTGCTCATGAACCCGTCTCCTTATAATTGGTTCGTATCCACTCTATTCTTGCACGGCACAAGGGGGGCTGATGGCGCGAGCGCTATTGGGTTGGGGCATGGTCCTGGTCCTTTCCGCAAGCTTGCCCTGCAGGGCGGAGGGCTTTGCCTTCGAGGTCGCGTCGCCAAAATTCAAGGTGGCCATTCCCGGCATCCCTCAAATGAAGATGGAGGTACACCCCGGGAATGCGTCCCAGCCGCAATTGCGATTTCTGGGGTCGGAAGACCCTTACACAGTTGCTGTTTTCACGCCCGCAGCTGTGGCAGGCATGACGCCTCTGGAGTGTGCGAGTGCGATTACCAGGTCACTGGCGGCCAGAACGGGCACGCCGCCGTCCTCCCAGATTCTCAAGGCGCGGCTGGACGACAGGACGTTCGTGGCGGTTTATGCCGTGCCGCTGGGCGGCGGCGTCCAGCTGCACGCCCACCTCCTGTCCGCCGTCGGCGGTACGCATTGCGTAGAGGTGCACGCAACCAGAATTTCCATTGAGGAAGACGACCTTTCTTCCTGGATCACTGACCTTGAAAAAGCAAGCATCAAGCCCGATTGAATCCCGGTTGCGAGCGTTGGAGTGATTGACAACGCTGGCAAGCCTTGGTATTCCACATTGCGAGGTGGAACATTGAAAACCGTGACGCTTGATGTGCGCAAACCCGCCGCTTCGATGGACGACTTTCTGCATGGCTGGAAGACGGGCAAACCTCAGAAGGCCGCCCGCATCAGCTTTGCCACCCCTGAGTTGCTGTGGCAGGTATTGACCGCGAAGCGATGGGAATTGCTCAAGGCACTATGCGGTGCTGGGCCGGTTTCCATTCGCGAGGCGGCACGTCGCGTGAATCGCGACGTGAAGGCCGTGCATGGTGATGTCATCGCGTTGCTGAACGCTGGCCTGCTTGATCGCGCAAAAAGCGGCGGCGTTGTCTTTCCCTTCGAGGCGGTCAAAGTCGAGTTTCTGCTGCAGGCGGCGTAGCGCATACAGCGGTAGCCGTTAACAACAGTAGAATCGCACATGGCGATACCTGATTACCAGTCGATCATGCTTCCCCTGCTTCGTTTCGGTACGGACGGAAACGAACATTCTCTGCGGGAAGCAATCGAGGGATTGTCCGAACAGTTCGGACTTACGGACGCAGAAAAGAAAGAATTGCTACCGAGCGGCCAACAGCCAAGATTCAATAACCGCGTTGCCTGGGCGCGATCCTATATGAGTAAGGCGGCTCTATTGGAGACAACTCGGCGCGGATATTTCCGCATAACACAGCGGGGCCGGGAAGTTCTGTCCAAGAATCCATCGGAAATCAATGTGAAATTCTTGGAGCAATTCCCCGAGTTCGTGGAGTTCAGAGCAAAGCACCGAGAACAGGAAGAAACCACAGGATCTACTGAAACAGAAACCCGCCAAACACCTGGCGAGCTTCTGGAAACGGCGTATCAGAAGCTGCGCGAAGATCTCTCCGCTGAGCTTCTAAAAACCGTCACTGAATGTTCTCCATCCTTTTTTGAGCGTCTCGTCATCGACGTCCTCGTGAAAATGGGCTATGGCGGTTCTCGAAAGGAAGCCGGAAAAGCTATCGGTCGCAGCGGCGATGAAGGTATTGACGGCATCATTAACGAAGATCGCCTTGGCCTCGATGTCATCTACATTCAAGCCAAGCGGTGGCAGGCTACGATCGGGCGCCCGGAAATACAAAAGTTCGCGGGCGCTCTGCAAGGACACCGTGCGAAGAAGGGAATTTTCATCACCACTTCCGATTTCAGCCGCGAAGCCGAGGACTATGTGGCGAAAATTGATTCCAAGATCGTGCTAATAGACGGTGAGCAGTTATCCCAACTCATGATTGACCACAATGTCGGGGTCACTCCAGTCACATCGTATGAAACGAAGAAAATCGACAGTGATTATTTTATTGAGGGTTAACGGCTAACAACGGATCCAGGGGATGTAATACCTCATCCGATAATGTGGACACCCTGAGCTAGCGAGCCTGCAGACGTTTTACATCAAGAAGGAGTTTCGCTAGCTCGGCATCGTGCAGCAGTTTTATGTTCTTCTCCGCTGCGAATGCGCGCGCGTTTTCGGTGATCTCGCCCGCGGCGACATAGATGCACTCGTGCGCTTCGCGCGCCTGCCTCGTGGCATCGAGCTCGCGCAGCGGTTCGATGCCGGCGCGGGCGACTTTCCAGCGCTTGCAGCCGACCAGTGAAACGCGTCCTGATTTGGTCAGTTCGAGATCGGCCCCGGCGATGTTCAGTCGACTGACGCTGTAGCCGTCACGCCGGAAGGCGTTTTCGAGAGCGCGCGAGAACTCATCCCAGGACAGGGCGCGTAGGGATTCGAGCGTGGCGGCGATCCGTTCGGCGCTGGGTGCGCGCAGCTGCTGCCAGCCGGCATAGCTGCCGATGACGAGGAACGGCAGAGCTGTGAAAATCGCGTAGGGCGCATAGGCTTCGGGCAACATCGCCCTCGCGAGCGCGAAAAGCCCGGCGCCGACGGCAATGCTGATCCACCACGGCGAGCGCAGCAGGATCGCGAACAGCGAGTTCTTGTTCATTGCCAAGGAAAAAGGGGCAAGCCCCTTTTTTTCAATGATGCAGGATCTTCGAGAGGAAAAGCTGCGCGCGCTCGGAGCGCGGGGCGCCGAAGAAGTCGTCCTTGGTGCAGTCCTCGATGATCTTGCCCGCGTCCATGAAGATGACGCGGTGCGCAACACGCTTCGCGAAGCCCATCTCGTGTGTGACCACCATCATGGTCATGCCTTCCTGGGCGAGCTGGACCATGACATCCAGCACTTCGTTGATCATCTCGGGGTCGAGCGCAGAGGTCGGCTCATCGAACAGCATCGCGATCGGGTCCATCGACAGGGCGCGCGCGATCGCGACGCGCTGCTGCTGGCCGCCGGAGAGCTGGCCGGGGAACTTGTCCTTGTGCGCCATCAGGCCGACGCGATCGAGCAATTTCAAGCCCTTGTCGCGCGCCGCGTCGGGAGTGCGGCCGAGCACCTTGATCTGGGCGAGCGTCAGGTTCTCGGTCACCGAGAGGTGTGGGAACAGTTCGAAGTTCTGGAACACCATGCCGATGCGCGAGCGCAGCTTGGGAAGGTCGGTTTTGGGGTCGCCCACCGAAATGCCGTCGACGTTGATCTCGCCCTTCTGGAAGGGTTCCAGCGCGTTGACGCACTTGATGATGGTGGACTTGCCGCTGCCCGAGGGGCCGCAGACCACCACCACTTCGCCCTTCTTTACCTCGGTGGAACAATCCGTCAGGACCTGGAACGATCCGTACCATTTGCTGATGTTTTTGATTGAGATCATTTTTGTCCCTACCTGATGATGGCGATGCGGCTCTGCAGCTGCTTGACCAGCAACGACAGGCTGAAGGAGATGATGAAGTAGACCGCGGCGACGAAGGTGTACATCTCGACCAGGCGGTAGTCGCGGTTCGCGACCTTGGCGGCGGCGCCGAGGAAATCGGTGGCCGAGATCACATACACGAGCGAGGTGTCCTGGAACAGGATCACGGTCTGCGTCAGCAGCACCGGCAGCATGTTGCGGAAGGCCTGCGGCAGCACGATCTTGCCCATCGTCAGCCAGTAGTTGAGTCCCAGCGCGTAGCCGGCCCAGACCTGGCCGCGCGCCACCGACTGGATACCGGCGCGCATGATTTCGCAGTAATACGCGGCCTCGAACATGGTGAAGGTGATGAGGCAGGACATGAAGGAGCCGACCTTCACCGGGTCCTTGGCGCCGATCAGCCACGCACCGATATAGGGCACGAGGAAGAAGAACCAGAAGATCACCAGCACCAGCGGCAGCGAGCGCATCAGGTTGACGTAGCCGCCCGCGGCATAAGACAGGATGCTGAACCTGGAGAGCCGCATCATCGCCAGCAGCGTGCCGAAGAAAATGCCGCCCACCATCGCCAGCGCCGTCAGCGTCAGCGTGAACGTCATGCCGTCCCGGAACAGGTAGACCCAGGAGCGCTGGATCACGTCGAAGTCGTATCCCGCGAACATCGATCAGTGTGCTCCCGCGGTCGGCGAAGCGCTGATCAGGCCGGGCACCTGCACTTTTTTTTCCAGCGCGCGCATGGCGAACACCACCACCAGATTGGTGAGCAGGTAGATCACGGTGGCGGCGGCAAAGGCCTCGAACACCTTGAAGCTGAACTCCTGCATCGCGCGCGCGCGGCCCGTGAGTTCGAGCAGGCCGATGGTCAGTGCGACCGAGGAGTTCTTGATCACATTCATGAATTCGGAGGTCAGTGGCGGCAGGACGATGCGCAACGCCTGCGGCAGCTGCACGAAGCGGTAGTTCTGCCCGAGCGTGAGCCCGAGCGCGGTGCCCGCCATGCCCTGGCCGCGCGGCAGCGAGCCGATGCCGGCCTTGACCTGTTCTGCGACGCGCACCGAGGTATACAAGCCGAGGCACATCACCGCGGGCAGGTAGGAGCCCCAGGGCGGCGCCATCTGCTTCACCCAGTCGCCCAGCGCCTTGGGCAGCAACTCGGGCACGACGAAGAACCACAGGAACATCTGCACGATCAGCGGGACATTGCGGAATACCTCGACGTAGGCGTTGCCCAGGCGCACCACCCATTTATGCGGCGTGGTGCGCAGCGTGCCAACCACCAAGCCGATCGCCAGCGCGATCACCCAGGCGGCGAGCGCCGTGGCGAGCGTCCAGCCCAGGCCGATGACCAGGTACTTGATATAGATACCCGTGCCGCCGGGCTCGGCGGCGAGGTAAATACCCCATTCCCAGTTGTAGTTCATATGAAACGCAACCTCGCGCTCAACCCCGCGCTCAACGAAAAACGGGGAACCTGAGTTCCCCGTCCGTTAGCCAGGCCAGCTTACTCGTAGACCTTTGGATCGCCCGAGGAGGTGGGATTGGCGACGACCTTCTTGAACGCCGCCGTCATCGGCAGATTCATGTTCACGCCCTTGGGCGGCACCGGCTTCTCGAACCATTTCGAGTAGATGGCGTCGATCTCGCCGGATTTGTAGATGTTGGTCATGGCGCGGTCCACCACGGCCTTGAACGCCTTGTCGTCCTTGCGCAGCATGATGCCGTAGGGCTCGACCGACAGTGCGACAGCCGAGATCTCGTAATCGCCCGGCGAGCGCGACAGGGCAACCAGCCCGGCCAGAATGATGTCGTCCATGACGAACGCCACCGCGCGGCCGGTTTCGACCATCTGGAAGGCTTCCGGGTGGCCGTTGGCGGAAATGATGTTCATGCCGAGATTTTGCGCCGCGTTGATCTCCGTGATCTGCTTGATGTTGGTGGAGCCCGCCGTCGAGACGATGGTCTTGCCCTTCAGGTCGGCGAGGCTTTTGATGCCGGAAGCTTTTTTCGCCGCCCAGCGGTTGGCGGTGACGAAATGCGTCATCGTGAACCAGACCTGCTCCTGGCGCGCAATGTTGTTGGTGGTCGAGCCGCACTCCAGGTCGATGGTGCCATTCGCCATCAGCGGGATGCGGTTGGCCGAAGTGACCAGCTGGTACTTGACGTCGATTTTCGGCAGCTTCAGCTCGGTCTTCACCGCATCGACGATCTTCGCGCACAGGTCCATGGCGTAGCCGATGGGCTGCTGCTTGTCGTCGTAATAGGACAGGGGCAGCGACGCGTCGCGGTGGCCGATGGTGATGCTGGCCGTGTCCTTGACTTTCTTGAGCGTGCCTTCCTGCGCGGCGGCGCCAAAGCTGACCAGCGCGGCAAGAGAAAGGGCGCAGAGTGCAATACGATTCATTGATGGTCTCCCGATTGAAGAGGAATTCATTCTAATCGTGCGCCCAGGGCTTGCCTAGCTAGTCACCCAGCTAGTCACCCAGCACCACGCCCTCCCGGCGGGGGTCGGCGCCGCCGGCGAGGCCCCCCGGCGTGCGCACGATTGCCTGCAGGCCGCTGCTCAGTTCGACCGCGGCAACCGGATGGCCCATTGCGCGCAGCGCGCCGCCGATGCTCTCCAACGCGGTGCCTTTCTCCAATTCCGTCTCGCGATTGCGGCTGCCCATGTTCGGTGCCGCAATCGCCTGCTGGATGTCGAGCCCCCAGTCGAGCACGCCGACGAGGGTTTTGGCGACATAGTTGATGATCGCGCTGCCGCCCGGGGATCCCACGCTCATCAAAAACGCGCCACCCGGCGCGATCACCAAGGTCGGCGACATCGAGCTGCGCGGGCGCTTGCCCGGTTCGACGCGGTTGGCGGCCGGCTTGCCGCCTTCATCCGGGACAAGCGAGAAATCGGTGAGCTGGTTATTGAGCAGGAACCCGCGCACCAGAATGCGGCTGCCGAACGGCGACTCGATGGTGGTGGTCATGGCGACCGCGTTGCCCTGCGCGTCCACCACCGAGAGGTGGCTGGTGCCCGCGGCCTCGACGCTCGCATCGGCGCCCAGGGCGCTACGCGCCCCGGCCGGCGCTCCTGGCAATGCACGGACCATGCTTCTATCCGGTCTTACCAACATTGCGCGCTGGCGCAGGTATCCGGGATCGATCAATCCAGCCGCCGGGACCTGAACAAAATCCGGATCGCCGACGTAGTGGTCGCGGTCCGCATAGGCGAGACGTCCGGCTTCGGCGAACAGGTGCACCGCGCCGCTCGAACCCGGACGCAGGTCGGCGAGCGCAAAGCGCTCCAGCACACCGAGAATGGCGAGTATGCCGATGCCGCCCGAGCTGGGCGGCGGCATGCCGCAGATCCTGTGCGCGCGGTAACTGCCGCAGAGCGCCTCGCGCTCCACCGCGCGGTAGGCGGCCAGGTCCTGTTCGGTCAGATCGCCCGGGCGTGGGTGTGCGGCGACCGCGGCAACGATGTCGCGCGCGAGGGATCCGAGATAGAACGCATCCGGCCCTTGCTGCGCGACCCGGCGCAACACGGCGGCGAACGGCGGGTTTTTCAGCCGGTAGCCAATCGGCAGCGGGCCGCCGTCCGGGAGATAAAAATAAGAGCGGCTGGCGGTATTGCGTTGCAGAATCGGGTCAGATTTGATCAGCGCATGCAGCCGCGGGGAGACCGGGAAACCGTCCTCGGCGAGGCGGATCGCAGGCTCGAAAAGACTTGCCCATAGAAGGCGGCCGTGTTTCGCGTGTGCGAGGTGCATTGCCCGCAGCAAACCCGGCACCCCGACTGACCTGCCCGAGTCGATCGCCGCGCCGATCGACATCGGCTTGCCCTCAGAAAGCAAAAAACGCTCGGGGCGCGCGGCGGCGGGCGCGGTTTCGCGGCCATCGTAGGCCGAGACGCGACGCGCGGCTTCGTCCCAGTGCAGGATGAAGGCGCCGCCGCCGATGCCGGAAGACTGCGGTTCGGTGAGGTTCAGCACCAGCTGCGCGGCGATCGCCGCGTCCAGCGCGCTGCCGCCTGCGCGCAACATGTCCAGCCCGGCCTGCGAGGCGTGCAGGTTCGCTGTCGCGATCATGAAATGTCTTGCATGTACTGCCCGGCTTTCCTCGCCGGAAGCGGATGGAAATAAAAGCAGTAGCGAAACGCCAAGTGCCAGAGCAGGAATAGAATTCATGCAGGAGACAGTATGAAGGAGACAGTATGAACCAGTCCGCATGAGCAAACCGACACGTATCGAACATGACTTGATCGGCGACCGCCGGGTTGCCGTGGACGCCTACTACGGCGTGCACACGCTGCGCGCGCTGGAGAATTTTCCGATCAGCGGCACGCCGATCTCGATCTACCCGGACCTGATCGGCGCGCTGGCCTGCGCCAAGCAGGCCGCGGCCATCGTCAACCGCGAACTGGGGTTGCTCGATGACGAGCGCGCCGCTGCGATCACGCGCGCCTGCGAGGAAATCCGCGGCGGCGCGCTATTGGAAGAATTCGTGGTGGATGTGATTCAGGGCGGGGCGGGAACCTCGACCAACATGAACGCCAACGAAGTCATCGCCAACCGGGCGCTTGAGCTGCTGGGGGCGAAGAAGGGGGACTACGCGCGCCTGCACCCGCTGGACCACGTCAACCTTTCGCAGAGCACCAACGATGTGTATCCCACGGCGGTGAAGGTGGCGCTGCAGTTTGGTATCCGGCGGTTACTCAGGGAAATGGGTTCTTTGAGAAAAGCATTTGAACTGAAAGCAATCGAGTTTTCCGATGTGCTCAAGATCGGCCGCACCCAGCTGCAGGACGCGGTGCCGATGACGCTGGGCCAGGAGTTCTCGACCTACGCGGTGATGCTGCAGGAGGACGAGAGCCGGGTCGGCGAGGCGGCAAACCTGATTCGCGAGGTCAACCTCGGCGCCACGGCGATCGGCACCGGCATCAACGCGCATCCGGAATACGCGGCGCGCGTGATACGCACGCTGTCCGAGATCGCGGGCGTGGAGCTGGTGGTGTCGCCCAATCTCATCGAAGCGACGCAGGACGCGGGCTCCTTCGTGCAGCTCTCTGGGGTGCTCAAGCGCGTCGCGGTGAAGCTCTCCAAGATCTGCAACGACCTGCGCCTGCTGTCTTCCGGGCCGCGCGCCGGCATCGGCGAAATCAACCTGCCGGCGGTGCAGGCCGGCTCCTCGATCATGCCGGGCAAGGTGAACCCGGTGATACCGGAGGTGGTGAACCAGATCGCCTTCGAGGTGATCGGCAACGACATCACCGTCACCATGGCGGCCGAAGGCGGGCAGCTGCAGCTCAATGCGTTCGAGCCGATCATCGCCCACAGCCTGTTCAAGAGCCTCGCGCATCTGGCCGCGGGTTGCCGCGTGCTGGGCGAGCGCTGCGTGGCGGGCATCACCGCCAACCGCGCGCGCGCGCGCCAGCTGCTGGACGATTCCACCGCCTTGGTAACCGCGCTCAATCCGTACATCGGCTATGCCCGCTCGAGCGAGATCGCCCAACAGGCGCTCGCCACCGGCAGGCGCGTCTACGACCTGGTGCTGGAGAAAAATCTCATGACGCGCGAGGATCTGGACGCAATCCTCAAGCCCGAAGTCCTGACCCAGCCGCATTTCTCGACGCTGCACCGGCCCAAGGGCGATGCCTGACGAGGAGATTTCCCGGCGCACGCTGGAGCACTACGACAGCCGGGCGGAGGATTTCTGGCAGGGGACGCGGGATCACGACGTCAGCCAGAACATGGCTGCGCTGCTGAAGCACATCGAAGGCGCGCCTCCTTTCACCATCCTTGATTTCGGTTGCGGCCCCGGACGCGACCTGAAGGCGTTCACCGGGCAGGGGCATGTCGCCGTGGGCCTCGAAGGATCGGCGCGCTTTGCCGCCATGGCGCGCGAGTACAGCGGCTGCGAGGTGCTGGAGCAGGATTTCCTCAAGCTCGATTTGCCGGCGGCGCGCTTCGACGGCGTGTTCGCCAATGCATCGCTGTTTCATGTCCCCGGCGGCGAGCTGCCGCGCGTGCTGCGCGAACTGCACGCCTCGCTCAAGCCGGGCGGCGTGCTGTTCAGCTCGAATCCGCGCGGCGCGAACCAGGAGGGCTGGAACCGCGGGCGTTACGGCGCTTACCATGACCTGGAGGCGTGGCGCGGGTACCTCGCGGCGGCGGGTTTCGCCGAGCTCGACCACTATTACCGCCCGCCGGGCTTGCCCTGTGATCGGCAACCCTGGCTGGCGAGCGTCTGGCGTCGGCGATAATGACGCCATGACCAAGCCCAAGACACCGGCAAAAGCAAAGGCGCCGGCGAAGCCGAAAACCAAGGCCCCCAGACGGGCAACCGGCATCACGCCGATCTGGTCGCCCTCGGCGCAGGCGGTCGAGAGCGCGCAGATGACGCAGTTCCAGCGCCACATCGTGCGCAAGTACCACCTCGAGAGTCACGCGTACGCGGATTTCTACCAGTGGACGGTGGACCATCCCGAGGAGTTCTGGAGCGAGATCTGGGATTTCTGCGGCGTGATCGCTTCGAAAAAGGGCGCCACGGTGTTGGTGGACGGCGGCAAGATGCCGGGCGCGAAATGGTTTCCGGACGCGCGCCTGAATTTCGCCGAAAACCTGCTCAGGCGCGGCGACCAGGGTGATGCCTTCGTATTCTGGGACGAGCGCGGCTTGCAGAAGCGCGTCAGCTATTCGAATCTCACGAGCGACGTGTCGCGCGCCCAGCAGGCGCTCAAAGCATTGGGCCTGCGCCCAGGGGATCGCGCCGCGGCCTTCATTCCGAACATTCCCGAGGCCGGGATGCTCGCGCTGGCGGCGCTGGCGGACGGCATCGTGTGGTCGTCCTGCTCGCCGGACTTCGGCGCCAGCGGGGTGCTGGACCGCTTCGGCCAGATCGAGCCGAAGATCCTGTTCGTCGCCGACGGCTACCGCTACGGCGGGCGCGAGTTCGACGTGCTCGAGCGCGTCGCCGAGATCGCCGCAGGGCTGCCCAGCCTGCGCAAGATCGTGGTGGTGCCGCAGCTGCGCGCCAGGCCCGACGTGTCGGAGATACCCAAAGCGGTGCTGCTCGACGAATGGCTGCGCAAGTTCTCGCCTGGGGACATCGAGTATGCGCAGTTGCCGTTCGAGCATCCGGCTTACATCCTGTTCAGTTCCGGCACCACCGGCACGCCCAAGTGCATCGTGCATGGCGTCGGCGGCGCGCTGCTGCAGGGCCTGAAAATGCTCAAGTTGCAATTCGACGTGCGCCCGGGCGACCGGATGTTCTATTTCTGCACCACCAACTGGGTGATCTGGAACATGCTTTTTCACGCGCTGTGCGCCGAAGCCACGGTGATGCTCTACGACGGTTCGCCCTTCGAGCGCGGCGGCAACATCCTCTTTGATTACGCCGAAGAGGAGCGCATCAGCCACTTCGGCACTTCGGCCAAGTTCATCGACTCGCTGGAAAAGCGCGGCCTCGCGCCGATCGAGACGCACAAGCTGGCGCCGCTGCGCATGATCCTCTCCACCGGCTCGCCGCTGGTGGCCGAGAGCTACGACTACGTCTACTCGAAAGTAAAGCAAGACGTGTGCCTGTCCTCCATCTCGGGCGGCACCGACATCATGGCCGCTTTCGCCGACGCCAATCCGATTCTGCCGGTGTACCGCGGCGAGTTGCAGTGTAGGTCGCTGGGCATGGCGGTCGAGGTGTACGACGAGGCGGGCAATGCCATCGTCGGACAGAAGGGGGAACTGGTCTGCACCAAACCGGTACCGTCCATGCCGCTGGGCTTCTGGAACGACAAGGGCGGCGAAAAATACCGTGCCGCCTATTACGACAAATACCCCAACGTCTGGACCCACGGTGACTGGTGCGAGCTCACCGAGCGCGGCACCATGATCGTCTACGGCAGATCGGACGCCACCCTCAACCCCGGCGGCGTGCGCATCGGCACCGCCGAAATCTACCGCCAAGTGGAGAAGATCGACGAAGTCGAGGAATCGGTCGCCATCGGCCAGCTCTGGCCGCCCGACAATCCCACCGACACGCGCGTGATCCTCTTCGTGCGCCTGCGTCCTGGCTTCAATCTGGATGCGAAGCTGGAAGAGAAAATCTGCGCCCGCATCCGTGACAACACCACGCCGCGCCACGTGCCGGCGAAGATCCTCCAGGTAGCCGACATTCCGCGCACCAAGAATGGCAAGGTGGTCGAACTCGCGGTGAAGTCCGTGGTGAACGGCATGCCCATCGGCAATACCGACGCGCTCGCCAATCCCGAAGCGCTGGAACTCTTCAAGAATATTCCTGCACTTGCCGCTTAGCAATGGTCAGTGCAGCGTCGCGCGGCGGCGCTCGTAGATACCTTGCAGGAGTCTGAGAGAACCGCGGCAGATGGCCTCGTGGGTGAGGGCATGGCCGAGGTCCTGGATGATGTCGAGGGTGACGGGCACGTGCAGGCCGGTGAGGGCGCGCTGGGCGCGTTCGGCGTAGACGCGCGAGACGACGGAGTCGTATTCGCCGTGGATGAGGTGGATGCGCGAGTCCATGCGGGTGGGGGCTTGCGGCAGGCGGGCGAAGCGCGCGGAGTAGGCGACCACGGCGCCCGCGAGTTCGGGGAACGCCTTGACGGCTTCGAGCGCGACGGTGCCGCCCTGCGAGTAGCCGATCAGCACGGTGCGCTCGCGCGGCACGAGGTGGTTGGTCTGCTCGCGCCGCACCAGCTGCTCGATGCGCGGCAGGATTGCGGCGATGCGCGCCATGCGGTTCTCGTCGGTCAGGCCTGAGGTGGAGAACCACTGCTGGCGTTCCAGATCCTTGCCGTAGTGGGCGAAGCCGCTCGGCACCACCAGTGCTGCGCTCGGGAAGCGTCCCTGGTACTTGAAGGCCGCGGGGATCATCGAGCGCGCGTCGGCGCCGCTCGCATGCAGGAAAACGAAGAGGTGTCGGGCTGGCTGCTTCGGGGCGGGCCCGAAACGATAGACCTGCTGCATGGAGCCATTCTGGCCCTGTCGCGGGCGTTCTGTAAACTGCCCGCGGGAAACGGCACCGTAGCCTGAGGTAACTCCATGCAAAAGAAACGATTCTTCGCCACCCTGTGGGCGCTGACCCGGCCCTACTGGGCCTCCGAGCAGCGCGGCACCGGCCTGGTGCTGCTTGCCACGGTGGTCGGACTCGCGCTGATGGGGGTGTGGCTGGAGGTGCAGTTCAACACCTGGAACCGCGAGTTCTACAACACGTTTGAATCCAAGGACCAGGCGGAATTCTTCCGCCAGCTCGGCACCTTCACGCTGCTCGCGCTGGTCTACATCGTCAACGCCGTCTACCGGCAGTACTTCCAGCAGATGCTGATGATCGAGTGGCGCGCCTGGATGACCGAACGCTATCTTGGCGACTGGCTGAAAGACCGTGCCTACTACCGCCTGCAGCTGCTCGACCGGGGAACGGACAACCCCGACCAGCGCATCGCCGAAGATCTCAACATCTTCGTCGACCTGACGCTGACGCTCGCGCTGGGCCTTTTGTCCGCGGTGGTGACGCTGGTGTCCTTCGTCGGCATCTTGTGGTCGATCTCGGGCGCGGCGACGCTCCTCGGCATCGAGATCCCGGGCTACATGGTGTGGGTGGCGCTGGTCTATGCGATCGCCGGCACCTGGCTCACGCACCTCATCGGCAAGCCGCTGGCCGCCATCAACTTCAACCTGCAGCGCGCCGAGGCGGATTTCCGCTTTTCACTGGTGCGCCTGCGCGAGAACGCGGAAGGCGTGGCGCTATACCGCGGCGAGGCGGGGGAGTACGACAACTTCCGCACGCGCTTCGCGGGCGTGATTTCGGTCTGGTGGACCAAGATGCTGAAGCAAAAGCAGCTCGGCTGGTTCCAGTCTTTCTATGGCCAGGCGGCGATCATTTTCCCGTTCGTCGTCGCTTCGCCGCGCTTTTTCGCGGGCAGCATGCCGCTTGGCGGCATTTTCCAGATTGCCTCTGCATTTGGCCAGGTGCAGGGCGCGCTGTCCTGGTTCATCAACGCCTACGGCAGTTTCGCCAACTGGAAAGCCACCGTCGATCGCCTGACCGGATTCACCGAGGCGCTGGCGCGCGCGCGCGAGGACGCCGACCGCCTGGATGGCGACCGCGTGGAGGGCAAACCTGGAGTGCTCGAGCTCGAAGGCCTTCAGATCGCTCTGCCGCAGGGCAGGCCGCTGCTCGCGGCGACGACGCTCGCGTTCAAGCAGGGCGAGTCGGTGCTGGTCACCGGACCCTCGGGCGCCGGCAAGTCGACGCTGTTCCGCGCCCTCGCCGGAATCTGGCCGTACTGGAGAGGAAAGATTGCAGTGCCGAAAGGCGCGAATCTGCTGTTCCTGCCGCAAAAGCCTTACCTCCCGATCGGGACACTGAAGCATGCGGTCGCGTACCCGAAGGATGAAAGGGAGGTCACCGACGAGGCAGCGCGCGAGGCGCTATCCGCCGTTGGCCTCGCGCACCTTGCCACGGACCTGGGGCAGGAGGAAAACTGGGCTCAGCTATTGTCCGGCGGCGAGCAGCAGCGGCTCGCCATCGCGCGCGCCTTGCTAAACCGCCCGGACTGGCTGTTCATGGACGAGCCGACCGCGGCGCTGCCCGACGACGATCAGGCCGCGCTCTACCGCCTGCTCAGGGAAAAGCTGCCCGCAACGACGCTGGTGTCGATCGGCCATCGTGCCGGCCTCGCGGAATTTCACGCGCGGCGGCTGGCGTGGCGGGGACAGGTCCTCAACCCAGGATGATGCAGGTCGTGGTGGCGTGGGCGTAGAGGGCGCCCGAAGCGTCTTCCAGGCGCCCCTCGGCGGTCGCAGTGCTTTTGCCGCCGTGCACCACCTTGCCGATGGCGCGCAGAAGGCCTGACTTGATCGTGACGGCCCGTACCAGATTGATCTTGAACTCGAGCGTGGTGTAGCCCTTGCCGAGTGGGATGCTCGAGTGCACCGCGCAAGCCATGGCCGAGTCGAGCAGCGTCGCGGCGATGCCGGCGTGCACGGTGCCGATCGGGTTGTAGTGTTGCTCGCCGGGCACCACCTCCCAAACCGCGCGGCCCGGATCCACTTCCACCAATTTCATGCCGATCAGTTCCTGGATCGGCGCGGGCCGGATCGTGCCGTCGCGCATGCCGCGCAGGAAATCGATACCAGACAGGCTGCGCGCGGCCTGCGCCACTTGCAGCGGATCACTCCAGGATACGGCCAGCGAACGAGTCATTTCTTTCAGCCCCCTTTTCTTCCTTCATGTTTCTCAGCACACGCTTGAGGTAGCGCCCCGTATGGCTCCCCGGGCTGCCGGCCACCTGTTCCGGTGTGCCGGCGGCGACGATGCGCCCGCCGCCGTCGCCGCCCTCGGGGCCGAGGTCGATGACCCAGTCGGCGGTCTTGATTACGTCCAGATTGTGTTCGATCACGACCACCGTGTTGCCGGCGTCGCGCAGGCGGTGCAGCACGTGCAGCAGCAGACCGATGTCGTGGAAATGCAGGCCGGTGGTCGGCTCATCCAGTATGTACAGCGTGCGGCCGGTGTCGCGCTTGGAGAGTTCCAGCGACAGCTTGACGCGCTGCGCCTCGCCGCCGGAGAGCGTGGTGGCGGCCTGCCCGAGCTGGATGTAGCCCAGGCCGACTTCGGAGAGCGTGGCGAGCTTGCGCGCGATCGCGGGTACCGCGGCGAAGAATTCCACCGCCTCGACCACGTTCATCTGCAGCACTTCGTGGATGCTCCTGCCCTTGTAGCGGATCTCCAGCGTCTCGCGGTTGTAGCGCTTGCCATGGCAGACGTCGCAGGCGACGTAGATGTCGGCGAGGAAGTGCATCTCCACCCTGGTCACGCCGTCGCCCTGGCAGGCTTCGCAGCGGCCGCCCTTGACGTTGAACGAAAAGCGCCCGGGGTCGTAGCCGCGTGTGCGCGCTTCGGGCACGCCGGCGAACAGTTCGCGGACCGGCGTGAAGAGGCCCGTGTAGGTCGCCGGGTTCGAGCGCGGCGTGCGGCCGATCGGGCTCTGGTCCACGCTCACCACCTTGTCGAAATGCTCTAGCCCGGAAATGGATTCATGCGGCGCCGGTTCAGCGACGGAGCCATAGAGATGGCGCGCGATCGCCGCATACATGGTGTCGTTGATCAGCGTCGACTTGCCCGAGCCGGAAACGCCGGTGACGCAGACGAACAGTCCCACCGGTAGATCGAGCGTCGCCTGCTTCAGGTTGTTGCCGGTGGCTTCGCGCACCACGAGGCGTTTTGCGCCGGGGCGGTTGCGCAGGCGCGGCACGCCGATCGAGAGCGTATGCGCGAGGTACTTCCCGGTCAGCGAGTCCGGCGACGCGATGATCTGCGCGGGCGTGCCCTCGGCGACCACGCGGCCGCCGGCGTGCCCGGCACCGGGCCCCATATCGACGACGTAGTCCGCCGAGCGGATCGCCTCTTCGTCGTGTTCCACCACGATCACGCTGTTGCCGAGGTCCCGCAGATGCTTGAGCGTATCGATCAGGCGCGCGTTGTCGCGCTGGTGCAGGCCGATGGAAGGTTCATCCAGCACGTACATGACGCCGGTCAGTCCCGAGCCGATCTGGGAGGCGAGCCGGATGCGCTGCGACTCGCCGCCCGACAGCGAGCCCGCGGTGCGCTCCAGCGCCAGGTAGTCGAGTCCCACGTTGACGAGGAACTCCAGCCGGTTGGCGATCTCGCGCACGATGCGCTCGGCGACTTGCCCCTTGGCGCCGGGCAAGACCAGGGCCTTGAAGAATTCGAAGGTCTTTCTCAAGGGAAAGGAAGAAACTTCATAAATCGTCCTTTCTGCCACCTTGACGTGGCGCGCTTCGCGCCGCAAGCGGGTTCCGCTGCACTCGGTGCAGGTCTGGGTGTTGCGGAACTTGGCGAGTTCCTCGCGCACCACCACCGAATCGGTCTGGCGATAGCGCCGCTCGAGGTTCGGCAACACGCCCTCGAAGGCATGCTCGCGCACCTGATTGCGGTTGCGCTCGGTGACGTAATGAAACGCGATTTTCTCCTTGCCCGAGCCGTTCAGGATCAGGTCCTGCGTCTTGTCCTCGAGCATCTCCCAGGGCGCCTCGACGTCGAAGGCGTAATGCCGCGAGAGCGATGTCAGCATCGAGTAGTAGAAATGGTTGCGCCGGTCCCAGCCCTTGATCGCGCCGCTCGCCAGGCTCAGGTTGGGATGCGCGACCACGCGGCGCCGGTCGAAGAATTCCACCGCGCCCAGGCCGTCGCAGCGCGGGCAGGCGCCCATCGGGTTGTTGAACGAGAACAGGCGCGGCTCGAGCTCGGCAAGCGCGTAGTCGCACTTCGGGCAGGCGAAGCGCGCGGAGAACAGATTTTCTTTTTTACTGTCCAAATCAATCACAATGGCGCGCCCATCCGCATGGCGCAGCGCGGTTTCGAAGGATTCGGCAAGACGCTGCTTCACCTCCGCTTTGGCGCGCAGCCGGTCGACCACCACTTCAATCGTGTGCTTCGAGTTTTTCGCGAGTCGAGGCGCATTTTCCAGTTCATGCACCTTGCCGTCGACGCGCACGCGCGTGAACCCCTGGGCGCGCAGTTCATCGAATAGCTCCGCTTGTTCCCCTTTGCGGCCGGCGACCACCGGCGCGAGGATCATGAGCTTCGTGTCCTCCGGCAGAGCGAGCACCTGGTCGACCATCTGCGCCACCGTCTGCGCCTCGAGCGCGAGGCCGTGGTCGGGGCAATAGGGCGTGCCGACGCGCGCGTAGAGCAGGCGCAGGTAGTCGTGGATCTCGGTCACCGTGCCCACCGTCGAGCGCGGATTGTGGCTCGCCGCTTTTTGCTCGATGGCGATGGCGGGCGACAGTCCCTCGATCAGGTCGACGTCGGGTTTTTCCATCAGCTCGAGAAACTGGCGCGCGTAGGCCGACAATGATTCGACATAGCGGCGCTGGCCTTCGGCGTAGAGCGTGTCGAAGGCGAGCGAGGATTTGCCCGAACCAGACAGCCCGGTGATCACCACCAGCTTTTCGCGCGGCAACTCAAGATTGACGTTCTTGAGGTTGTGCGTGCGCGCGCCGCGGATGCGAATATGGTCCAAGTGCGATTTTCGGCGAGGGAAGCTTGCTACTATAGCCTTTTACCCCTGCCTTACTCCACCTCTTCATGCAGCCCGAACGGATGACGCCGTCCGAAATTCGCGCGGGCACCAGCCTCGCTGGCGTGTTCGGACTGCGCATGCTTGGCCTGTTTTTCATTCTTCCGGTGTTCGCCGTGCACGCGCCGCAGCTCGCCGGCGGCGACAATCTCACGCTGGTGGGCGTGGCCCTCGGCATCTACGGCCTGACGCAGGGCCTATTGCAGATTCCGTTCGGCATCGCCTCGGACCGCTGGGGCCGCAAGCCGGTGATCTATGCGGGACTGGTGATCTTCGCCGCGGGCAGCTTTCTCGCGGCGGCGGCGGGGGACATCTGGACCTCGATCGCGGGCCGTGCGTTGCAGGGCGCCGGCGCGATCTCGTCGGTGGTGATGGCGCTCGCCGCGGACCTGACGCGCGAACAGCATCGCACCAAGGTAATGGCGATGATCGGCTCCACGATCGGTTTCACCTTCGCGCTCTCGCTAGTCGCGGCGCCGGTACTGTACCGTTTGATCGGCATGGGCGGCCTGTTCGTGATCACCGGCGTGTTGTCGCTCGCCGCGATCTGGGTGGTGAAGACCCTGGTGCCCGAAGTTGCCGGCGTGCCGCGCGCCGGGCCGCGTCCCCGGGGCAAGCTGGCGGCAACGGCTGGCGGCGGCAAGTTCATGGATCGCGAACTGCTGCGCCTGAATGCCGGAATCTTCGTGCTGCACTTCATTCTCTACGCCATGTTCATCATCGTGCCGGCGATGATCGTCGAGGCCGGACTGCAGCTCTCGGCGCACTGGAAGCTGTATCTGCCGGTAGTGCTGGTCTCATTCCTGCTGATGGTGCCGCCGATCCTGTACGCCGACCGCCGCAACCAGGCCAAGCCAGTCATGCTTGGTTGCGTCGCGCTGCTGGCCGTGGTGCTGGCAGCACTGGCGGCGGTGGCCGGCAGCGGCGCCGGGGCCGTGATGCTGGCGGGCCTGCTGCTGGGTTTTTTCGCTGCATTCAACGTGCTGGAGGCGCTGCTGCCCTCGCTCGTATCGCGCACCGCGCCCGCGCATGCGCGAGGTGCAGCGATCGGCGTGTATAACACCGCTCAGACGCTTGGACTATTCTTCGGTGGCGTCGGCGGCGGCTGGATTGGCAGCCGCTACGGCGGCAGCGGGGTGTTCGGCGCCTGCGCGGCGCTGAGCCTGGTCTGGCTGGTACTGGCGGCCGGGATGCAGGCACCCGGGCGCGCGAAAGCAGTCAACCCGGCGCGCCGTTAGGCGTTGTATATTCATACAGTACTACAATCAATAACCCAACCGCGAAAAAGGGGACAGTCATGGCATCGGTGAACAAGGTGATCATCGTCGGCAATCTCGGCCGGGATCCGGAAACGCGCTACCTGCCGGGCGGCGAAGCGGTCACGAATATCAGCGTCGCGACGACCGACACGTGGAAGGACAAGGCGAGCGGCGAGAAGAAGGAAGCAACCGAGTGGCACCGCATATCGTTCTTCGGGCGCCTGGCCGAGATCGCCGGCGAATACCTGAAGAAAGGTTCGCAGGTCTACGTCGAGGGGCAGCTGCGCACGCGCAAGTACCAGGACAAGGAAACCGGCAAGGACCGCTACAGCACCGAGATCCGCGCCGACGTCATGCAGATGCTCGGCTCGCGCGCTGGCGCGGGCGAACCGCGGGGCGAGCCGCGCACCGATACAGGGCCCAAGAGCGAAGGCACGCCGAAAGCGGCGGCGCCGGCCAAGAAGCCGGCCGGCAAGTTCGACGACATGGAAGACGACATTCCGTTCTGAGCGCCCGTCGTTGGCGGTATAATCCAAGCTAATTCAGGAACTTGAGACGCAAGGGCTTTAAATCTAACGATCATGCCGATCTATGAATACCGCTGCTCGGCTTGCGAACACCAGGAGGATCACCTGCGCAAGCTGTCCGATGCGCCGCTGACCAAGTGCCCGGCGTGCGGCAAGAAGAAGTACGAAAAGCAGTTGACGGCGGCAGGCTTTCAATTGAAAGGCTCGGGCTGGTACGCGACCGACTTCAAGGGCGGCAAGAAACCGGACGCCGCCAAGCCCGAGGCGAAGGCCGAAGGCAAGTCGGAAGGCAAGACCGAGGCGAAAACAGAAACCAAGGCCGAGACGAAAACCGAGTCCAAGGTCGAAACCAAGGCCGTCGCCAAGTCCGAATCCAAGGCGGATAAGAAGACGCCCGCCAGCACGGTGAATTAACCACTAAAGGGCCGGCACACGGGCCCGGCAATTTGCCGGGCTTTTTATTTTGAAACCATGAAAAAATATCTCATTACCGGACTGCTGATCTGGATCCCGCTCGTCATCACGCTATGGGTGCTGAAATTCATCGTCGATGTGCTCGACCAGACGCTGCTTCTGCTGCCGCTGGCGTTCCGCACGGAGAACTGGCTTGGCTTCCACATGCCGGGCATGGGGGCGGTGATGACGGTGGTGATCGTCTTTCTTACCGGCGCATTCGCGACCAACCTGCTTGGCGCGCGGCTGGTCGACTTCTGGCACGAGATCCTGCACCGGATTCCGGTGGTCAATTCGATCTATTCGAGCGTCAAGCAGATCTCCGACACCCTGTTCTCGTCCAGCGGCCAGGCGTTTCGCAAGGCGCTGCTGGTACGCTGGCCGCATCAGGGCATGTGGACGATCGCTTTCCTCACGGGCAAACCCGGCGCCGACATCGTCGCGCGCCTCGAGGGCGATTACATCAGCGTCTATGTGCCGACCACGCCCAACCCGACCGGCGGATACTTCGTGGTAGTGGCGCGCAAGGACGTGATCGAGCTCGAGATGAGCGTGGACGAGGCGCTCAAGTACGTCATCTCCATGGGCGTGGTGCCGCCCAACGGCAGGGCGCGCGACAGCGCGAGCGGCAAATGAGCATGCGCACGCACGTATGAGCATGAGAAGCCACTACTGCGGCGACCTATCCGCGGCGCTGATCGGCAAGGTCGTGACGCTTGCCGGTTGGGCGCACCGCCGCCGCGACCACGGTGGCGTGATCTTCATCGACCTGCGCGACCGCGAAGGCCTGGCACAGGTGGTGTGCGATCCGGACCGCGCGCAAGCCTTCGCGCTCGCCGACCGGGTGCGCGGGGAGTTCGTGCTGCGGATCACGGGCATGGTGCGGGCGCGGCCCGCAGGC
>CAMDRF010000023.1 GCA_945906765.1 Nitrosovibrio sp. Nv4 | reverse complement strand
CGGTGCACGTGGTGGACAAGGCGACCAAGCTGGAGTCCATCTACGACCGCATCCATCTCGTCGATACCCGGTTCGAGGTCCTCAAGCGGGATGCCGAGGTCGAACTATTGAAGGAGAAGGCGCTGCTCGTGGCCCACGGCGCGCTGCGCGCGGAGCACGATGCGGCCGATGCGCGCCATCGCGAGCGCCTCAGGCGCCTGGACGACGACCGGGCGTTCCTGCGTGCCTGCAACATCGGCGGCGAGGCGATGCGCGAAGCCGACCAGGAACGCGTCAAGGCGATCGCCAGGTACCGCTGGACCGACATTTCGGGTCACGAGGCGAATTTTTTGAGCGAGGACGAACTGAAGAACCTGACCATCCGCGCTGGAACCCTCACGGCGGACGAACGGCAGATCATCAACCACCACATCGTGGCCACCATCAAGATGCTCGAGGCCCTGCCCTGGCCGAAGCACCTGAAAAACGTCCCGGAATATGCCGGCGGGCATCACGAACGCATGGACGGCAAGGGCTACCCCAAAGGCCTCACGCGCGAGCAGATGTCGGTGCAGGCCCGCGTCATGGGCATCGCCGATATTTTTGAGGCGCTGACCGCCAAGGACCGGCCCTACAAGAAGGGCAAGACGCTGTCGGAGTCGCTTCAGATCCTCGGCAAGATGCGGCTCGGCGGCCACGTAGACCCCGACTTGTTCGACGTTTTCGTGCGCAAGCAGGTGTACAGGCGCTACGCCGATCTGTTTCTCGACAAGGAGCAGATCGACGAGGTGGACGAGTCTAAAATACCGGGGTACGCACCCTAGCGCGCTGTGCGGGCAAGAAAATCTTCCAGCGCGCGTATCGGAGCAGGGTCGTCGAATAGAATGCTCCGCTTTGCTTCAATCCGTTGCCGGAGGTGCGTGCGGTATTCGGCGTCGCGGCAAATCCTGACCGCCAGGTCGACGTAGTCTTCTTCGGTCTTTGCCACGAGTTCGTGCATTCCCATGCGCCTGAGGATGCCGCTGGCGAACCTGCCGCGCATGAACTGGCCTTCGCGCGTGACGATCGGTAGACCGCATTCCACGGCTTCCATCGCCGTGTTGAAGCCCGAAAAGCCCAGGGTATCGAGAAACACATGGGCGCGGCCCATTAATCCGCGGAACTCCGCCGGGGTCTGCCATGGGATGAAGGCGATGAACTTCTCCGCGTCGAGCCCAAGTGAGGCGAACACGGCGCGCAGCCGATTGCGCAGCTTGTCCGAGAGCTCGGGTACTCGATAGGTGAAAAAAACGAACCGGCAGGAGTCAAGCCGGCTGGCAATCTCCGCAAACACCCGATCGTGCCGGGGAGCGTACTTGAACGGTGTTCCGGGGCAAACGAGGATCGAAACCGACGAATCGATCCCCAGGCTGCTCAAATCCGGAGCAACAGGCTCGATTCGACGTGATGGGTAGCAGCACCCCAGGTGGGGCAACAGCGAGAGTTGCTCGGTATAGTTTTCATTCGCCTGTTCGGGTTCCAGGTCCTCTGCCGAAATAAAATGGTCGATCGTCGGCAGACCGGTGGTCTCCGGATGTCCCCAGGTGGTGACTTGCGCGGGCGCAAGCCGCATGCTGGCTAGCTTGAGGGTCAAGGGATCCATGCCGATCTCCGGATAAACCAGAACGTCGGGCTGCCGGATCGCGATGGCTCGAACCCAGCGGTGCAGGCTTCCATTTCCCTGTTCGAAATGCGTCGCCGATGACTGCGCAAATCGCGTCTCCCGATCGAAATCGTCGCCTAAATAATACGCGTCGAGCTCGAACCGAGCGCGATCCATCTGTTGAAACCAGCCCTTTACGAGGGCATTCCACACGGAATGGTTCTGAAAGTACGCCGAAACCACAGCTACGCGAAGAATGTCCCGGCGGCGGCGGGGGCGGGTGGATGCCGCCGGCCGCTGCCCTTTAAGCCAGTCCGCCATGATGCGGGAACAAAGCGATCCATGGCGTTGGAGCAGCGCGCGGTTGTTCTGCTCCTGGTACGCAAGGTAGAACGGCGGCGGGTTGCCGACGATTTTTACGCTCGACGCAAGGCGCGCCTCGCCGATCCAGCGGTCCAGCTCATCGAGTTTCCGCGAGAAGGCGATACGGCCTTCCGCGGCGGCGGCATCGGAGCCAGATACGGCTTGGAGTTCGGACACTGCAACGGCCCAGCGCGCCTCGACGTTCTCAGGTTCGATCGACAGCGATTTCTTGTAGCAGCGAATGGCTTCAGCCGTGTTGTCCCGGGCCTTGTGAATCTTGCCGAGGCCGACATGCGCCTCTGCGAGTTCGGGCTTCAACGCAAGGGCTCGATGCAGTGAATCCGCGGCCTCATCCAGCCTGCGTTGGCCGCCAAGAATAGTTCCCAGGCTCAGATGCCCATTCGCAAAATCGGGATTGCTCGACAGCAACTCGCGCAAGCGGACAATGGCGTCGGCCGGGCGGCCCTGCTCGAGTAGAACCATGCACAGACTGCGCCGTGCCTCGATGAAACCGGGATCGAGCGAGAGTGCTTCCTGATAGCGGATAACCGCCTCGTCCAGCCGGCCTTGATCCGCAAGTACGTTGCCGATGTTCCAGCGCGCTTCGGCGATTTCGGGCCGCAATTCTGTGGCTTTCTCGTAGCACCCGGTGGCTTCCGCCAGACGTCCCTGTAGTGCAAGGAGACCGCCCAGCGCGTTCAGTGCATCGAAATTGCCGTCCGGTTTCGCATTCACGGCCCGGCGCAAGGCGGATTCCGCATCGTTCCACCTGCCCATTTTTCTCAGGACGGTCGCGTAGTTGCACAGCGCGCCGACATACTGCGGCCGGTGCTCAAGCGCGGCCTCGAGCTCGGCTGCCGCCGCGCGATGGTTTCCCTGCGTGTCGTACAGATTGGCGAGCATGACGTTCGCCTCCGCGAACGCCGGCTTGGATTCCAGAGCTGAGCGCAGCAGGCGTTCGGCCCGCTCTGGATCTTCAAGCGAGCACAGCAGCTTGCCCAGGTTATAGTTTACGTAGGGGTTTGCCGGATCGAGGACGAGCGCCCGCTCATAGGATTGCAACGCGCCATCGGCGTCGCCGGCCGCCTCAAGCCCGATGCCGAGGTTCAGATGCGCCGGGGCGTACCGCGGAGCGACATCGATGGCGGCGCGATACATTTCGCAGGCCGCCGGCAATCGGCCTTCCTCTTCGGCGCGGTTGCCCGAGGCAATAAGGCGTTCGGCGGCTTCTGCGTCGGCGGCTGCGGCGGTCGAGACCGGTTTGCGACCGGCGGACAAGATTTGGATCATCAATTCGCGCAATATCGGGTCAGAGGCCCCGCCTGCCTCAGCTTAGCATCCGTGGACGCGGCAACCGGTCGCCGGGTACCGTGCCTGAAATGGTCAGGCCAGGTGACAAATTCTGTCATGTACGTGCGTGATTTTTAAACATTAATGCCTTATAAATCATATTATTAAGAAAATACAGGGCTTGGCCCGAAGCTTGCGTAACAGTGGGGTGCAAGGTATGCTAATGTTTTCCCGTTGCCAACTAAACAGAAAGGAACAGCTCGCATGAAGACCCTACAGAAGGGCTTTACGCTAATAGAACTGATGATCGTGGTTGCGATCATCGGCATTCTCGCAGCGGTTGCAGTCCCGGCTTACCAAGACTATATCGCGCGGGCGCAGGTGTCCGAGGCGGTGAGCATGCTGGGTGCGGGCAAGACGCCGTTCGCCGAGGCCTTTTCTTCGGATGCGACCTGGCCGGCGGTGACTTCTGTGATGGGCACTACCCGAGGCAAGTACACCAGCGGCATAACGCTTGGCAGCTCAAATACGACCGCGCCTGGATCGATTACGCTGATCGCCACGATGTGGAGTACAGGTGTAAACAGCGGTATTGCCAGCAGTACGGTGGGGCTCAATTCCCTTGACGGCGGCAAGATATGGACCTGCTTCACAACGGGTACGGCCGCTCCGCTCACGGGGAAATACGTTCCTTCCAACTGCCGTAACTAACCGGCAAGCCCGGCATCAAGCAAAGGCCCGCGCTGCGGGCCTTTGCGTTTCTGGAGCCGGCCGTGCCGGGCGCGCTGTGCGGTGGCTGGGCGCCGTCTACCTGGCCGACATCTTGAAAAGTAACTGACGCGTCAGGCTGCCGGCGAAATCGTCCGGGTAGCCCGTCTCCTTGAGCTCCAGTTTGAAAGCGGTTCCGAGCTTGGCCTTGCCGTAGATGCCGAGCCCCTGTTCGCGCTTGTAGGCTACAGCGCGGCCGCAGACTTCGTCGATCGCCCGTGCCAGGCGCATGCTGATATGCTCGCCGTCGTTCGCTTCGCCCGGCGGGCAGCGCTCGGCGATATCGCGTGCCAAGGCGATGGCAAATTCCTCAATTTCACGGGACCGTTTGCGGTTGAACATGATCGATCTGTCGGTGGCTCGAATGTTACCAGTTGCCGTGGCAGGCCGATGAGCTGGTTCAGCGGCATCTTCCGCCTCAAGGCCGGCCCGCCTGCCGCACCCGATCGGGAAACGCTCGATGCGCGGCTGCGCACGGCATACGATCGCGCGGCCGGCGGCGATTTCGTCGAGGCGGAGCGCTTGTACCGCGCTCTCCTCGAGGACGATCCGCGCGACGCGGATGCCCTTTATTTTCTCGGTGTGATCGCGCTCGCAAGCGACCGCGTGATGGAGGCCGCCGACCTCTGTCAAAAAGCGATCGAGATCCGGCCAAATGATCCGGCGTTCTGGTTCGTCCTGGCCGTGGCGTATTATCAGCAGAGGCTTCTGCAGGAATCGGTGGATGCCTGGCGCGCCGCCGTGGCGCTGGATCCCGGCTGCGCAATCGTGCGCAACAACTTCGCCGCCGCGCTGGTCGATCATGGGCAGATCGATGAAGGCCGTGAAGAACTGGAGCGGCTGCTGGCCTCCGGCCACGATACCGCCCTGGTGCGACACAACCTCGGCGCCGTCTATCGCGATCAGGCGAGGATCGAGGAAGCCATCGCCGCCAGTCGCCGGGCGATCGAAATGACCCCCGACGACAAGGCGGCCTACACCAACTTGATGCTTACAATGAATTACAGCGAGAAATACGATGCGGCGGCGCTGTACGATGAGCACCGCCGCTTCGGGGCGCATTTTGCGAAGCCTTACGTGGATCCGCCGCTGGACACATCGTGGCCGCGCCGGCTCCGTGTAGGCTACGTCTCGCCCGATTTCCGCAACCATGTCGTCATGTGCTTTACGGAGCCGATCCTCGCGCACCACGACCGCGTCCGCATCGAGGTATTCTGCTACAACGCGCATCGCTGGGAGGACGATGTCACCGAGCGCTTGCGCGCGTTGGCCGAGCACTGGGTCGATTGCGCAACCATGCCGGACGGCGAACTTGCGCGGCGCGTGCGCGCGGATCGCATCGATATTCTCGTGGACCTTGCCGGCCACACCGGTGACAACCGGCTGCTCGTGTTCGCGGAAAAACCGGCCCCGGTGCAGGCGAGCTACCTGGGATACCCGGGTACCACGGGGGTTTCCGCGATCGACTATCGCATCAGCGACGCGCGCGCCGATCCGCCGGGCGAGGCGGATCGCTTCAGCGTCGAGCGGCTGCTGCGTCCGTGGCCGACTTACTTCTGCTACGGTGTGCCGCAAGGCGAGTGTCCCGAGTGCGGGCCGCTTCCGGCGCGCGCGGCGGGGTACGTTACGTTCGGATGTTTCAACAATCTTCCCAAAGTATCCCCCGCCTTTCTCGACGCCGCCGCACAGGTGCTGGCGGCCGTTCCCGGTTCGCGCCTCATATTGAAAAGCCGGACGCTTTCGACCCCGCACGTGGCGGAGAGACTGCGGGAGCGTTTCCGCCGCTCAGGCATCGATCTCGCGCGCGTGGACCTGCGAGGCTGGGAAGCGTCCTTCGGCGGCCATATGGAGGCGTACCGCTCGATCGACATCGCGCTCGACAGCTTTCCCTACAACGGCGCGACCACGACCTGCGAGGCGTTGTGGATGGGCGTGCCGGTAGTCAGCGTTGCCGGAGATCGTCATGCCGGAAGAATGGGATCGAGCCTGCTCTGCGCCGTGGGTCTGGAGGAGTTGGTGGCCAAGGATGTGGCGGGATACGTCAAGACGGCGGCCGCGCTTGCCGGTGATCTTGGGCGTCTCGCTGAGCTGCGCAATGGATTGCGCGAACGCATCCGCCGCTCGCCGCTCACGGACGCAGCAGGGTTCACCCGCGCCCTGGAGCAGTGTTACATCGACATCTGGCAGAAAAAAATAAAACCGGAGCCCTCCTCCGGGAAGGGCGACTACGATGTGATCGCCAGCCTGCTGCGCCAGATCCCGGATCTGCGTGCCGCCGGGAAGAAAATAGACGCCGAAGAAGCCTGCAAAACGGTATTGAAGAACCGGCCCGATCACATGGAAGCCCTGACTGCGCTCTGGGATCTCTCCTATGAAACGCAGAATCATGGCGTCGCGGTCGAATGGCTCAGGCGGGGCGTTGCGGCCAATGACCGGATCCCCCGGCTGCATTACATGATGGGTTATTCCCTGATGCGGCAGGGAAACATGGGCGATGCCGCTGCTTCCTTTCGCAAGGTTCTGGCGCTCGACCCGTCCATGGCCAAAGCGCATAACAACCTCGGTTGCGCGCTCGAGGCCGTGGGCAATCTCGGCGAAGCGCTCGAGTGCTATCGCAGGGCGATCGCCCTCGAACCACGGCTCGCCGATGCGCGCTACAACCTCGGCAACGCGCACCGGCAGCTTGGGCAGTCGGATCTGGCGATCGAATGCATCGGCCAGGCGCTGCAGCTGGAAAGCGGCCGGGCGGACTGGAAATGCAATCTTGGGGAACTGCTCGTGCAACAGCTTCGGCTCGATGAAGCGGTCGAGTCGTATGTTGCGGCGCTGAAGATCGATGCGGGCGAAGCGCGCGCGTATGAGGGCCGGGCCGCGGCGCTGTTGTTGCTCGGCCGCGCCGATGAAGCGGAAGTGGACCTTCAAGAGGCGATCAAGCTGCAGCCGGACAATAGCCGCGTCCACGCCGCCTTGCTTCTGTGCCTGCATTACCGGCGCGGCGCCGAGGAATTGTTCGAAGAGCATGCCGCCTGGGCGAAGCGTCACACGCGCGGGCTCGGCCGGCAGGCCGCGCGCGCCGCGCAGGAGCGCCGCCCGGATCGCAGAATCAACATCGGCTATCTGTCTCCGGACTTCAAACGGCATTCGGTCGCCTGCTTCGTCGAGCCGCTGCTGGCGGCGCACGACCGGCGGCGTTTCAAGGTCTTTGCCTACTCCAATGTGTCGTATCCGGATGCGGTAACGCGCCGCATCCAAGGGCTATGCGAGGAGTGGCGCGATATCTCGCGCCTGAATGATGATTGGGCCGCGGACCGGCTGCGCGCCGACCGCATCGACATCCTGGTGGATCTCGCCGGACACACCGCCGAAGGGCGGATGTTGCTTTTCGCCCGCAAACTGGCGCCGGTCCAGGTCACCTGGCTCGGGTACCCGAATACCACCGGCCTCGCCGCCATCGATTATCGCCTGACCGACGCGATCGCGGATCCCGCGGTCCGCAGCGAGCGGTTTTGCGTCGAGAAACTGGTGCGGCTGGGAAACGGATTCCTGTGCTATGGCCCACCCCCGGAGAGTCCGGCAATCGGCGAGCTGCCGTTGCTGAGCGCGGGCCATGTGACGTTCGGATGCTTCAACAACCTGGCGAAGCTCACCCCGTCCATGATCGCGCTTTGGGCCGGGCTGCTCGGCGCACTTCCGGGGGCGCGGTTAAAGCTCAAATCCTTCGGTTTGAAGGCGGCAAGCGCCCGGTGCTCGGTACGCGAGGAATTTGCCGGTCATGGGGTCGGTCCGCACAGACTCGAACTTTGCGCTCCGGATGAATCCTTCGCAAGCCATCTCGCGCACTATGGCGACGTGGACATCGCTTTGGACGTTTTCCCGTATAACGGGGCGGCGACGACCTGTGAAGCGCTCTGGATGGGAGTCCCGGTCATTACTCTGGCCGGACCGACGCACGTGTCGCGCGTCGGCGCAAGCATTCTAAGCTGCGTCGGACTCTCCGAACTGGTGGCGAATTCAGCCGAAGAGTACGTGCAAAAGGCGCTGCAACTCGCCCGCAACGCCGACCGGCTTCGCGCATTGCGAGCCAGCATGCGCGAACGGCTGCGGTCCTCGGCTTTGCTCGACGCCGAGGGATTCGCCCGCTCGCTCGAGAATGCCTATGGCGAAATGCTGGATCGATGGGTACAGGACGAGGAAGCGGCGCAAGCGGCATCGCCGTTGCCGGTCGACGCCTCCGAGGCACTGCCGGGATGACGTAGGAATGCGAACCCTTGCGACTGCCGATGTTCAGGCCGTTGCGCCGACGATGTCCATTCGAGGCAGGGGAAAGACGAGCTTGCCGCCGCCGCGCAGATAGGCCTGCTCGCGCTGAACAATGTTGTCGCGGAAATGCCATGGCAGGACAAGGAAGTAGTCCGGATTCATGTCCCGCGCCTCGCGCTCCGATACGATGGGTATGGCGGTTCCGGGCGTAAAGGCTCCGAACTTGTCTTCGTTGACTTCCGCGATGCAGGGCAGATCGCGGCTGGTCAGGCCGCAGAACTGCAGGATTACGTTGCCCTTGGTCGACGCGCCGTAGCCGAGAATTTTCTGTCCCCGGGCATTGATGCCGCGAATGAAGTCGGTCAGTTGCTTGCGATGACGCAGCGCTCGATCCCGGAACTCCTCGTAGACCTTATTGCCGTCCATGCCGGCCTCGCGCTCCCGCGCCAGAATTTTGGCCACAGACGCCTGATCGGCAACCAATTCCGATTCGGCCTGCGCCACTGTCACGGCGAAGCTGCCGCCGTTCACCTCGTTCAGTTCCACTTCGACGATTTTCATCCCCGCACGGGCCATCATCCAGTTGATCTGCAACAGGGCGTAGTACTCCAGGTGCTCGTGGCAGATGGTGTCGTAAGAACCCGTCTCGAGCATCGCCGGCAGGTAGCTCTGCTCGAATACCCAGACGCCGTCCGGCGCCAGGATGTCGCTGACCTGCCGTACGAAGTCCATGGGCTTGTCGAGATCGTAGAACATGGCGATCGACGTCACGACCTTCGCCCGCCGCCCGCCGGCGATCGCTTTGAGCGCTTTCGACGAAAAGAAATCGGCTACCAGCTCGATGTGGGGCGGGTAGAAGGCTCTGAACTTCTCGCCGCTGGGATCCATGCCGACGAGAGTCAGACCCGATTGCGGATAAGCCTTGAGCAGCGTGGCGTCGTTGCTGCCGATGTCGAGTACCAGATCGTCCGGCTGCAACCGGACGCGATCCGTAATGCGACGCACCTTTGCCTGAAGATGCTCGACCATGGACCGGTTCAGGGAAGAGCGATAGCCATAGTTGGCGCCGTACATCTCGGGCGGAGAAAAAGACTGGCGCAGCTGAAGCAGGCCGCAGCGGGCGCCGCCCGCGTCGGAACGGCACTTCACCAGTTCAAGCGGGCCGCTCGTCAATGCCAGCTGCGATTCGGCGGTTTTCGGAAAAACACCCGTCAAGTGTTGTGTTCCAAGATGAAAAACAGAATCGAGTCCGCGATTTCCGCAAATGCGGCAAGCCTGGATTTCCGTGTACCGGGAGGTCATGCCGGGGCGGGCTGCCGCGATTGCAGTTCCGCATCCACCATGTGCCGAACCATATCCCCGAATGCGAACCTCGGGCGCCATCCGGTCGCCTCGCGCAGCCGCCTGCTATCGCCGACAAGCGCTTGGCTCGACGGCAAGGCCTTGAGGAGCGTGCGGTCCTCGATGACGTGCGGTTCCCATGCAAGCTCGACAGCGGCGAACGCCGTCTCCACGAACTGCCTTACAGTGTGCAGTTGGTCGCTCGCAATCACGAAGTCGCCGGCCTGCTCGAGCCGCAGGATTCTCGCCATCGCGTCCACGTAATCCTGCGCTGCACCCCAATCGACGGCAGCGGACAGGTTGCCGACCGTGAGCGTTCTCTCCGAGCCGAGCTTGATGTCGACCGCGGCCTGGACGATCTTTCGGGACACGAACGATTCAGGGCGACGAGGGGATTCATGATTGTAGAGTATTCCGCTGCTGCAATGAATGCCCCGGCCCCTGTAGAAGTTGCAGAGCCGCATTCCGGCCGACTTGGTGATGCCGTACATGCAAAGAGGGGCATGAGGGGTGAGCTCGTTCTGGGGCGTCGAAGATGGATGCCCGAAGACCCGCGAGGATGCCGCATAGAACAGGCGCGCGCCGAGTTGTTGCCGCTCCACGGCATCAAGGAAATTCAACCAGCCGTCGATGTGAACTTCGCCGCAACGCTGAAATTCCTGGTATCGATCCTCGGCGGCGGATTCCGAAGACCCGAAGACGCCCGCCAGATAATAAATCTCCCCGGGCTGCAAATCGGCTAGCAAGCGGCCGACGCGCGCGCGGTCGCGCACATCGGCGGCGCCCAGGTCGCCCAGGCGCGAGCTTACGGCACGAGTGCGGCCGATCCCGATCACGTGGCTACCCCTGGCGCGCAGCAGCGCCGACAAATAGTGTCCGTCCTGCCCCTGGTCGCCGACGACCAGGGAGACCTCGGCGCATTTCACGTGTTGCGCACCAGTTCGTCGATTGCCTCCACGAAATTCGCGCGCCGAGCGCGCAAGTTTTCAAGAACCACCTGCCGCTGCTCGGGAACGCACCACGCTTCGCCTTTGCGAAAGTCCATCCGCTTTGGAATGAAGGTTGCGTAGCACTGGTATCCGCGCGCTTGCAGCTGCTGCAGACTCGTCGAATACGTGCTTCTGAGCGCTTCCGGAAAATCGCTCATGCGGTCTCCGCGCTCTTGGCGGGCGTCATGTCCGTGAAGCCCCGCGGGAATGGCTGCCGCTCGCGGGGAGGCAGAAATCCCAGAAACAGGCGCAACACCACGGCCAGGAATACGACATCGTCGCGCCGGAAGAAAACGATATTGCCTCCGGCGTGGCCGTCCTTGCGCGGCACCGGCGTCCCGAACCTGGCCGCAATCAGCGCGTACCGCCAGACCTGACGCTTGAAATTTCCGTCGTCCTCGTATGAAAACACCAGCGCGTCGTAGCCTTGCCGCGCCATTTCCGCGATGCCTTCCATGACCGCCCCCATGCTTTGCCGCGCGAACTCGGTGCCGAATTCGACCATCGCCAGGCGGGGCGCCGACGCATGGAAGTCATGGCTGCGCAGCGCGTCAAAATCCCAGCCTTCGGCATCAATCTTCAAGAAATCGATCCGATCGATTGCCCGCGATTTCACGAAATCTCTCAGGCGAACCGAGGGCAGGAAGAGCGTCGATTCGGTCGCCCCGTAAGGCGAGGGCGACAGCCCCGATAGCCCCGTCGCGGACTGATAAAAGGTGACGCTCGCCGCTTCCGCGCTATTGACCACGGCATGATGGATCGAAACGCGCCCGCTGAAATGACCCGCCAGCGCGGCAAGCGGCTCGCGGCACGCGGGGTCGGGTTCGAACAGATCCGCCTTCCAGCCCATCGCCAGGAACGGTTCCGCCATCTGGCCGACGCAAGCTCCGACGTCGAGCATATGGCGGGTCCGGCCATCGTTCGCCAGGGACTGGAAATACGGAACGATGAGCAGCCGGATGAGTTCGAGATCATTCAATGTCCTGAACCATTGGTTCGCGTCCCGCGCCAGCCTGGCCGCGAGCTTTTCCGCCGTCGCCCTGAGCTGGGCCGCGGGTTGCCGCAAAAGTGCCGCGTCCAGCGCGTCCGCCCGGGCCGCCATGTCGACGATTGCAGCCTCCATGTTGCGGCTGCCGGTCTCGCTGTCGAAGACAGGATTGCGAGGCGATAGCGCCGCTTGAATGCGGGCCCGTTCCCGTTTTCGCATTTCCCCGCTTTTTGCCAAGGACACAGCGCGCGAGATGTAGGCTTCCTCATCGGCGGCGGCCATGTCGCCGAGGCCAAGGCCCCGCAGCATGCCGGCGCCGACATCGCCGCGAAAGCTGCGACCGGCGCGCGCGACCACTGGCAACCCGACCAGGAGCGGATCGAGAAGCGAGCAGGCGCCCGCGAAAGGATAGCTGTCCAAATAGACATCCGCGAGCGACATGATGCCGTGCAGATCCGCTCGAGTGGGCATCGAATCAATGATATGCACTTTATCCGGATCGCCGCCGGCCTCCTCGATCTGGCGCAAGACGCGCGTCACCAACGGTCTCGACAGGTAAACGTGCGACCAGTTCTGGTTGAAAGGCATCAGCATGAGCCTGGCACCCGGAATCCTGGCAATGATTTTTGCCCAGGTGGCGGTCAACTCCGGAATCAATTTGAAGAAGTTCGAGGCCGAGAAAAAAACAACGGCATTGACCGGGATGCCGAGATCGGCCCGGTCCATCGTGACCGTCGCCGGATCCTTGTCGAGGTGATAGGCGTATCGGGTAAGCATCCCGGGCATGCGATAGACCTGCTCGGTATACTGGGTCGCCGCCCTTTGCTCCGTCTCGTTCTCTTCCGCGCTCAGGTACCAGTCCGCGGTTGTCAAGCCGCTGGTGACGGGCGAACTCGCCGAGATCACCTGCACGCGCGCGAGCCGATAGCTGGCCAGAAAGGCGATTTCGCTCATGGCGACAGTGATATTGCTACCGATGAGCAGAACGTCGAGATCGTCCGCGCGAATGCGTTCCGCGGCAATTCCCAGGCTGTCCGCGGGCAAATCGACCGTTGCGTCGGCGATGCTGCGCGCGTATTGGGACAAGGGAACGGCCTGGTCTTGCAGCGCGTAAAGGATCAGGGTGCAGCGCTCGCGTGGAAAACGCTCGAAGTGCCCAAGCATGAAATAGGTCTCGGTCTGGGGTCCGAAGTGGGTGCTCAGGATGCCGACGCGCAGCCGGCGTCCGGCGGCCGGCCTTGTGCGCAACGGGAAAGAATGCGCCAATCGCGCGCCGTGCGCGAATCCCCAGTGTTCGATGATCTGCGCTCGCTCGCGGTACAGATCCTTCAGATTGCCCTCATTGAAGTAAATCTGGATGAATTTCGCTTCGGCGAAAAACAGGTCGCGCAATCGCGCGGCAAGCGGCAGCGCCGGATCGTGCATGACGTAACGGTGGATCGCGGATACTGCCTTGGTGGTGATTTCGAGATAGCGGTCGGCATCGCCCAGTTCATTGAATACACGCGGCATGGCTAGCAGGAATCGGGCGTAGTCGGGCAGCAGCCAGTCCGGAATGCGCCGCAGATCCTCATGCACCGGCAATTCAAAGGCCCGGAACAGCAACATGAGGGCGAGCAGCGGGCCAGGTGCGGGGGCCGACGCAGCGCTCAAGCCGGCAAGGATCCGTTGGGCAAGATCTTCGTCTTCCGCATCGCGCGCCAGGTCGCGCAATCCGGAGTGCGTTATCAGGCGGTGCTGTTCGCCGCGATCGCCAGAGAACAGCGCGTGCGCGCCCGCCGCGTCAAGACCGCAGAATTCCGCCACCAGTTGCCGCCGCCTGGCCCGCAACAGCGGCTCGACCGCCTCGGCTTCATCCTCCGAACCACCCAATGCGGCGATCTCGGAAATCAAGCGATCGAGATCGGTTTGTTCTCCGCTGACGGGCTGACCGTCATCCATCACGCAATGTTACTAGATTTACCGCTTGCATTCGGGTAGCTTACTTGAACTGCAGTCCCTTCGCTTCTCGGCATTGAAAGTGAACCCATGCGGTTGCACATCGGCGGCACAGAGGTAAAGGCTGGTTGGAAAATCCTCAACGTGCAACCAGGACCCGGAGTGGACTACATCGGGGACTGCAGCGACTTGAGTCAGATCGCGGATGGATCGGTGGACGAAATCTACGCGTCGCATGTGCTCGAGCACCTCGGTTATGTCGAACGGCTGCCGCGTGCGCTCGCCGAGTTCCACCGGGTGCTGAAGAAGGGGGGAAGCGCCAGGATCAGCGTTCCGGATCTCGACGTGCTGTGCCGCCTGTTCATCGATCCGCGAATGGGAGTGTCAGAACGCATTCTCATCATGCGGATGGCGTTCGGCGGACAAACGGACCCGCACGATTTCCATTACGTCGGACTGGCTTTCGACATTCTCTGCGATCTTCTGGGAACTGCGGGATTTTCGAAGATCGAACGGGCGGGCGATTTCGGGCTTTTCAACGATACCAGCTTGATGCAGATTTCGGGAACGCGAATCAGCCTGAACGTGATCGCGTACAGATGAGCAGATCCTGCCGGCGCCCGGCTACTCGAATCTAAGCGCTTCCACCGGGTTGAGGCGCGCGGCCTTGCGCGCCGGGTAGAAGCCGAAGAACACGCCGATCGTGAAGGCGAACGCCACCGCGAGCAACACGGACTCTGGTGACAACACGATCCGCCAGCCCGCGAATTGCGCGATGCCCACGGCGGTGGCGATGCCGATGGCGATCCCCGCCAACCCGCCGATCAGCGACAAGGTCACGGCTTCGACCAGGAACTGGCCGAGGATGTCGCGTGTGCGCGCGCCGACCGCCATGCGCAGGCCGATCTCCCGTGTGCGCTCCGTTACCGAGACCAGCATGATGTTCATGATGCCGATGCCGCCCACCACCAGCGACACGGAGGCGACCGCCGCCAGCAGCAGGGCGAGAACGCGGCTGGAGGCTTCCTGCGTTGCGGCAACTTCTTCGAGGTTGCGCAGCGAGAAATCGTCGTCCTGGCCGGGCTGCAGACGGTGCCGCTGGCGCAGCAGCGAGCGCACCTGTTCTTCGGCGGTTTTCATGTCGTAGCCCTCGGCGACCTTGACCCAGATCGTGCCGACGCTGCGTTGCTTGGCGAGGTTGGAGGCGCCGAGCACGCGCTTGCGCGCGGTGCTGATCGGCATCAGGATCAGGTCGTCCTGGTCGGAGCCCATCATGCTCTGGCCTTTGGATTCGAGTACGCCGATGACGGTGAAGGGCACGCGCCGCACGCGGATCACCTGGCCGAGGGGGTCGGCGCCGCCAAAGAGCTGGCGCGCTACCGTCTGGCCGACCAGGCAGACCTTGGTGGCGCCCGCTATGTCGGTTGCATCGAACATGCGGCCGGCGGCGAGTTCCCACTGGCGTACGTCGATGTACTCCGGCGTGACGCCGAAGATCACCGTCGACCAGTTCTGGTTGCCCCAGATGAGCTGCGCGGTGCCGCGCAGCGCGGGCGCCGCCATGGTTTCGGGAATTTCGCGCGGAATTGCGGCGGCGTCGTCTTCCGATATGGTCAGGTTGGAGCCGAAGCCCATGCGCACTCCTCCAGCGGTGGTGGAGCCCGAAAGGATCAGCAGCAGGTTCGATCCCAGCGACCGGATCTGTTCCTCGACGCGCGCCTGCGCACCCGCACCCACCGCGATCATCACGATCACGGCGGCGACGCCGATGATGATGCCGAGCATGGTGAGCAGGCTGCGCAGCTTGTTCACCGCCAGCGCGCGCATCGCGACCCGCAGCAGGCCGAGCATGCTCACGCGCTTGCCTCTGCGCTGATTGTCACGGGGACTGCCTCGGCGCGCAGCATCGCCCGCGCGTCGTCGGGTTTTTCGTTGGCATGGTCCTCGACCAGGTGCCCGTCGCGAAAGCGCAGCACGCGGCGGGCGAAGCGCGCCACGTCGGCTTCGTGGGTCACCACCAGGACGGTCATGCCGCCTTGGTTCAGTTCCTGCAGCAGCGCCATGATTTCCAGGCTGGTGCGCGAGTCGAGCGCTCCGGTGGGCTCATCCGCAAGGATCAACAGCGGCCGTGTCACCAGTGCACGCGCGATGGCGACGCGCTGCTGCTGGCCACCCGACAGCTGTGCCGAATGGTGGTCGGCGCGCTCGGCGAGCCCCACCTTGGCGAGCATTTCCAGCGCGCGCACACGCCGCTCGGCGGCCGGGACGCCCGCGTAAACCAGCGGCAGTTCGACGTTTTCCACCGCGGCGGTGCGCGCCAGCAGGTTGAAGGTCTGGAACACGAAACCGATGTTGCTGTTGCGCACTGCGGCGAGTTCGTCGCTGGCGAGATCCGAGACGCGCCGCCCGCCCAGCACGTATTCGCCCGCACTCGGGCGGTCCAGGCAGCCGAGCATGTTCATGAGGGTGGACTTGCCGGAACCCGACGGGCCCATTACCGCGGTGAACTCGCCCTGTGCGACATCGATGCTGACCCCGGCGAGGGCCCTGATTTCGTTGTCGCCGACCTGGTAGGTCTTCGTCAGGCCGCGAGTACGGATCAACTGCGGGATCATCTGACCCGCCATCAGAACATCCGCGGCCCCGACGCGCCGGCCTTCTTCGCCGCCGCGGCTGGCTCGCCCACGCCCAGGATGACCCCGTCGCCTTCCTTGAGCGGGCCTTCGGCGATCTCGGTGCTGGTGCCGTCGGTGAGCCCGGTTTTCACTTCGACTGCCTTGGGCTGTCCGTCGGGACCGGGAACCCAGAGGCGGCCGGCGACGGACGCGGTGCCACGGCCACCGCCCAGCTCGGCCAGTAGCCGCTCGTAGATCGGTTTTTGCGCGTCGGTGAGTATCTCCATGACACGCACGCGAGAATCCGCTCGCAGCCGCTCGCCCGCCTTGCGCCGGTCGCCGTCCTTGGGCATGTCGCGCAGCAGCGCCATTTTCTGGCGCACATCGTCGAAGATCTGCTCGAGCTTCACCTTCTGCGATTCGTCGGGTTTCAGTTCCTCGAACACGCGCTGGCGGAATTGCTGTGCGGCGTTGGCGCCGCCCTGTGGCGCGGGCAGCGCATCGCCTGCGGCCTTGCTCTCCGCGGCGCCTCCAGTCGTACCACTCGGGCGAAAGCGTAGAGCAGCGTTCGCCACTTTGAGCACATTGTCGCGGCTATCCACCACCACCCGCACGTTCGCCGTCATGCCGGGCAGCAGCGACTGGTCCGGATTCGCCGCTGAAATCACCACCGTATAGCTAATTACGTTCTGCACGTTGACCGGGGACTTGCGGATCTGGCGGATTTCCCCGCTGAAGTTGCGCCGTGGAAAGGCGTCGACGGTGAAGTTCGCCTGCTGGCCGACGCGCAGCCGGCCGACGTCGGCCTCGTCGATGGCCGCCTCGACCTGCATGTCGCGCAGGTCCTGCGCGATGGTGAACAGCACCGGCGCCTGCAGGCTGGCGGCGACCGTCTGGCCTGCGTCGATGTTCTTGAGGATCACGGTGCCATTCACCGGCGCCCGGATGATGGTGCGCTCCAGGTCCACCTGCGCCTGCTTGAGCAGCGCTTCGCGCTGCTTGACCGTGGCCTGCGCGCTGGCGATCTGCGACGCGTTGACCTCGATCTGCGCCTCGACCGCCTTCAACTGCTCGCGCGTCGAATCGTGCAGGGTGCGCGCCTTGTCCAGCTCCGCGGGCGAAATGAAATTCTTTTCCACCAGCATTTTCTTGCGATTGAGGTCGCGCTCGGTGTCGGCGAGGTTCACCTTGACACGGCTTACTTCGGCCCTCTGCGCCGCCAGTGCGGAAACCGCGACGGCGACCGCACTGCGGGCCGCGTCGACGTCGGCGCGTGTCTGGTTGACGCGCAATTCGAAGCTCTGCGGATCGATGCGCGCAATGACCTGGTCCTTCTTCACCTGCGTGTTGAAGTCGGCGAAAATCTCCAGCACCTGGCCTGAGACCTGGGAGCCGACCTGGACGGTGGTGACCGCCGCCAGCGTGCCGCTGGCGGCCACCACGGCCTGGATCGGGCCACGTTCAAGTTTCGCGACGCGGTACTTGGCCTCGCCCGCAGCGTTGCGCGAGGCGTACCAGGCCCAGCCGCCGCCCGCTAGGGCCAGCAGCACCAGCGCGGCGATGGTTCTCCCAAGAGTGATCTTCATCGTCGTTGCGGCTTCATTTCCTTGCGCGGCGATAGTGCCCGGATTTACCGCCGCGCTTTTCTTCGAGTTGCAGGTCGCGGATCACCATGCCGCGATCCACGGCCTTCACCATGTCGTAAATGGTGAGCAGGCCTACCGCGGCGGCGGTGAGCGCTTCCATCTCGACGCCGGTTCGGCCGCGGCATTCCACCGTGGCGAACAGGACGATCTCGCGGCGCGGGGCATCGAATCTGAATTCGACCGCCACGCGCGTGATCGAGATCGGATGGGCGAGCGGCACCAGTTCCGGAGTGCGCTTCGCCGCCTGGATCGCCGCCACGCGCGCCACGCCGAGCACGTCGCCCTTGGCGGCGCCGCCCTCGATCACCATGCGGAACGTGCCCGGGCGCATGGCGATGCGCCCGGAGGCGACCGCAACGCGGTGCGTGTCGTCCTTGGCGCCCACATCGACCATGTGGGCGCTGCCTTTGCGGTCAAAATGCGTGAGTCGCGGGGACAGCTTGCGCGCCAATGCATCCTCCTGCCGTTGCGTCCATCAGTGGGGAACTTGAGCGATCGAACGGTATCATAAACGGATGCGATTCCTCGTTTGGCTGCTGGCCGCGTCACTTGCCTTTTTGCCCCGGGCGTTCGCGCAGAATTCCCCAGTGCGTCTGCCTGACCTGGGCGATGCGAGCGGCTCGGACCTGTCGCTGCAGACCGAGCGCAAGATCGGCGAATCGATCGTGCGCGACATCAAGTTCCGCGATCCGTCCTACCTGGACGATCCCGAGGTCGCCGAATACCTGAACGGCCTGGGTGCGCGGCTGAGCAACGCCGGCGCGGGTGCGCGTCAGGATTTGGAGTTCTTCGCTATCCGCGACGCGTCGATCAACGCGTTTGCGCTGCCGGGCGGCTTCATCGGCGTGCATACCGGGCTCGTCACCGCTTCGGACAACGAGTCCGAGATCGCATCGGTGGTGGCGCACGAAATGGCGCACGTGACCCAGCGGCACATCGCGCGAGGCTTCGGAATCCAGAAGCAGATGCAGCTGCCGTTGATGATCGCGATGGCGGCCTCGATCCTGCTCGCGCGCTCGCGCCCCGACCTGGCAAGCGGCGCGATGGCCGCGGCGCAGGGCGGCGCGGTCCAGACGCAGTTGAGTTTCAGCCGCGACTTCGAACGCGAAGCCGACCGCGTCGGCTTCCAGACGCTGGCGGAATCAGGTTTCGACGTTCGCGCCATGGGGGCATTTTTCGAGAAGCTGCAGCGCTATGCGAGGATCCTGGACGGCGGCGGCGTTCCCGGATACCTGCGCAGCCACCCGGTCAACGCGGAGCGGATCAGCGACGCGGAAAACCGCGCGTTAAACATGCCTTACAAGCAACGCGCCGATTCACTGGAATATCACCTGGTGCGCGCCAAGCTGCGCGCCGAAGCGGCCGACGCGCGCGAAGCGGTGAAGACCTTTGGCGATGCCGTGAACGACCGCCGTTTTTCGAACGAGCCCGGGGCGCGCTACGGATATGCGGTGGCGTTGCTGCGCGCCAAGGAGCCCAGGCGCGCGGAAGCGGAAATCGCGCGATTGCGTGCGGACGGGGGCTCCAGCCCGATGGTGGAGACGCTGGCGGCGCGCGTGCGGCTGGCGCTGAACGACCAGGCCGGTGCGCTGGCCATCCTGAAATCCGCGCTGACGCGCTTCGCGCACCGCCGATCGATCCTCTACGCGTATCTCGCCACGCTGCAGGAGCAGGGCCGCCATGACGAAGTGCTGGCGGTGCTCGCCGATCCGCTGCGCCTCTATCCGAGCGACCCGAAACTGCACGCAGCGCGGGCCAAGGCTTATGCCGGCCAGGGCAAGCGCCTGCTGCAGCACCAGGCGCAGGCGGAGTTCTACATTCTGCAGGGAAGCCTGCCGGCGGCGATCGAGCAGCTGCAGCTTGCGCAAACATCGGCGGACGGCGATTTCTACGACCACTCGGTGGTGGACGCGCGCCTCAAGGAGCTGCGTGCCGAGTTGGCACTGGAGCAGAAAGACGCCCGCAAGCGCTGATTGCTAGGCGTTCGGTGGTTCAAAATAGGCTTCGTAGAGCAGGTCGAAGGTTTTCTCCGCTTCGCCGAGCAGTTCGTCGTCGCTGGTCGAGCGCCGCGCCTTGCAGCAGCGTTTGCACCCCTGCGGCTTCCGGCACCGGCGTGTCGTGCGCTTCGAGGAAGTGCACGATGGCGCCGATTTTGACCAGGGCCGCGTTCGTTGCCAGGCCGAAATGCTGCAAGCATCACCTCGAATGTCACCTGGGTCTCGTTGTTGCTGAAGCGTGCCCCGCCATAGGCGAAGCCGACGGCGTCGGCGTGGACCTCCTGGGATTTCTCCAGCCACACCACGCTGCCTTCCGGGTCCGCAAAGCGGCGGATCAGCCAGGCGCAGGCGAGACGGTCCGCCCAGGCCGGCTTGCGCGTCGCCCAGACTCTGCGGCGCATCGGTTGGTCGGGCACGCCACTCGCCTGTGATTGCGCGGGAAACAGCAGCTTGTGCACCGCGGCTTCGGCCTCATCAAGCGAAGCCCGGGCCCGTTCCTGCAACTCGCTGGTGAAAAAATCCAGCGCGCTGATGGCCTCGAAATCATGGCGTTTCTTGTGCAATACCCGCAGCAGGGCGCTCGGATCCGCGATGCCGAAGCCGACCTTGAGGCTCTCGACCACCTTGAGGAGCTCCGAGTAGCGCGCCGAGCGGTCGAACAGCTTGCGGAAGGACTGCTGCTGTGTGTCGGAGGCCGGCATCGCCGCCAGCACCTGCGCGCTGCCGGCGCCCTTGGAGATGTAATCGGCCAGATGCTCCAGCCCCCGGCGCGTGGCGCCGGTTTCGGGCAAGCAGGTACACGCCTTCGCGCAGGACGGCGGCGCCAAGCGCTTCGAGCGTGCGCAGGCCGCGCATGCGGGCCGCCGGGTCCTCCGTCGGCAGGCTCGCGACCAGCAGCAGCCAGCGGCCGCTCTCGGATGGCGGCGGACTATTCATTGCTTTGATGATAGCTCAGGCGGCGCGCGGTACGTAACACGTGCGGCACGTAAAATGCGGCCATCTGCCTGAACGGCCGCAGGATCGCGGCGTGCGGCGCGCAGGAGATCGGCGACTGCGCGCGCGCGTCGAAGTGCAGGGCGTGCTTGGGGCGCTGGTCCTGACCGGCCTGCGCGTGGTCACGGGCGCGATATTGTCGGTGTTTGCGCCGGGAGAGCCCAAGGTGCTGCGAACCGGGACCGCGACCATCGGCATTCGCGGCACGGCGGTCTACCTTGAAGCGGAAGAGTTCCGCACCTACGTCTGCACCTGCTACGGCGAAGCGGAAATCGTCTCCACGGCCGATCCTTCGGCGCGCGAGACGGTACGCACGACGCGCCACGAGCAGCCTCGCTACGTGATGGGCGCAGGGGCGCCGCAGATGCTGATGGGCGCGCCCGTGATCAACCACACGGACGTGGAACTGACCATGCTGGAGAGTCTGGTCGGGCGCCGGCCGCCGTTCGTCGCGAGGCAGGACGGCCAGCCCGGGGGGTACTAGTCCTTTGCGGAGAGCTTGCTCAATTGCTCGCGCAGTTTCGCGAGCGTCGACTCGAATCCCGCCAGCCGGGCCCGTTCCTGCTCCACAACCCTGGCAGGCGCGCGCTCGACGAACGACGCATTGCCGAGCTTGGCGTGCGCTTTCGGGATTTCACCTTCCAGGCGGGCGATTTCCTTGCCAAGCCTCACCCGCTCGGCGGCGATGTCGATCTCCACTTTCAACTTCAGCTTCGTCTCGCGCACGACCTTCAGGGGCGCGTCCGTCGCATTCAGCTCTTCTTCGCTGACGTATTTCAGTTCTGACAGCTTGGCGAGGGAAATGATGGATGAAAGAACCGGCAGCATCTGCGGTCCGGCACAAATAACCGGCACCCGCGCTGCCGGCGGAATCTTCATTTCGCTGCGCAAATTTCGAATCGCGTTGACGATCTCCTTTTCGAGCTTCACCTGGCGCTCGGCGGCTGCGTCGATTTTTTCAGGCTGGCTCTTCGGGTAGGGCGCGAGCATCACGGTCTCGCCCTTCCTGCCGGCGAGCGGGGCGACGTCCTGCCACAGTTCCTCGGTGATGAACGGAATTACCGGATGCGCGAGGCGCAGCACCGTTTCCAGCACCCGCACCAGCGTGCGGCGTGTGCCACGCTGCTGCGCCTCGTTGCCGGTGGCGAGCTGTTCCTTGGCGATCTCGACATACCAGTCGCAATATTCGTCCCAGACAAAGCGGTAGATCGCGGCGGCGACGTTGTCGAAACGGTACTCGGCGAAGCCCTTCTCCACCTCCGCTTCGGTGCGCTGCAGGGTGCTGATGATCCATTTGTCCCAGGTCGAAAGCTCGACCGGTTTCGATTCATCGGCGCCACAGTCCTGGCCCTCGGTGTTCATCAGCACGAAGCGCGTCGCGTTCCAGAGCTTGTTGCAGAAATTGCGGTAACCCTCGCAGCGGCCGAGGTCGAAATTCAGGGTGCGCGAGAAATTCGCCAGCGAGGCGAAAGTGAAGCGCAGGGCGTCGGCGCCGAACGACGGAATGCCGTTCGGGAAGTGGCTTTTGACGTACTTCTCGATCTTGGTTTTGTGATCTGCCTTGAGCAATCCGGCCGTGGATTTCCTGAGCAAAGAATCAAAATCGATACCATCGATCAGGTCGATCGGGTCGAGGGTGTTGCCTTTCGACTTGGACATCTTCTGGCCCTCGGCGTCGCGCACGATGGCGTTGATGTAGACGTGGTGGAACGGCACCTTGCCGGTGAAATGCAGGCTTGCCATGATCATGCGCGCGACCCAGAAAAAGATGATGTCGAAGCCGGTCACCAGCACCGAGGAGGGCAGGAACGTCTCCAGGTCCTTCGTCTTCTCCGGCCAGCCGAGCGAGGAGAACGGCACCAGTTGCGACGAGAACCAGGTGTCCAGCACGTCGGGGTCGCGAGTCAGCTTTTTGCCTCCCGCTTTTGTTTTTGCCTCCCCTTCGCTTCGTGCGACGTAGATCTTCCCTGCATCGTCGTACCACGCCGGAATCTGGTGGCCCCACCAGAGCTGCCGCGAAATGCACCAGTCCTGGATGTTCTCCAGCCAGTGGTTGTAGGTGCTGGACCAGTGCTCGGGGAAAAACTTCACGTCGCCCTTGGCGACCGCCGCCAGGCCGGATTTTGCCCAACCGTCCATTTTCACGAACCACTGGTCGGTGAGCATCGGTTCGACGATCACGCCGGTGCGCCCGGATTTCGGCACCACCATCTTGTGCGCTTCGGCCTTGACCAGGAATTTGCCGCTCTCGAGTTGAGCGATGATGGCTTTGCGCGCGGCGTAGCGGTCCATGCCCTGAAACTGCTTCGGGCCGTTTTCATTGATCTTCGCATCGAGCGTGAAAATCACGATCAGCGGCAGGTTGTGGCGCAGCGCGGCGCCGTAGTCGTTGAAGTCGTGCGCGCCCGTGATTTTGACGCAGCCGGTGCCGAAGCCGCGCTCGACCATGGTATCGGCGACGATCGGAATGCTGCGATCGCAGAGCGGCAACTCGACCTGCTTGCCGATCAGGTGCCGGTAGCGGCCGTCCTCCGGATGGACCGCCACCGCGCCATCGGCCAGCATGGTTTCGGGACGCGTCGTGGCGATCGTCATGCCGCGCAAGGAGAGCGGATTGCCATTCTGGTCGTGCGAAGGCTGCGGCCCGTCGGGGAAGGGGTAGAGGATCTGCCACATCGTGCCGACGGTTTCCTCGCTGTCCACCTCGAGGTCGGAGACGGCGGTGCCGAGCACCGGATCCCAGTTCACCAGGCGCTTGCCGCGGTAGATCAGGCCTTCTTCGTGCAAGCGCACGAATACTTCAACCACGGCGCGCGACATCTTCGCGTCCATGGTGAAGTAGCCGGCTTTCTGGCCTTCCGTGTCCGCGTAAGTCCAGTTCGCGGAGGCTCCAAGGCGGCGCATCTGTCGCGTGATATTGGAGCCCGATTCCTGTTTCCACTCCCAGACGCGCTTGGTGAAGCCTTCCCGGCCCAGGTCGTGGCGCGTCTTGCCCTGTTCCTGCAGCTGCCGCTCGACCACGATCTGGGTCGCGATGCCGGCGTGGTCCGTGCCGGCCACCCAGTTGGTATTTTCGCCGCGCATCCGGTGGTAGCGGACGAGGCAATCCATGAGCGTCTGCTGGAACGCATGCCCCATGTGCAGCGTGCCGGTGACGTTGGGTGGCGGCAGCTGGATGCAGTAGGCGGGTGCCGCGCGATCCGCGTGCTCCCCGTCGCGCGCGGCGAACCAGCCCGCGGACTCCCAGCGTGCATACCAGCGGCGCTCGACCGCATGCGGTTCGAAGCTTTTGTCGAGCGCCATACTAAGACTTGTCCGGGTTCGTCTTGCGGGCGGCGAGCGCGTGCTCGACGGCTTCGCGCACCGAGCGGCGCAGTTCTTTTTCCATCTCAGCGCGCAGCCCGGCGATCTGCTTGTTCAGTTCCGGAATCAGGCGCACGACGAGAACACGCTCGATGTCCGCCGCAAGCGCCTTGTCGGCATGGAGCGCCTCGGGCGTCGCGGCCTCCGCGTCGTGTGCGACCACGTCGGTCAGCAGCGGAACTTCTTCGACGGCGCGCTGCGTATCCTCCTGCTGGCGTTTCATGAGCGCATCCACGCGCGCGAAGAGCTGGTTCGGGTCCTTGCCCTCGGTCATGCCGTGGCCTTCGCCAGGTCGTGGTTGCGGATTTCGTAGCCGCGGTCGCGGTAGAACTTGAAGCGTGCGCGCCCGGCGCGCTTGTCCTCGTCGTCCTGCGACACGACTTCCAGCACGCGCTCGTGGCGCTCGAAGAAAGGCGGGCACCCGGTGTCGAGATTGAGCAGCACATCGCAGGCCGCCGCGGCCGGCAACGATGGCTCGTCGCCGCTGGCGATCAGCACCGGCGTGCCGGCGGCCTGCGGGTCGTGTGCGTAGCAGTGCGGAATGAAGGAAACCGCCTGCGAGGTCCACAGCAGGCGGTCGATCTTCTGCGCCACTTCCGCCTGCGGGGCGAAGATCAGCACGCGCTTTTTCTGCTGTAGCGCCTTGCCCGCGAGCCGGCAGGCGACGCCCAGCCGGTCGCCCGCGTTGAAATAGAAGTCGATCGAGGTCACGCCGGGCTAACTCCTGCGGCCCGCCCCGCGCAGCGCAAGGCGAACCAGCAACGGCACCGGGCGCCCGGTCGAGCCTTTGTCCCTGCCGCTGCGCCACGCGGTTCCCGCGATGTCGAGGTGCGCCCAGCGCATCTTGCGCGTGAAGCGCGCGAGGTAGCAGGCCGCGGTGACGCTGCCGGCCGGCCGGCCGCCGATGTTCGCCATGTCGGCGAAGTTCGAGCGCAGCTGCTCCTGGTAGTCCTCCCACAACGGCATCTGCCAGGCGCGGTCCCAGGCGTCGTCGCCGGCGGCGAGGATCTCGTCGGCGAGCTTCTGGTCGTTGGCGAACAGGCCGGTGGCGACATGCCCAAGGGCGATCACGCATGCCCCGGTCAACGTCGCCACGTCGACGATCGCGTCGGGAGTGAATCTTTCCGCATAGGTGAGCGCGTCGCACAGGATCAGGCGGCCTTCGGCGTCGGTATTGAGGATCTCGACGGTCTGGCCCGACATCGTGGTGACGATGTCGCCGGGGCGCGTGGCCGCGCCGTCCGGCATGTTCTCGCAGGCCGGCACGACGCCAATCACGTTAACCGGCGCGCGCATGCCGGCGAGCGCGCGGATCGCGCCCAGCACGCTGCCCGCCCCGGACATGTCGAACTTCATCTCGTCCATCTCGCCGCCGGGCTTGAGCGAAATTCCGCCGGTGTCGAAGGTGATGCCCTTGCCGACCAGCACCAGCGGTTTTTTCGACTTCGCCGCGCCGGCGTAGCGCAGCACGATCAGCTTGGGCGGTTGCCGCGAGCCGGCCGTGACCGCCAGCAGCGCGCCCATGCCGAGCCGCTCCATGTCCTTGCGTTCGAGCACTTCGATGCCGAGCTTGAACTGCTTCGCGATCTTCCTCGCCTCGTCCGCGAGGAAGGCGGGTGTGCACAGGTTCGGCGGCAGGTTGCCGAGCGTGCGCGCAAGGTCGGCGCCATCGGCGGTCGCCACCGCTTCCTTTAGGGCAGCCTGGGCTTGCAGCGTCACCGGGGCGCCGCTGAGCGCCAGCGTCACAGCGGCGAGCGCGGGGGCAGCGGCCTTCTTTTGCGTCTTCAGCTGGTCGAAGCGGTAAAACGCTTCGCGTATGCCGAGAACCGTGTGACGTACCGTCCAGGGCAGGCCACGGCCGCTGACCGCAAAATCCGCCACCGGGAGCACGGCATCGCGCGCGCCGAGGCCCTTCAGGGCCGTGGCGGCGCCGCGCACCGCTTCACGGAAATGCGTGACGCTGAATTCGTTGCGCTCGCCGAGACTGACCAGAAGTACGCGCTCGGCGGCAAGCCCGGGAATCTTCTGCAGCAGCAGGGTGGCGCCGGCCTTGCCGGCGAGATCGCCGTGGGCGAGCACGCGGCGTAGCGCGCCCATGGCCGCCTTGTCGACGGCCTGCGCGGCACGCCCCAGGTTGCCGCCGGCAAATACCGCGAGCACCAGGCAGCCGGTTTTCGCGCCGCCGGATAACTGCGCGGGCGCCAGCGCGCGTATGCTAAATTCCACCGGGATTCTCCTATGATTTTCATCCCAAGTATCGCATGATCTTCTTCCGCGCGCTGTTGCGGGAGTTCGCCAATCTGGCCGTGGCGGTTTTTCTTTCGCTGTTCCTGATCGCCCTCACCACGCGCCTGATCCGGCTGCTCGGGCAGGCGGCCGGCGGCAAGATTCCTTCGGACGCGGTGATCGCCTTCCTCGGCTTTTCCGCGCTCAATCTGCTGCCGGTGCTGCTCTCGCTCACCCTCTTCATCTCCGTGCTGCTCGCGCTGAACCGCAGCTGGCGCGATTCGGAAATGGTGATCTGGTTCAATTCCGGGCTGTCGCTCGCGTCCTGGATACGTCCGGTGCTGATCTTCGCGGCGCCGCTGGTACTTGTGATTGCGGTGCTGTCGTTCTTCATCTCGCCCTGGGCGGCGCAGAAGAGCGAGCAGTACCGCAGCCGCATCGACTCGCGCGACGACATCTCGCGCGTCGAACCGGGCACGTTCGGCGAGTCGCGCAGCCGCGAGCGCGTGTTTTTCGTCGAGTCCATCGCCGGCGACAAGAGCTCGGTGCAGAACGTGTTCGTGAATTCGACCCAGCACCGGCGCACCGGGGTGATGATAAGCGAGCGCGGCTTCACCGAATTCGCGCCCAATGGCGATCGCTTTCTCGTGATGCTTTCCGGGCGGCGCTACGTCGGCACGCCCGGTGCGGCGGATTTCCGCCTGATGGAGTTCGAGCGCTATGCCACGCGCATCCAGACCAAGGAAGGCGACGAGCCGGTGGCGACGCACAAGAGCACTTCCACGCTCGGCCTGATCGAGAGCCCGACCCGCAGCAACCTGGGCGAGCTGCTGTGGCGCGTCGGCATGCCGGCGTCGGCGCTGATCCTCGCGCTGCTCGCGATCCCGATGAGTTTCGTCAATCCGCGCGCCGGCCGCTCGGTGAACCTGCTGTTCGCGCTGCTGACCTACATGGTGTACTCGAATCTGCTTTCGGTAAGCCAGGCCCGGGTCGCCCAGGGCAAGCTCGCGTTTTCCACCGGTTGGTGGCTGGTGCACGCGGTGATGCTGGTGGTGATGCTGGTGCTGTTCGCGCAGCGCATGTCGTTGTTCCGGCTGCCTTGGCGGCGCCAGCGCGGCACGCGCTCATGACAGTCCGCATCCCTACCCTCGAGCGCTACATTGCCCGGCAGGTCTACGGCGCGGTCGGTTTCGTGCTGCTCGGCTTCCTCGCGCTGTTCGCCTTTTTCGACCTGATCGCGGAACTGCGCGACCTGGGCAATGGAAACTACCAGCTGAGCCAGATCTTCACCGTGGTCGCGCTGTGGATACCGGCGCACGCCTACGAGCTTTTTCCGGTGGCGGTGCTGATCGGCACGCTCTACGTGCTGGCGCACCTGTCGAGCAACTCCGAGTACACCGTGATGCGCGCGGCGGGACTGTCGCCGGTGCGCGCGGGCAAGGTGCTGGCGAAGATTGGCTTGGCATTCGTGGCCGGCACGTTCGCCATCGGCGAATGGATCGCGCCATTTTCGGAGGAGGCGGCGCAGAAGGTGCGCATGAATGCGATGCAGTCGCTGATCGGCGGCAGTCTGAATTCGGGGCTCTGGTTCAAGGACGAGCGCTCCTTTATCAACGTGCGCGAGGCGCGCGAGGCGAACGTGCTCGGCGGCGTGCGCATCTTCGAGTTCGACTCCGCCTACCGCCTGCGCCAGGTAACCGAGGCGGCGCGCGGCGAGTATGCCGGCGCGGGCAATTGGCGCCTGCTGGATGTAGCGCAGACCATGTTCGGCGTTGCGGGGCCGACAACCGCCCGCTATGCGGAGGCCGAATGGCGCTCGGCGGTGAATCCGGACCTGCTGAACGTGCTCATCGTGGTTCCCGAGCGCATGTCGGCGTGGAAGCTCTACAAATACCTGCAGCACCTCGCCGGCAACCGGCAAAAGACCGAGCGCTACGAGATCGCCCTGTGGAAAAAGCTGTTCTATCCGCTGGCGACACTGGTGATGATGGCGCTGGCGCTGCCGTTCGCCTACATGCACGCGCGCTCGGGCATGGTCGGCATCAAGGTGTTCATGGGGATCATGCTGGGAATTCTCTTTCACATGCTCAACAGCCTGTTTTCGCATGTCGGGCTGCTGAAGGAGTGGCCGCCGGTCGCCGCCGCCGCGGTGCCGAGCCTGCTGTTCCTCGGCACCGCGATCCTGATGATGCTGTGGATCGAGCGGCTGCGCCCGGTCTGGGTCAGGTTACGAGGGTAGATTTCCGGAAGATTTCCGGAAGTTGGCTACGCCGTACTTCCGTGTTAGACTCAAATGTAAAGCAAAAGTGGAAAAGTAAAGCATGAGCGTTGTTGTAAAGACTGCCAAAGTTTCCAGCAAAGGCCAGATCACGCTGCCGCGCGAGGTGCGCAGAGTGCTCGGTACCGATCATGTCCGTATCGTTTCGGAGGCAGGGTCGGTTCGGATCGAGCCGGTCAACGATGTCGCCGGCAGCCTTGCGCACTATGCCAAAGGGCGCAAGCGCGTTCCGTTCCACGTTGCTCGCGAACAGGCCTGGGAGGCCGTTGTCCGGGAAAAGCACAAGCGTCGTTGACGCAAATGCAATTCTCTCTCTCCTGCTCGGGGGAGAGCGGGTTCACTTCCACCGTGCCCGGGCGTTCTTCGAACCGGTACGCGAAGGCACGGCAGCCGCCTACATTCCGGCCGCTGTTCTTGCCGAGTGCGTGTATGTCCTGACGCGCGTATACAAAGTGACCCGCGTTGACGCCGCGACGAAATTGTTGAGCCTCCTCGACTACCGTGGCGTGATCACGGAGTCTCCAGCCGTTAGGCAAGCCTTGGTTTTGTATCGGGATCGCAATGTGGATTTCGTTGACGCACTGGTCGCCGCAACTGCGCGCGAGCGCAATTGGGGTGTGCTCAGCTTCGACCGCGATTTGGAGCGATTGACGAAGTGAGCGCGCATCCGCTCGAAATCTATCTTGCGGACTGCGACGCCATTCGCGCCACCGGCGCGAACGCTCCCGAAACGTCGTTTTATCCCGCACTCTCTACGCTTCTGAAGCGATTCTGCTGATGACGGACGCGCTCGACGAGAACTACAAGGCGTGCAAGGCAAATACCTGGACCTGGCCGAAGGCCTAAGCCTTGACTAAGAGGCTCCCGGCCAATCGGTCGTGCAGGAACTGGCGGTCGCGGTCAACCAGTGCCCAGAAAATTCCGATCGTCGTGGGCACCAGCAGCAGCGCGAAGAAGAAGCGCAGCAACGCGGCTTTTGGCGCGATGCGGCCGTGGCCGTTCATGGCGACTAGCCGGATGCGCCAGGTCTTCATCGCCAGTGTCTGGCCGCCGCGCAGCCAGCACCAGAGGAAATACGAGGCGAACACGGTGAGCAGGAACAGTTGCAGCACGTGCATGCGCCAGCCTTCGATGCGCAGCGTCCCCGCGGCGAACTGGAACAGCCAGGTGGCAAGGAACGCGATCGCGAACAGCAGGATGGATTCGTAGAGCATGCTGGCCAGGCGGCGCAGCATGCCTGGTGCCGCGTCTGAGGAAACGGGCGCGGACGCGCCGCTCACAGCGGCGCGGGGAGGACGTACGCGGAGTGCGGCCTGGTTTTAGGGGACGGAGCGCGCTGCCTGCGATCGGCCGGGGGCACGTAGCTTGGCGGAACGTCGAACATGCGTTTTTCGTGCGGCGGCAGCGCCTGGTATTCCGCCCAATACCGGCGCAGTTCCTCGCGCCGGCTTGGCGCGACCTTGCCGATGCTGCGGTACTGCTCGCGCGCCTCCCGGCGCTGGTCCGGCGTTAGCTTGGCCCAGCGCTGCATGCGTCCCTGCGCGCGCTGCTGTTCCTCGGACTTCATCGCGGGATAGCGCTTGGCGATGCCGAGCCACTTCGTTTTCTGATCGCGCGTGAGCTTGCCCCATTCGCCGGAAAGCGGCGCGAGCACCTGTTGCTGGTCGGCAGTGAGCGAAGCCCAGGCCGGGGCCTTTTCTTTGGGCGCGCCAATGGCGCCTGGCACGGCGAACCCGAGCAGCAGGGCCGCGACCACCGCGAGAATCCGGCCGCGCATCAGTTCGCGGAGACCTTTTTGAGCCATGTTTCAAAGCCCCGGTCGAGGTAAGCGTCCATCGGCAGATCGTCCGTCAGGAGCTGGGCGTCCAGTTCTTCAACCTCGGCGGCGCGCTGGGCCTGCTGCCCGCTGTAGATCCCGAACAATCCGAAGGCAAGCAGCGCCGTCGCCAGCAGCAGGCGCAACGAAAAGCCGCCCGTGCCGCCGGAACCGTCCACGTTGGAAGTAGCAAGGGCCGTGCCGCGCATCCAGGCAAACACCGGCTCGTGCGCGATCCTGCGCCGCTCTAGGGCGCGCTCGCGCGCAGCGCGCAGCCGCTCGGCAATGCGTGCGCCGCGGTCCCCGTGCAGGCGCGCGCCTTCGTTCAGGGCCTGGCGAATCTTGTTGGTGAATTTGATCTCGTTCATGGTCGGTTTTTCCGGACGCAGTTCAGAGGGTGATGCCTTTCGTGCGCAATGTGATCGCCAAAGCGTGTGTGGCTCTGGAGCAGTGTGTCTTTACGCTGCCTTCCGAGCAACCCATGGCTTTCGCGGTCTCCGCAACATCCAGTTCCTCCCAGTAACGCATGATGAAAGCCTCACGTTGACGCGGAGGGAGGAGGGATAACTCTTTCTCAATAATTTCAATAACTTGTGAGCGCTCCAGCAGGTCGGGCGGCGATTCCTCACGGTTCGCGTCGCCAGCCTCCTGCAGGGTATCCAGCGGATCCTGATCGTCCTCCTTGCCGCGCCCGGGCGCAAGCGCGGACAGCAGGGTGGTCCACGTCGAGCGCACCTTCTGCCGCCGGAACCAGTCCCGGATCGCGTTCTGCAGGATGCGCTGGAACAGCGGCGGCAGTTCTTCAGGCGCGCGGTCGCCGTAGCGCTCGGACAGCCGCATCATCGCGTCCTGCACGATGTCGAGCGCCGCCTCGTCGTCCCGGACGGCGAATACAGCCTGCTTGAAGGCGCGCCGTTCAACGCCCGCGAGGAACGCCGAAAGCTCACTGCGTGATGCCAGTTTTTCTCCCCTCCGTCCGGTGGTTCCGGCTCTGCGGAGGATGGTACCAAACCTGCCCCTGGGATTAACGGCGGCTTGCTTGACCGCATTGCAGCAAGCCGTTAATCTTGAATGCTTTTCCTGCCTCAGGCCAAACTGTCATGGACCGCATCAAGACCGAAGAACTGACCGGCGCCCAGATTCTCATCCGCTGTCTGCAGGCGGAAGGCGTTGAGGTCGTATTCGGCTATCCGGGCGGCGCGGTCCTGTGGATCTACGACGAACTGTTCAAGCAGGACAAGATTCGGCATGTTCTGGTGCGCCACGAGCAGGGCGCGGCGCACGCCGCCGACGGCTATTCGCGCTCGTCCAACAAGATCGGCGTGTGCCTGGTCACCTCCGGCCCCGGCCTGACCAACGCGGTGACCGGCATCGCCACCGCCTACATGGATTCGATCCCGATGATCGTGATCAGCGGCCAGGTGCCGACCCACGCCATCGGCGAGGACGCGTTCCAGGAATGCGACTCGGTCGGCATCACGCGGCCCTGCGTCAAGCACAACTTCCTGGTGCGCGATGTCAAGGACCTGGCGGTGACGATGAAGAAGGCGTTCCACATCGCCACCACCGGCAGGCCGGGGCCGGTGCTGGTCGACATCCCGAAGGACGTCACCACGCATACCTGCGAGTTCCAATACCCGGAAACGATCAGCATGCGCTCGTACAACCCGGTGAAGAAGGGCCACGCCGGGCAGATCAAGAAGGCGGTGCAGCTGCTGCTCGAAGCCAAGCGCCCGATGGTCTACACCGGCGGCGGCGTGGTGCTGTCGAACGCTTCGGCGCAGCTCAAGGACCTCATCAAGCGTACCGGTTTCCCGATCACCAATACGCTGATGGGCCTTGGCGCATATCCGGGCACCGACGACCAGTTCCTCGGCATGCTCGGCATGCACGGTACTTTTGAGGCCAACATGGCGATGCAGCACTGCGACGTGCTGCTCGCGATCGGCGCGCGCTTCGACGACCGCGTCATCGGCAACCCGGCGCATTTCGCGTCTGACCCGCGCAAGATCATCCACATCGACATCGATCCGTCGTCGATTTCGAAGCGCGTCAAGGTGGACGTGCCGATTGTCGGAAACATTCCGGATGTCCTGAGTGATTTCCTGGGTTTGCTTGAAAAATCAAAAACACAGGACATCAAAGTCTGGTGGAAGCAGATTGACGAGTGGCGCGGCAAGGACTGCCTCAAATACGACCGCAAGTCGAAGATCATCAAGCCGCAGTTCGTGCTCGAAAAACTCTACGAGGTGACCGGCGGCGGCGCCTTCATCACTTCCGACGTGGGCCAGCACCAGATGTGGGCGGCGCAGTTCTACAAGTTCGAGCAGCCGCGCCGCTGGATCAATTCCGGCGGCCTGGGCACCATGGGCTTTGGCCTGCCCGCGGCGATGGGCGCGCAGATGGCGAATCCCGGCGCCACGGTGGCCTGCGTGACCGGCGAATCCTCGATCCAGATGTGCCTGCAGGAGCTCTCGACCTGCAAGCAGTACCGCCTGCCGATCAAGATCATCAATCTCAACAACAAGTACATGGGCATGGTGCGCCAGTGGCAGCAGTTCTTCCACGGCAACCGGTACTCGGAATCCTATATGGACGCGCTGCCCGATTTCGTCAAGCTCGCCGAAGGCTACGGCCATTCGGGCCTGCTGATCGACAAGCCGGCGGACGTGGAGCCCGCGTTGCGCGAGACCTTCAAGCGCAAGAAAGACCTGGTGTTCCTCGACTTCCTCACCGACCAGACGGAAAACGTCTATCCGATGATTGCCGGCGGCAAGGGGCTCACCGAGATGATCCTCTCCGAGGATCTCTGATGCGGCACATCATTTCGATCCTGGTCGAAAACGAGGCCGGGGCGCTGTCGCGCATCTCCAACATGTTCTCGGCGCGCGGCTACAACATCGAGTCGCTCACCGTGGCGCCCACCGAGGATGCCTCGATGTCGCGCATGACCGTGGTTACGGTGGGCTCGGACGAAGTCATCGAGAAGATCACCAAGCAGTTGAACAAGCTGGTCGAGGTGGTCAAGGTGGTGGACCTGTCGGAAGCCGAGCACATCGAGCGCGAACTGATGTTGATCAAGGTGCGCGCCGGCGCCAAGGAACGCGAGGACGTGAAGCGCATGGCCGACATCTTCCGCGGCCGCGTCATCGACGTCTCGGACAACACCTACACCATCGAGCTCACCGGCGACGGCGCCAAGCTCGACGCCTTCATCCAGGCGCTCGACCAGAGCGCCATTCTCGAAACCGTCCGCACCGGCTCCAGTGGCATCGGTCGCGGCAACCGAATTCTCAGAGCGTAAGGATCCACCATGAAGGTTTACTACGACAAAGACGCCGACCTCTCGCTCATCAAGGGCAAGAAGGTCACCATCCTCGGCTACGGCTCGCAGGGCCACGCGCATGCGCTGAACCTGCACGATTCGGGCATGAAGGTCACCGTCGGCCTGCGCAAGAGCGGGCCGTCCTGGGACAAGGCGAAGAAGGCGGGACTGAAAGTCGCCGAAATCGCCGACGCCGTGCAGAGCGCCGACATCGTCATGATGCTGCTGCCCGACGAGCACATCGCCGCGGTGTACAACGAATTCGTCGCGCCGAACCTGAAGAAAGGCGGCGCACTCGCTTTCGCCCACGGCTTCAATATTCATTACGGTCAGGTGCTGCCGCGCAAGGACATCGACGTCTGGATGGTGGCGCCCAAGGCCCCGGGCCACACCGTGCGCTCGACCTTCGTGGGCGGCGGCGGCACGCCTTGCCTGGTTGCCGTGCACCAGAATCCCTCGAAGAAGGCGCGCGACATGGCGCTGTCCTACGCCTCCGCAATCGGCGGCGGCAAGGCCGGCATCATCGAGACCAACTTCAAGGAAGAGACCGAGACCGATCTCTTCGGCGAGCAGACCGTGCTGTGCGGCGGCACCGTCGAATTGGTGAAGGCGGGATTCGACACGCTGGTCGAGGCCGGCTACGCGCCGGAGATGGCCTACTTCGAGTGCCTGCACGAATTGAAGCTCATCGTCGACCTGATGTACGAGGGCGGCATCGGCACCATGAACTACTCGATCTCGAACAATGCCGAGTATGGCGAGTACGTCAGCGGTCCGAAGATCATCGACGAGGGCGTGCGCAAGCGCATGAAGGAAGTCCTCGGCCGCATCCAGTCGGGCGAGTACGCCAAGGAGTTCGTGCTCGAGAGCCGCGCCGGGCAGCCGACGCTGCTGTCGCGCCGGCGCCAGACCGCCGAGCACCCGATCGAGAAAGTCGGCGGGCGCTTGCGCGAGATGATGCCGTGGATCAGGAAGAACCGCCTGGTCGATACGTCTAAAAACTAGCATGCAGGAACAGGGGAACCAAGGTTCCCCCGTGCCCCCTCCGTATCCGCACCCGATCATCGCTCGGGAGGGTTGGCCGTTCCTGGGAATTGCCGGTGTAGTTTCGCTGGCGGTTAATTTTTTTTGCGGACTCATGTGGGCGTTGCCGTTCTGGGTGATAACGCTTTTCATCCTGCAGTTTTTCCGCGACCCGGGTCGCGCAATCCCCGATGACCCGCAGGCGGTGCTGTCGCCGGCGGACGGCCGTATCGTCGCGGTGGAGAAGGCGCGCGACCCGTACCTCGAGCGCGACTCACTGAAGATCTCGGTGTTCATGAACGTCTTCAACGTGCATTCCAACCGCTCGCCGGTGGACGGCACGGTGAAGCAGCGCTGGTATCACGCGGGATCCTTCCTCAACGCTGCGCTCGACAAGGCGTCCCTGGAAAACGAACGAAACGCGCTCTGGCTGCAGACACGCAGCGGCGCGGATGTCACCTGCGTGCAGATCGCGGGTTTGATCGCGCGCCGGATTCTCTGCTATGTTGACCGGGGCGCCGCCTTGGAGAGGGGACAGCGCTACGGTTTCATCCGCTTCGGCTCGCGCGTTGATGTGTACCTGCCGCCGGACGCGGAGGTGAAGGCAGCGCTTGGCGACAAGGTTTTCGCGACCGAAACGATCCTTGCGAGGTTGAGCGGGCATGGATGAGCGCCATGACCACGAGGAAAACGGGCACGAGGTAGCGCCCCGCGGCGACGATGCGCTGCGCGCGCGCGGCCTGGGCGCCCTGCGCCGCCGCGGCATCTACTTGTTGCCCAATCTGTTCACCACCGCGGCGCTGTTCTTCGGCTTCTACGCCATCGTGCAGGCGATGAACAACCGCTTCGAAACCTCGGCGATCGCGATCTTCGTCGCCATGGTGCTGGACGGCCTCGATGGCCGCGTCGCGCGGCTCACCCACACGCAAAGCGAATTCGGCGCGCAGTACGACAGCCTCTCCGACATGGTCTCCTTCGGCGCCGCGCCGGCGCTGATCATGTACGAATGGGCGCTGAAGGACCTCGGCAAGTTGGGCTGGATTGCGGCCTTCGTCTATTGCTGCGGCGCCGCGCTGCGCCTGGCGCGCTTCAACACCAACATCGACGTCGTCGACAAGCGCTACTTCCAGGGCTTGCCCAGCCCGATGGCGGCGGCGATGCTGGCGGGCCTGGTCTGGGTGTTCGACGACCTGGGCATCGACCGCGATCTGTGGCTGAGCGTGATCGCATGGGTGTTCACCATGTACGCGGGGGTCACCATGGTGTCGAACGTTCCCTTCTACAGCTTCAAGGAAATCAATCTGAAAAAGAGCGTGCCCTTCTGGGTGGTGGCCCTGTTCGCCGCGGGCCTGGCGGTGGTTTCGCTCAAACCCTCGGTGGTGCTGTTCCTGATGGTCTTCGCCTACGGCGTCTCCGGCTACGTCCTGTGGGGCCTGGGCAGGCGCGCCAAGCCGGTAAACTGAGCGGCCGCCTGAGCGGCGCAGCGCCGCCGCTCAGGCTCGCGTTCGCGGTCTGGGGCCTGGGGGCCGCGCTCTACCTCGCGGGCTTCTACCAGCGCGTCGCGCCGGCGGTGATCACGCGCGAGCTGATGAGCGAGTTTGCGCTGGGCGCCGCGGCGCTCGGCAATCTCGCGGCGCTCTACTACTACAGCTA
>CAMDRF010000022.1 GCA_945906765.1 Nitrosovibrio sp. Nv4 | reverse complement strand
AGCAAGCTTGGGTACCTGAAGGCAACCGTGGAACTGGGTCTGCGCCACCCGGAAGTCGGCAAGGGTTTCGCCGATTTTCTGGACCAGCGAGGGCACTGAGGTGCCGGATTTGCAGGCGTCATGGGATTTTCTCGAACGCTCCGACCTAGTTTCGAGCGCCGCGCAGGTCGAGGCGGCCATCGGCAAGGTAGCCGTCGAAATCCATCAGCAATTCAAGGACCGGTATCCGCTGGTACTCGTCGTCATGGGCGGCGCGGTGGTGTTTGCCGGCCAGTTGCTGCCGAAGTTGCGCCTGCCGCTAGACCTGGACTACATCCATGTCACGCGCTACGGGGCGGCGACCAGCGGCGGCGGGATCGACTGGCGCGTCGAGCCGCCGCGCAGCGTGCGCGGCCGCGCGGTGCTGGTGCTGGACGATATCCTCGATGGCGGACAGACCATGCGCGCGATCCGTGATCGCGTGCTCGAACTGGGCGCAGAGAGTTTTCACTGTGCCGTATTGGTAGAAAAAATCCTGCAAGAAGAAAAGCCCTTGACCGCCGATTTCGTCGGGCTGCGGATCCCCGACCGCTTCGTATTCGGCTGCGGCATGGACGCGAAAGGTTTCTGGCGAAATCTGCCCGAAATCCGCGCTATGCGCGGATCCTGATGCTCGCGATCCTCGGCGGCAGCGGCCTGGCGCAGCTTTCCACGCTGTCGGAAACGCGGCGCATTTCGGCACGCACCTCATACGGCGAGCCTTCCGGACCGTTGACACTGGGCCGGATCGGCGGGCGCGAGGTGATATTCCTCGCGCGCCATGGCGACGCGCATAGCATTCCACCCCATCAGGTGAACTACCGCGCCAACATCCAGGCGCTGAAGGACGCGGGCGCGAATCGGATCGCGGCAGTGGCGACCGTGGGCGGTATACGGCGCGAGTTCGGGCCGGGCGTTCTGGTGGTGCCGGACCAGATCATCGACTACACCTGGGGCCGCACCTCGACCTTCTTCGAGGCGCCGGGCGCGAAGGTAACGCACATCGATTTCACCGAACCCTATTCGGCCGCACTGCGCAACGACATCCTGGCGGCGGCAAAGGCCTGCGGCGAGGCGATTGCCGACGGCGGCTGTTATGGCGCCACGCAGGGCCCGCGGCTGGAAACGGCGGCGGAAATCGCGCGCATGGAGCGCGATGGCGTGGATCTCGTCGGCATGACCGCGATGCCCGAAGCCGCGCTGGCGCGGGAAGCCGGGCTCGAATACGCCGCCATCGCCGTGGTCGTGAATCACGCCGCGGGCAAAGGCGACAGCGCGCACGCGATCTCGCTTGCCGCCATCGAGACGGTCGTGCAACAGGCCATGCAACGCGTGCGGCGAATCCTCGAAAAGCTGGCCGCAGCTTCCAAGGCACCATGATCCGCGATGTGCTGAGGATGGGGGACGAACGCCTGTTGCAACGCGCGGTGGAAGTCGAGCGCTTCGGCACGCCGGAAACCACCGCGCTGCTGCAGGCGCTTCTCACCGACATGCGCGACACGATGGCGCACCTGAATGGCGCCGGACTCGCCGCGCCGCAGATCGGCGTTGGGTTGCGGGTCGTGATCTTCGGCGTCACGGCGAATCCACGCTATCCGGATGCCGAGGAGGTTCCGGATACCGTGCTTGTCAATCCCGTTCTCACGCCTCTATCCGACGAAATCGAAGAGAGTTGGGAAGGTTGCCTCTCGGTCCCGGGAATGCGCGGCTGGGTGCCGCGCTGGCGCAGTCTGCGCTACGCCGGCTTTGACCAACACGGCCACCGCTTCGAGCGCACGGTCGAGGGATTTCACGCGCGCGTGGTGCAGCACGAATGCGACCACCTGGATGGCATCCTCTACCCGATGCGGATTCGCGATCTCACGAAATTCGGCTTCAATGACGCGCTGTTTCCGGGGCAGGACCTCCCCGCCGAGGAGTAGGGAACTAAGCGCTTTCCCGGAGGTTTGCAGAGGTTTGACTTATAGTAAGTACGCCGCTGCAGAACGCCTCCATGGAATTGACCGAATACCACGCCAAATATCTCGCTCACGAACTAACGAAGCGCCGCGCCTCGGACACCGTGGAAAAGCTCGCACAAAAACTGGAGCATGAGCCACTCTTCAGCGTGCAGTGGCGGCTTGCGTGACGTAGTATCAAACGATGACTAAGAAAACCAACGAGCCCGAGAAGCTCGACCTCCGCTCGCACGACATTCCCGAATCAAAGCGCCAGGAGTTGCTCCGCCTCTTCCCCGAAATCCGCACGGAGGGCGACAAGCTCGACTTCGAGCGACTGAAGCTCTCGCTGGGCGAGGCGGTCGACGCGGGAAAGGAGCGCTACGGCATGAATTGGCCGGGCAAAGCCGAGTGCTTCCGCACCATTCAGTCGCCGAGCCTCGGCACGCTGCGTCCTTGCCCCGACGAGAGCGTCAACTTCGATACGACCGAGAATCTGATCATCGAAAGCGATAACCTGGAGGTTCTTAAACTCTTGCAGAAGTCATATCTGGGCAAGGTCAAAATGATTTACATCGACCCGCCCTACAACACCGGCAACGACTTCATTTACCCCGACAACTACACCGAGAGCCTGCAAACCTATTTGGAGTACACCGGGCAGGTGGACGCCGAGGGGCGCAAGTTTGGGACGAACGCCGAGACCGACGGCCGCTTCCACTCGAAGTGGTTGAACATGATGTATCCGCGGCTGTACTTGGCGAGAAATCTGCTGCGAGACGATGGAGTGATCTTCATCAGCATCGACGATCAGGAAGTAGACAATTTGCGAAAGCTCTGTAACGAAATATTCGGTGAAGTAAATTTCGTCGAAAGTTTTGTTTGGAAAAAAAGTTATGGTGGTGGAGCGAAGGAACAATTTGCAGTTCGCCAACACGAATTCTGCTTGCTATACGCAAAGAACATTGATGCCCTGAGTGAATTTTGGTTGCCACCAGATCCCGACGCAGAGAAGAAGTACTACGACGGTAAGGACGAACACTTTGCAACCCGCGGACCATTTCGTTTAAAACCTCTTGAAGCCACCAAGAGCATGGATCGGCGGGAGAATCTGGTTTTCCCGATACGAGCACCCGACGGAACTGAGCTTTCTCCGAAACGCCAATGGTGGTGGAGTAGGGAACGCGTTCACAGGGTGTTGGCACAAAACGGCCTTGTGTTTGCGAAAACGGACCGAGGATGGACCGTTTCCTATAAGCAATACTTGATTGATGAAAATGGGCAGAAGCGCGGGACCAAACCGTTCTCGATTATTGATGGGATCTACACGCAGCACGGTACTGCGGACATGCGTGCCCTATTCGACGACGAGGTGGTGATACAGTTTCCGAAGCCTGTGGCACTGATTGAACGATTGCTCCAAGTCTCAGGCGACAAGGAGGACATCGTTCTCGACTTCTTCGCGGGTTCTGGCACAACCGCACAAGCGGTTCTTAATCTCAACAAACAGGATGCAGGGGCTCGAAGATTTATATTGGTACAGTTGCCAGAGCCCTGCGAGGAGGACAGTGTAGCTGCTAGAGCAGGGTATAAGACCATCGCGGAGATCACCAAGGAGCGCGCCCGCCGCGTCATAAAACAGTTGAACAAAGAAGATGCGGGCAAGCTCGACCTTATAGGCGCTGAGAAGCGGGACCGCGGTTTCAGGGTCTTCAAACTCGCCGAGTCGAACTTCAAACCGTGGAACGCCGAAGCACCCAAGGATGCCGGCGGGCTCACTAAACAACTCGAACTGCACGTGGACCACATTCGCGAAGGCCGCGCGCAGAACGATCTTTTCTACGAGATTCTGCTAAAGAGTGGCTTCCCGCTCCCTACCGCGACCGAATCTCTGACACTCACGGGCAAGGCCGTTCACAGTGTGGCAGGAGCAGCGCTACTCATCTGCCTTGAGCGCGAACTGACCTTGGAGCTGGTACGTGCTATTGCGGAGAAGAAGCCGGAGCGCGTTGTGTGCCTGGACGAAGGCTTTGCCGGAAACGACCAACTTAAAGCCAACGCCGTGCAGATTTTCAAGAACAAGGGCGTTACGAGTTTCAAGACGGTGTAAGGGGGCGCGGTGCTGACGAAACTCACAATCCGGAATTTCAAGCTGTTCGATGACGTGGAGATTGAGTTGGGCGACCGCGTCGTCTTTATCGGACCGAACAACGCGGGTAAAACATCCGCCCTTCAGGCACTGGCGCTATGGAACATTGGCGTCAAGCGATGGATCGAAAAGCGCGGCGGCGGACCTGTGCCCGAGAAGAGGCCGGGTGTCACCATCAACCGCCGCGACCTGATCGCCGTGCCCGTACCAGCGGCCAACCTGCTTTGGCGCGATCTGCATGTTCGCGAGGGGACGCGAAAAAACGGCAGCAAGGGTACCCAGAACATTCTGATCGAGATTCAGGTGGAGGGCGTGGATGAGGGCAAGTGCTGGACTTGCGGTTTGGAGTTCGACTACGCCAACGAGGAGTCCTTCTACTGCCGCCCGCTCAAGAGTGCGGAAGGCAACCCGCTTGAGGTACCAGCGCACCTGTCGGATTTGCGCATCGCCTATCTCCAGCCGATGTCCGGTTTGGCGGCCAACGAGTTGCGGTTGGACGAGGGTGCGATCAATGTGCGCCTGGGCGAAGGCCGTACAGCAGAAACGCTGCGGAATCTCTGTTGGCAGGCCCTTTCCGCTCAGAACGGCGACGCCAAGTGGAAGCACATTGTCGAGAAAATGCAGGCGCTGTTTGGCATCCGCCTGGATGAGCCCAAGTACATCAAGGAGCGCGGCGAGATCGTCATGAGTTATCGCACGCCGGGAAACGCGCAACTGGATATTTCGTCCAGCGGGCGAGGCCAGCAGCAGACGCTGTTGCTTCTAACGCACATGACGGTCAATCCCGGTGCGGTCCTGCTGCTGGACGAGCCGGACGCGCACCTGGAAATCTTGCGGCAGCGGCAGATTTATCAGCTTCTCACCGAAACCGCTGCCGGGACTGGAAGCCAGATTCTCGCTGCAAGCCACTCTGAAGTGATTCTCAACGAGGCTGCCGACCGTGACGTCGTGGTGGCCTTCGTTGGCAAGCCGCACCGAATTGATGATCGCGGCAGCCAGGTGCTGAAGTCCCTCCGGGACATTGGCTTCGAACACTACTACCAGGCCGAAGAGGTTGGGTGGGTGTTATACGTTGAAGGATCAACGGACCTTGCAATTCTAAAATCGTTTGCGGAAAGACTCGCTCATCCCGCGAAGGCAGTCCTTGAGCGGCCATTTGTCCACTATGTCGGCAACCAGCCGCGCAAGGCGCAGGAGCATTACTACGCATTGCGAGAGGCAAAGCCGGATCTGGTCGGCATTGCCCTCTACGACAGGCTCGACCAAGCGCCCCCGGCAGATCCGGCCCTTAAGTACCTCATGTGGCGTAAGCGGGAAATCGAAAACTATCTCTGCCAGCGCGAGACGCTGCTGGCGTTCGCCGAGGCGCGAGGCCGCTCATCGCAGGGAGAACTCTTCGCGGCTTCCTGGCGCGCAGCGATGCAGGAAACCATCGCTGAAATCGAGGGTGCCCTGACGGTGCTGCGTACGCCATCCCCGTGGGGTCCGGACATCAAGGCCACCGATGATTTTCTCGACCGGGTGTTCCAGCGCTTTTATGAACGCCTCGGCCTGCCGAATCTCATGCGGAAGACCGATTACTACGTGTTGGCCGAACACGTGCTGGTGGCGGCGCTGGACGGCGAAATCACCGAGAAGCTCGATGCGATTCTTGAAGCGGCGAAGCAAGCGCGGCCACGGGTTGATGGCAACCCGCCAAAGTAGGGCAGCTTCCCGGTGAAGCTCCAGTTTGACCCGAATCAGGCGTTTCAGCTCGATGCCGTAGCGGCCGTCACGGAACTCTTCGACGGCCAGCCGCAAGGCGCGCCGGAGTATGCGGTGATCAACGTCGGCTCGATGGACGGTCTTTTCGCTGGCCAGGACCGAAGCGAGCTTGGCTTGGGCAACCGGCTGCTGCTGGCCGAGGATAAGATGCGCACGAACCTGCGCGCCATCCAAACGCGTAACGACATCGAAGTGCCAGACCCCGCCGCCGCGCCTGAGGCCTGGGACCTGTTCGATAGCCCGGCGAATCAGGCGCGCCCGTGCCCTCACTTCTCGGTGGAGATGGAAACCGGTACCGGCAAGACGTATGTCTATCTGCGGACGATTTTCGAGTTGTCGCGGCGCTATGGTTTCCAGAAGTTCATCATTGTGGCGCCGAGCGTGGCCATCCGCGAGGGGGTGCTCAAGAACATCGAGATCACCGCCGACCACTTCCGCGCGCTTTACAACAATCTGCCTTTCGAGCACTTTGTCTATGACGCCAAGAAGGTGAACCGGCTGCGCCAGTTCGCAACCAGCAATACGCTGCAAATCCTCGTCATCAACATTGACGCGTTCCGCAAAAACTTCACCGGTACCGAGGCAGAGCAGAAAAGCAACGTCATCTACAAGGAGAGCGACAAACTCTCCGGCCGCCAGCCGATCGAGTTCGTGCAGGCGGCGCGGCCCATCGTCATCATCGACGAGCCGCAAAGCGTGGACTCGACCGACAAGGCGCAGGAGGCAATCAGGGCGCTCAACCCGCTCTGCACCCTGCGTTACTCTGCCACGCACCGCAATCCATATAACCTCGTCTACCGCCTGGACCCGGTACGGGCCTTCGAGCTGAAGCTCGTCAAGCAGATCGTCGTAGCGAGTGCCACGGCGGACAGCGCCGCGAACGATGCCTTCGTGCGCGTGGTGCAGATCGACTACAAGAAAGGGATCAAGGCGAAGCTCCGCATTCACGTCCAGACCACCGAAGGCCCGAAGGAGAAGACGGTTACGGTGAAGCAGGGCGCGGACCTCTTCACGCTGTCCAATGACCGGGCAAGCTATCGGGACGGTTTCGAAGTGGCTGAGATCAACGCCGAACCGGACTCCGAATACCTGCGCTTCGCTAACGGTCGCACCCTGCGCCTCGGAGAAGAGATAGGCGGGCTGCGCGAGGACGTTTGGCGCGTGCAAATCAAGCACACGGTCAAGAAGCACCTGGACAAGGAGCTGCAGGTGCGCGCTCGGGGCATCAAGGTATTGTCGCTCTTCTTCGTTGACCGGGTTGCCAATTACCGCGACTACGGACCGGACGGCCAGCCCACAAAGGGGAAGTTCGCGCAGGTCTTCGAAGAGGTGCTCGCGGAGCTAGCGAAGGACGAACGCTATCGTGAACTGGAATGGCTCAAGGAGCCCGCCGAACGCCTGCACAACGGGTACTTCGCTGCGGACAAGCGAAAGCTGCAGGGCAAGGTCGTTGAAATTCTCAAGGACACCCGCGGCGACACCCAGGCCGACGACGAGGTCTACAACCTGATCATGAAAGAGAAGGAGCGGCTACTGTCAATGGATGAGCCGCTGCGGTTCATCTTCAGCCATTCGGCATTGCGCGAAGGCTGGGACAACCCGAACGTCTTCCAGATCTGCACGCTCAATGAGAGCCGCAGCGCGATGAAGAAGCGTCAGGAAATCGGCCGCGGCCTTCGCTTGCCGGTAGACCAGACGGGCGTGCGCGTCTTCGACGAGTCGATTAACAAGCTCTATGTGATGGCGAACGAGAGCTACGAGGACTTCGCCAAAGCACTGCAGACGGAGTACGAAGAGGAATGCGGCGTTACCTTCGGCAAGGTGCCGTTTACAGCGTTTATAAAACTGACGCGGATCGTGGACGGGACAGAGCAAGCCATTGGTCGCGACGCAGCGGAAGCGATACGAGTTGCGCTGGTCGGGCAGAAGATGCTCGACGCTGACGGACGAATCCAGCCCGCGTTCGACCCCAAACGGAAGGACTTCAAGCTCGATCTGCCAGAGGCGCAGCGAGACCTGGCCCCGGCGATCGTGGATTTGTTGGCCGCGTATCAGATCGAGCGCCACATCCGCAGAGACAAGGACGAGGGCGTCAATCGGCTGAAAAAGGAGGTCACGCTCAGCCCAGAGTTCCAAGCCCTCTGGTCCCGGATCAAGCCGAAGACCACTTACCGCGTGGAATTCGAGACCGCAGGCCTCGTGCGGCGCGCGGTAGACGCAGTCAACCAGATGGAGCAAATCGAAGCGCCGAAGATCCACGTGTCAGCGGGACAGGTGCAATTGCGAAAAGGCGGCGTGACCACGACCGCGGTAAGCGCGGCCACGGAACGGCCAGCCCGTTACACGAAAGCACTGCCGGATATCCTCGCCTACCTCCAGAACGAAACCGAACTGACCCGTTCCACGCTCATGCGCATCCTCAAGGAGTCGCAACGTCTCGCCGATGTATTTCAGAATCCGCAGCGGTTTCTAGATCAAGTAGCGGCGATCCTGAAACACGAACTCCATCGCCTGCTCGTGGACGGCATCAAGTACGAACGGATCACCGGCAACGGCGCTGATACGGAGTGGGAAATGCTGCTGTTCAAGAACGAAGAGCTCGTCAATTTCCTGAACGCTCTTCAAGTTCAAAAGTCCGTCTACGAGTACGTGGTCTACGATTCGGAGGTCGAGCGCGAGTTCGCGCACAAGCTCGACCAGCGCGACGACATCAAGCTTTTCGTCAAGCTGCCGCGCTGGTTTGAAATCGACACGCCGGTCGGGAAGTACAACCCCGATTGGGCCATCGTGAAGCACGAGGACAAGACGCTCTACTTTGTACGCGAAACGAAAGGCACTCGTGACTTCTTGAAACTGCGCACCTCCGAGGCAGACAAGGTGCGCTGCGGCCAGCGGCACTTTGAAGCACTTGGAGTACCGTTTGCCGTGGCGGTGTCGGCAGACGACGTCTAATCTGTCTCCGATTTGTTCGTGCACAATCCTTCTACCTCAGATCTGCAATTCCGCGAGCAATTCCTGCTCGAGCTTCAGCACCGCCTTCGAGTCGGCCAGCGCGGGCCCTGAGACGAGGAACACGTCTTCCGCGCGATCGCCCAGCGTGTTGACCTTGGCGGAATGCAGGTCGAGCTTGTACTTGGAAAGCTGCCGCGCGACGCGATAGAGCAGGCCCGGGCGGTCGCTGGCGACGATGTTGAGCGAGTGGTAGGCGCCGCGTTCGTCGGGGCGGACCTCCACCGCCGGCGGTATCGGAAAATGGCGCACGCGGCGGGAGACGCGGCCGCTGCTGGGCGGCCCGAGCGGCGCCTGCGATTGCAGTTCCGCGGTGAGCTCGCTTTCGATCAGCGCCATCAGGTCGCGGTAGTGGGCGCCCGAGCCCTTGCCCATGACCATGAAACTGTCCAGCGCATAGCCGTTGCGCGTGGTGTGGATCTTGGCTTCGACGATGTTGAATCCCGAGCGCTCGAAATAGCCGCAGATGCGCGCGAACAGGGTTTCGCGGTCCCGTGTGTAGATCATCACCTGCAGGCCTTCGCCGAAGGGTGCGAGGCGCGCGCGCACCACGGGGATCGTGGTGTCCACCCGGTAGTGCAGGTTGCGCGTCTGCCAGGCGATCTCCTGGGCGTCGTGGCGCAGGAAGTAGGTGGTATCCAGGTTGGCCCAGAAGCGCTCCTTTACCGCGTCCGATAGCGCGTAGAGCCGCAGCAGGCGCGTGGCTTCGGCCTGTTTTTCGGCCACCGCGGTGTCCAGTGCGGGCGCCTCGCCCGCGAGGACGCGGCGCGCCATGCGGAACAGGTCTTCCAGCAGCTTGGCTTTCCAGCCGTTCCACACCTTCGGGCTGGTGCCGCGGATGTCGGCTACTGTCAGCAGGTACAGCGCGACCAGCCGCCGTTCGGTGCCGACTTTCTCAGCGAACGCGCGCGCCACGGCGGGATCGTCCACGTCCTGCTTTTGCGCCACGGACGACAAGGTCAGGTGGTGCTCGACGAGAAATGAAACCAGGTCGGTGTCCTCGCGCGAGAGCCCGTGCCGGCGGCAGAAGCGCTGCGCGTCCACGGTGCCCAGCGTCGAATGATCGCCGCCACGGCCCTTGGCGATGTCGTGGTAGAGCGCCGCGACATAAAGCAGCCAGCGCCGCTCGAAGCCGCTCATCAGCTGGCTGCAGAGGGGAAACTCGTGCGCGAATTCCGGCATCGTGAAGCGGCGTACGTTCCTCAGCACCATGAGGATATGCTGGTCCACCGTGTACACGTGGTACAGGTCGTGCTGCATCTGGCCGACGATACGGCCGAACTCCGGCAGGTAGCCGCCGAGCACGTCGTACTGGTTCATGCGGCGGAATTCGTGCACGATGCCGCGCGGTTGCTGCAGGATCTGCACGAAAAGCAGCCGTGCCAGCGGGTCTCGGCGCAGGCGCGCATTTAGCCTGCCGCGCGCGCGCCACAGCGCGCGCAGGGTACCCGCGCTCATGCCGCGCAGGTCCGCGTGCTGCTGCATCAGCAGAAAGCTCTCGAGTATCGCGCGGGGCTCGCGCTCGAACAGGTCCTCGCGCCGCGCTTCAAGCAGCGTGCCGCGCGCCTGGAAACGCTCATTCAGCAGGCGCGGCGCGGCATCCGGGCCGGGCGCAAAGCGTTTACGCAGGTTCTGCAACAGAATCGCGTTCAGCTGCGTGATTGCCTTCGCGTTCCGGTAGTAGCCCTGCATCAGCTGCTCGCTGGCCCGGCGCGATGGCCTTGCCGCGTAGCCGCACTGGATCGCCAGGGCGTCCTGGTAGTCGAACGCGATCCTGTCTTCGCGGCGTCCGGCGAGGTAGTGCAGGCGGATGCGCAGGTCCTGGAGCATGGTTTCGTGGCGCGCCAGGCGTCGTGCTTCTCCATGCTGCAGCAAGCCACGGCTGGCCAGGTCGCGCCAGTGCTTGCCGATGCCGCACGCCTGCGCGATCCAGCGGATCACCTGCAGGTCGCGCAGGCCGCCCGGCGCCTCCTTCAGGTTGGGCTCCAGCGCGAAGGGCGTATCGCGGTGCTTGGCGTGGCGCTGTTCCTGCTCGAGGATCTTCGCCTTGAGGAACGCCACGGGATCCACGGTCTTTTCGATCGCCCTCGACAGACGCCGGAACAGCGGCGCATTGCCGGCCAGCAGGCGTGCCTCCAGCAGGGACGTCTCGACGGTGATGTCGGCGCGGGCCGACTCGACGCAGGCATCGATCGTGCGCACGCTGTGGCCGATCTCCAGGCCGACGTCCCAGAACATGCCGATCAGTTGTTCGATGCGTTCGCGTTCGGCAGCCGACGGCTCGCCCCCAAGAAGTACCAGCACATCCACGTCGGAGGACGGAAACAATTCGCCGCGACCGTAGCCGCCGGTTGCGACCAGCGCCATGCGGGATAAGGACATGCGGGGCGAGGGCGCGTGCGAACTCCAGAGGTCCTGCAGGGTGCGGTCGATCAGGCGTGCATGTGCGCGCAGCAGCCAGTTCGGGGTCCTGCCTTTGAGATATGCCTCGCGCAGCGACTCGCGGGATTGCCGCAGCGATTCGCGCAGCGCATCTACCGTCACGGCGGCGGCGGCGTCCCTGCCGAGACGGTAAGGACTTCGTAGCCGGCGTCGGTGACCAGTACGGTGTGCTCCCACTGCGCCGACAGGCTGTGGTCCTTGGTGACGATGGTCCAGCCGTCGGCCAGCTCGCGGATTCCAGCCTTGCCCGCGTTGATCATCGGTTCGACGGTGAAAATCATGCCGGGTTCGAGCCGCAGGCCGGTGCCGGGTTTGCCGTAGTGAAGCACTTGGGGTTCCTCGTGAAATTTTCGGCCAATACCGTGGCCGCAGAACTCCCGCACGATGGAAAAACCATGCTGCTCGGCGTGCGCCTGGATCGTTGCGCCGACGTCGCCGAGCTGGGCGCCGGGGCGCACCATGGCGATGCCGCGCCACATGCATTCGTAGGTGACATCCACCAGGCGGCGCGCCTGGATGCCAGGTTCACCGATATGAAACATGCGGCTCGAATCGCCGTGGAATCCGTCTTTGATGACGGTGACGTCGATATTGAGGATATCGCCCTGCTTCAGCACGCGCTCACCCGGGATGCCATGGCAGACCTGATGGTTCACGGAGGTGCAGATCGACTTGGGAAAGGGCTTGTAGCCCGGCGGGGCATAGTTCAGGGGCGCCGGAACGGTTCCCTGTACCCCGACCATGTAGGTGTGGCAGAGGTCGTTCAGCTTGCCGGTCGAGACTCCGGGCTTCACCTGCGGGGCAATAAAGTCGAGCACCTCCGAGGCGAGCCGGCCCGCGACGCGCATTTTCTCGACTTCTTCCTTGCTCTTAAGAGCGACTGACATCCGCTACCCGGGAAAAGCCCTGATTATGCTAGAATTTAAGGCTGGTCTGAGGCATTTGCCTTGGCCAAATTTCCCGCCCGGCGCTTAGGGTGCCCCATTAGGGGTGCAGATAGTGAAATGCGGACCGGAGCGGCAGAGTCTTAACCCTAAACCGTGGAGCATTTATGTCCGTAACGATGCGTCAAATGCTGGAGGCGGGGGTCCATTTCGGCCATCAGACCCGCTACTGGAACCCGAAGATGGCACCGTACATCTTCGGCCATCGCAACAAGATCCACATCATTAATCTTGAAAAGACCCTGTCGCTCTATCTGGACGCGCTGAAATTCGTGCGCAAGCTGGCGTCGAACAAAGGCAACATCCTTTTTGTCGGCACCAAGCGCCAGGCGCGCGAGATCCTGCACGAGGAAGCGGTTCGCTGCGGCATGCCGTATGTCGATCACCGCTGGCTCGGCGGCATGCTGACCAACTTCAAGACGGTCAAGCAGTCGATCAAGCGCCTGAAGGAGATGGAGGGCATGGTGGAGGACGGCTCGCTCGAGCGCCTGTCCAAGAAGGAAGCTCTCGGCATCCAGCGCGAACTCGCCAAGTTGCAGCGCTCCCTTGGCGGCATCAAGGACCTCGCCGGCCTGCCCGATGCGCTGTTCATCATCGACGTCGGCTACCACAAGGGTGCGGTGACCGAAGCCGTGAAGCTCGGTATTCCGGTCGTCGCGGTGATCGATACCAACCATTCTCCGGACAAGATCGCCTACGTGATACCCGGCAATGACGATTCGAGCCGGGCGATCCGGCTCTACGCGCGCGGCATGGCCGACGCGGTGCTGGAAGGCAGGTCGCAGGCGGTGGAGGAAGTCGTCGCCGCGTCGCGCGACGAGTTCGTCGAGGTGAATGAAGAGGGTGCGAACTGAGCGGCACGCGCTCCGGTCTTCAGGAAAGGGGCCTAGACGGTCCCTTTTTTTAATATGAAACAGAATCTGGACCTACACAGGATTGGTGGACAGCATGGCTGAGATTACCGCGGGTCTGGTGAAAGAACTGCGCGAACTGACCGGGCTTGGAATGATGGAGTGCAAGAAGGCGCTGACGGAAGCGGACGGCGACCTGAAGAAGGCCGAAGAACTGCTGCGCATCAAGAGCGGCGCCAAGGCGGGCAAGGCCGCGTCGCGCGTCGCCGCCGAGGGCGTGATCGGCGTCTACCTGTCGGCCGACGCCAAGTCCGGCGCGCTGGTGGAGCTCAACTGCGAAACCGATTTCGTCGCGAAGAATGGGGATTTCCTCGCTTTTTCGCAGACGCTGGCCGAACTCGTGGCCGCGAGGAAGCCGGCCGATGTCGCCGCCCTGATTGCTTTTCCGGGCATCGAGGCCCAGCGCCAGGCGCTGGTGCAGAAAATCGGCGAGAACATCACGATCCGGCGCTTTGCCCAGATTCGGACGCAAGCAAAGCTCGCGCAGTACGTTCATGGCGGCCGCATCGGCGTGATGGTCGAGTACGAGGGCGCGGAGGATGCCGGCAAGGACGTCGCCATGCACATTTCTTTTTCCAGGCCGCTGTACCTGTCGAAGGCGCAAGTGCCGGCGGACATCGTCGAGCGCGAGCGTGGCATCCTCGCGGCGCGAGCGAAGGAATCCGGCAAGCCGGCGGAGATCGTTGCGAAGATGGTGGAAGGCGGGCTGAACAAGTTCCTCGGCGAGAACACGCTGCTCGGGCAACCGTTCGTCAAGGACGACAAGCAGAGCGTCGAAAAGATGCTGGCGTCGCGCAAGTCGAAGCTGCTCGGCTTCCGCTTCCTCGTGGTCGGTGAGGGCATCGAAAAGAAGGCCAGCGATTTCGCCGCCGAAGTGATGTCGATGGTGAAGAACTAACCTGTGAAGCCCTGCTTGTGAAACCTAAATACAAGCGCATTCTGCTCAAGCTGTCGGGCGAGGCGCTCATGGGCGAGGGCAGCTACGGCATCAGCCGTCCGACCATCGAGGCAATTGTCGCCGAGATCGCGGGGGTGGCGCGGCTGGGGGTCGAGATCGGGGTGGTCATCGGCGGCGGTAACATCTTTCGCGGCGTCGCGCCGGGCGCCGCCGGCATGGACCGGGCGACGGCGGATTACATGGGGATGCTGGCCACCATCATGAACGCGCTGGCGCTGCAGGATGCGATGCGCCAGGCGGGCCTCGCCAGCCGCGTGCAGTCCGCGCTCAACGTCGAGCAGGTCGTCGAGCCCTACATACGGGGCAAGGCGATCCGCTACCTGGAAGAGGGCAAGGTGGTGATCTTCGCCGCCGGCACCGGCAATCCGTTCTTCACCACCGACACCGCGGCGGCGCTGCGCGCCAGTGAAATGGGCGCCGAGATCGTGCTCAAGGCCACCAAGGTTGACGGCGTGTACACTAGTGATCCGAAGAAAGACCCCACCGCGAAACGCTACAGCCGTGTCAGTTTCGACGAGGCCATCCAGCGCAATCTCAAGGTCATGGACGCGACCGCGCTGACGCTATGCCGCGACCAGAGGCTGCCGGTCAACGTGTTCAGCATTTTCAGGACGGGCGCGCTGGGCCGCGTGGTCGCCGGTGAAGACGAAGGCACCCTGGTACACGTGTAACCGGGCACGGAGGCAGCGATGATCCCAGATCTGAAGAAAAGCACCGAAGTAAAAATGCACAAGAGCGTCGAGGCCTTCAAGGCCGACCTCTCCAAGGTGCGTACCGGCCGCGCGCACAGCGGCATTCTCGACCACGTTACCGTGGACTACTACGGCACCCAGACGCCGATCAACCAGGTCGCGAGGGTCAGCCTGATCGACGGCCGCACCATCGGTGTCGCGCCATTCGAGAAGAAGCTCGCGCAGGCGATAGAGAAGGCAATCCGCGAATCCAACCTCGGGCTCAATCCGGCCGCCGCCGGAGACATGATCCGGGTGCCGATGCCCGCTCTCACCGAAGAGCGCCGCAAGGAACTCGCCAAGGTGGTGCACAAGGAAGCGGAAACGGCGAAGGTTTCGGTGCGCAATGTGCGGCGCGATTCGATTCATGCTCTGAAGGAAGCGCTCAAGGACAAGAAGATCTCCGAGAACGACGAGCGGCGCGCGACGGACGACATGCAGAAGCTGACCGACCGCCACATCGCGGAGATCGACAAGCTGCTTCTGGAGAAGGAAGCCGAGCTGATGGCGGTGTGAGGGCGGCTGCATGAAACCCCGCGCAGCGCACGCCAGTTCCACCGTTGCCATTCCCCCGCATGGCGATTTGCCGCGGCACGTCGCGATCATCATGGACGGCAACGGGCGCTGGGCCAAACAACGCCGCCTGCCGCGCCTCGCGGGCCACCGGCGCGGCGTCGAGGCAGTACGCGCGACCGTGAAAGCCTGCGCCGAGCGCGGCGTCGGCTTCCTCACGCTGTTTGCGTTCAGCTCCGAGAACTGGCGCCGCCCGCCGGACGAAGTGGCGCTGCTGATGCAGCTGTTCATCGGCGCGCTCGAGAACGAAGTGCAGAAGCTCCACCGCAACGGCATCCGCTTGAAGGTCATAGGCGAGCGCAGCCGGTTCGACCCGAAAATTCAGACGCTGATCGCCGAAGGGGAGCGGCTATCGGCAGCGAACCGCGGCTTGACGCTGACGATTGCGGCCAATTACGGCGGGCGCTGGGACATCCTGCAGGCGCTCAGTCGGCTTTCGAAAGAAAATTCTTTCAAGGAAAAAGACGAAATTCTGGAATCAGACCTGACCCCTCATCTTTCGATGAACTACGCGCCGGAGCCAGACCTGTTCATCCGCACCGGCGGCGAACAGCGGGTGAGCAATTTTCTTCTCTGGCAGCTCGCTTATACGGAACTGCATTTCACCGAAACGCTGTGGCCTGACTTCGATGACGCGGCGCTCGAGGCCGCGTTCGAATCTTATCGGGCGCGCGAACGCCGCTTCGGGCGCACCAGCGAGCAGCTCGAAGAAGCCCGGCGTGGCGAGACCGGGCGCGTGCCGGCGCGCGCGGCAACCGACGCCTGATCGCTTGTTCCTCACCCGCACCCTGACCGCCGCGGTACTGCTCGCCGCGTTCATCGCGGTGCTGTTCTGGCTGGATCGGGGCCAGTTCGCGATCGCCGTGTCGTTGGTGGTCGGCATCGGCGGCTATGAATGGGCGAGGCTGATCAAGACGCGGCAGAACCTTGCAGCGGCCTATGGGGCGGTCTGCGCCGGCTTGTGCAGCGCGCTTGCGCTGGCGCCGTGGATGGCGCCCTGGGTCTGCGGCGCTGGCGCCGTGTTCTGGATCGGCGCGGCCCCCTATTTTCTTGCGCGAGGATTCAGGCCCACGCCGGTCACCGCGGCAATGGCCGTGGGCGTTGTCGTCCTGGTCCCCGCGGGGCTTGCGATGATCGTACTGCCGCCCAAGCAGCTGTTGATGGTCCTGGGCCTGATCTGGATTTCGGACACCGGGGCCTACCTCGCCGGGCGTGCCTTCGGCCGCCGCAAACTGGCGCCCTCGATCAGCCCCGGCAAGACCTGGGAAGGTGTCGCCGGCGGCGCGATTGGCTGCGTTATCTACGCTATCATCTGGGCGTTTTGCGACGCGGATTTACGGGCCCGCGTGCAGGGGAACGTCTGGATACCATTCTTGGCGGGAACATTGCTGCTTTGCGCGCTTGGCGTAGTGGGTGACCTGCTCGAATCCGGCCTCAAGCGGCAGGCCGGCGTCAAGGACAGCGGCAAGCTGCTCCCGGGCCACGGCGGAGTGCTGGATCGAATCGACAGCGCCACCGCGACGCTACCGGTGGCGTTGCTGCTGATGCTGGCGATGGGAGCGACATGATGCAAGGGCTGACATTGCTCGGCGCGACGGGCTCGGTCGGGGCCAGTACCCTCGACGTGGTTGCGCGCCACCCGGATCGCTACCGCGTGTTCGCGGTTACCGCGCACCGCGCAGCCGATGACTTGCTCGCGCTTTGCCGCCGCCATGCGCCCCGCTATGCCGTGCTATCCGGACTGCCCGAAGACCAGGGCCTGCGGCGCCGCTTCGCGGAGGCGGGCAACGGGACGGAACTCCTGTTCGGCGCTGCTGCGCTCGATGAGGTGTCCGCGGAGCGGGAGTACGACGTCCTGGTCGCCGCCATTGTCGGCGCCGCCGGGCTCGCCCCCACGCTTGCCGGCGCACGCGCCGGCAAGCGGCTGCTGCTCGCCAACAAGGAGTCGCTGGTGATGGCCGGGGCGCTTTTCATGCGCGCCGTGCGTGAGCACGGCGCCACGCTGCTGCCGATCGACAGCGAGCACAACGCGGTGTTCCAGTGCCTGCCGCAGGTGGCCGGCAAGGCATCGACCATCGCCGTTCGCCGCATTCTGCTCACCGCATCGGGTGGGCCGTTCAGGTCGGCGCCGATCGAGCGCCTGTCGCAGGTGACCCCGGAGCAGGCCTGCGCGCATCCAAACTGGGTGATGGGGCGAAAGATCTCGGTGGATTCCGCGACGATGATGAACAAGGGGCTGGAGGTGATCGAGGCGCACTGGCTGTTCGATGTGCCGCCGGAGCGCATCGAGGTGCTGGTTCATTCCCAGAGCGTGGTCCATTCGCTGGTCGAGTTTGTCGACGGCTCGGTGATCGCGCAGCTCTCCAATCCCGACATGCGGGTGCCGATCGCGCATGCGCTCGGATTCCCGGAGCGGATTGAATCGGGCGCCGCGCCGCTGGACCTCGCGGCGCTCGGCCAGCTTTCGTTCGAGCGCCCCGATGCGCAACGCTTTCCCTGCCTCGAACTCGCCTATGCCGCGCTGCGCGAAGGCGGCACCGCGCCGGCGGTGCTGAATGCCGCCAATGAAGTCGCGGTGGGCGCGTTCCTCGAGGGCAAGCTGCCTTACACCGCGATTCCGCAGGTGATCGAGCGCGCGCTGAGGCAGACGCCTTCGATGCAGGCGGATTCGCTTGCCACCGTACTCGACGCGGATCGCAGCGCGCGCCGCGCCGCCGCGGATTGCGCGGCGATGCTGATGGGCAAGGCGGCATGAGTTTCCTGCATACGCTTGTCTCATTCATCGTCGCGCTGGGCGTGCTCATCGTGGTGCATGAGTACGGCCACTATCTCGCCGCGCGCCTGTGCAATGTGCGCGTGCTGCGCTTCTCGGTCGGGTTCGGCAGGCCGCTCGCCACCTGGCGGCTCGGACGCGACGCCACTGAATGGAGCATCGCCGCGATACCGTTCGGCGGCTACGTCAAGATGCTGGACGAGCGGGAAGCGCCGGTGGACGCGCAGGAGGTGCATCGCGCGTTCAACCGCCAGAGCGTCGGCCGCCGCATCCTGATCGTGGTCGCCGGACCTGCGTTCAATTTCCTGTTTGCGATCGCCGTCTACGCGGCGCTCTACATGTACGGCCTGCCCGAAGCGCGGCCGGTACTCGCGGCGCCCGCGGCGGGCACGCCGGCGCATGTGGCGGGATTCAGCGCGGGGGACAATGTGCGCTCGATCGAGGGGGAAACAATCGCTACCTGGCAGGATCTGCGCTGGCGCGTCCTGCAGGGTGCGCTGCAGCGCGAGGCGCTGCGTTTCGAAGTGTCCGGGGCGCGCGGCGACATTGCGATGCATGTTCTCGACCTCCGTACCTATCCATCCGATGAAGTGGAAAGCGACGCGCTAGAGAAGATCGGGCTGCGCCTGTACCGGCCGCCGTTGCCTCCGGTGATCGGCCTCGTGGTTGCGGGCGGCGCGGCGGAGCGCGCCGGGCTGCGGGCGGAGGACCGCGTGGTTCAGGCAGGCGGCGAGGACGTCGCAACCTGGGAGCAGGTGGTGCAGGCGATCCGCGTCCGGCCTGGAGTGGTTCTCGCGCTGATCGTGGAGCGCGGCGCCGCGCGACTCCGAGTCGACGTGCTCCCGGACGCCGCGACCGAGAACGGTGCGCGCGTCGGGCGCATCGGGGTCGCGCCAAGCATCTCCGCGGCCGAATCGGATCGCATCGTGGTGAGGGTCAGCTATGGACCGCTGCAGAGCATCGCCAAAGCGGCCGTCAAAACCTGGGACATATCGATCTTCAGCCTCAGGATGCTGGGCAAGATGCTGCTCGGAGAAGTGTCCTGGAAGCACCTCTCCGGCCCGGTGACGATCGCGGATTATGCCGGTCAATCGGCGCAGATGGGATGGCTGGCCTACGCCACCTTCCTGGCGCTCATCAGCATCAGCCTTGGCGTGCTGAATCTGCTGCCGATTCCGCTCCTTGATGGGGGGCACTTGATGTATTATTCGGTCGAAATAATCAAGGGGAGCCCGGTGTCCGAGCGCGCCCTGGATCTCGGACAGCGCGTCGGCATGGCGCTGCTTCTCGTCGTCATGGCTTTCGCTTTCTATAACGACCTTAACCGCCTGTTTTCGGGATAGTGATGCGCATTCGTAATCTCGCGGTGGCCTGCGCGCTGTTTGCATTGGCCGGCGCCGTCCTTGCACAGTCTTTCGCGCCCTTCGTCGTCAAGGACATCCGCGTGGAGGGCCTGCAGCGGACCGAGGCAGGCACGGTGTTCAGCTACCTGCCGGTGAAGGTCGGCGAGACCATGACCGAGGAAAAAGCGCAGCAGGCGCTGCGGGCGCTGTTCGCGACCGGCTTTTTCCGCGATGTCCGCCTCGAAGTCGAGAATGACGTGCTGGTGGTCAGCGTGGACGAGCGCCCTGCGATTGCGCAGATCACTTTCGTCGGCGTGAAGGAATTCGACAATGAAACGCTGCGTAAAATCTTGCGCGAGGTAGGGCTGTCAGAGGGTCGGACATTCGACCGTTCGGTGCTCGACAACTCCGAGCAGGAACTGAAGCGGCAGTACCTTTCTCGCGGCCGCTACGCGGCGGACGTGCAGACCACCGTGACGCCGCTCGAGCGCAACCGGGTGGGCATCAGCATCACCGTGGTCGAGAACGAGGTGGCGAAGATCCGCGCCATCAACCTCGTCGGCGCGCAGGCCTTCCGCGAAAGAGAGCTGCTCGACGAGTTTGTTCTGCGCACTCCAGGCTGGCTGACCTGGTACACCAAGCACGACCAGTACTCCAAGCAGCGACTTGGCGCCGACCTGGAGACGCTCAGGTCGTTCTACCAGGACCGCGGCTACATCGATTTCGCGGTCGATTCCACGCAGGTGTCGATCACGCCCGACAGGAAGGACATCTACATCACCATCAACATAACCGAGGGCGAGAAATACACGGTCTCGGCGGTCGGGCTCGACGGCCAGATGCTGGTGCCGCGCGAGGAACTGGAAAAGCTGCTGCGGGTGAAGCCGGGCGAGGTATTTTCGCGCCTGCGGCTCACGGAATCGACCAAGGCGATCACTGACCGGCTCGGCAACGAAGGTTATGCGTTCGCCAATGCGAGCGCGGTTCCCCAGGTCGACAAGGAAAAGCGCACGGTAGCGTTCACCATCGTGGTGGATCCCGGCCGGCGCGTGTACGTGCGGCGCATCAGCGTCGCCGGCAACACCAAGACGCGGGACGAAGTGGTGCGGCGCGAGATGCGCCAGCTCGAAGGCTCGTATTACGACGCCTCCAAGATACAGCTCTCGAAGACGCGCATCGACCGGACCCAGTATTTCAAGGACGTCAACGTCGAGACCGCGCCGGTTGCAGACAGCGCCGACCAGGTGGATGTGAATTTCACAGTTGAAGAGAAGCCGACCGGCTCGATGCTCCTCGGCGCCGGATTTTCCACAGTGGACAAGATAGTGGTTTCCGGCTCGGTGTCGCAGTCCAATGTTTTTGGCAGCGGAAAATTCATCTCAGCGCAGGTGAACAGCGGCAAGGTAAACCAGACCTATGCCCTGTCGTATCTCAACCCGTACTTCACGGTAGACGGCATCAGCCAGGGCTTCGACGTTTACAAGCGCAAAGTGGATGCGTCCAGCCTTGCAGTTGGCGGCTATAGCACCGATACACTTGGTGGCGGCATCAAATTCGGTTATCCGCTGAGCGAAACAGACGGCGTCAATTTTGGCCTGAGCGCCGAGCACGTAAAGCTCGGACTGACGCCCACCAGCGCAGCGAGTTACGTGAATTTCGCTTCCATTTTTGGCAATAGCTACACCTACGGTACCGGCTCGGTCGCCTGGGGTCGTGACAAGCGGGACAGCGCGATCTTGCCGACCCGCGGCGGGGTGACCCGTGCGTCGGTCGAAGGCTCCGCCGGCGGGCTTCAGTACTACCGTTTCACCGCCAGCGAACAGAGGTTCTTTCCCCTAAGCCGGACCGTGACTCTCGCCTTGAACGGAGAATTCGGCTACGTCCATGGCCTCAGCGGCAAGCCGGTGCCGTTTTTCAAGAATTTCTATGCCGGCGGACCGGGTTCGGTGCGTGGCTATCGGGCCTTCTCGCTCGGTCCGCAGGATGCGGCGGCCAACGTGCTTGGCGGCACACGCAAAATCACCGGCGGCGCCGAGATTCTTTTCCCCATGCCGGGCGCGCAGGCGGACAAGTCGCTGCGGCTTACGGCGTTCCTGGATGCCGGCCAGGTCTATGGCGTGGACCAGAAAATCTCGTTCGGAGAGATGCGCTACTCGGCCGGCCTCGGCCTGGCCTGGAGTTCTCCGTTCGGGCCGCTGAAAATATCGATAGCGCAGCCGCTCAACCAGAAGAAGGGCATCGACCGAATCGAGAGGTTACAATTAAATATTGGAGCCGCCTTCTAGAGCTTGAACGGAAATCGCCGCATGCATATGCACCTGAAATCCCTGATTGCCGCCGCCGCGCCCGCCATCGCCGCGCTGTGCCTTGCCGCGCCCGCAGGCCAGGCGCTCGCGCAAGGCAAGATCGGCGTCGTCCTGATCGAGCGCATCGTGCGCGACTCGCAGCCTGCGCTGCGCGCGCAGAAAAAACTCGAAGTCGAGTTTGCCAAGCGTGAGACGGAACTTGGCAAAGTTGCCGACCAGCTCAAGCGTGCTCAGGACGAACTGGAGAAGGATTCGGTCACCATGCCGGAAGCGCAGCGCCGCAACAAGGAGCGCGATTTCAACGATCTGAACCGCGAATTCCAGCGCAAGCAGCGCGAGTACCGCGAAGACGTGAACCAGCGCCGCAACGAGGAACTCGGCCAGGTGATCGAACAGGCGAACCGGATCATCCGCCAGATCGCCGAGTCGGAGAAGTACGACATCATTTTCCAGGAAGCCGCCTACGCGAACCCGCGCATTGATATCACCGACAAGGTGATCAAGGCGATGGAAGGCAAGCCGCCCGCCGTCGCAAAATGACATGCCCGGGCCGTTCACGCTCGCGCAGATCGCGACCCGGCTTGGCGGACGCATTGCCGGTCCGCAGGAAGTACTGATCCACCAGGTCGGTTCGCTGGAGCGGGCAGCTCCCGGCCAGATTACCTTTCTCTCCAATCCCAGATTTCGCGCGCAACTGGCGGGCAGCGGCGCTTCTGCCGTGATTCTTGCCGCCGATGCGGAGGGGCTGACGGCGTTGCCAAGGATCGTCTGCTCAGATCCTTACAGCTACTTCGCCCGCGTATCTCAGCTGTTCAATCCGCGCATCACGCAGGAACTGGGCGTCCATCCATCGGCGAGCGTCGCAACGTCCGCCAGATTGGGCGCGCGCGTATCAATCGGCCCTGGCTGCGCGGTTGGCGATGGGGTGACGCTGGGTGATGACAGTTGTCTGTATCCGGGAGTGGTGGTTTACCCCGGCTGCCGCATCGGGGCGCGCGCCATCGTCCACTCGGGCGCCGTGATCGGGGCCGACGGATTCGGCATCGCCAGGGAGGACGGCCGCTGGCTGAAGATTCCCCAGATCGGTTCCGTGAGCATCGGCGACGATGTCGAAATCGGCGCCAACACCACCATCGACCGCGGCGCGATGGACGACACCGTGATCGGCGACGGGGTCAAGCTCGATAACCAGATCCAGATCGGGCACAACTGCCGCGTCGGCGCGCATACCGCGATGGCCGGTTGCGTTGCGGTCGCGGGCAGCGCCCACATCGGCAGCCATTGCACCATCGGTGCCGGCGCTCTGATCCTCGGGCATCTTTCGATCTGCGACCACGCGCACGTATCCGCCGACACGGTGATTTCGCGCTCGATCCTCAAGCCCGGCACCTACACCGGAATGTTCCCCGCCGACGACAACGAATCCTGGGCCCGCAATACCGCGGTGGTACGGCATCTCGCGGACCTGATGGACCGCGTCCGTTCTCTCGAGAAACGAATCCAGAAGAAGGAGAAGGGCGATGGTTGACATGGACATCCACCAGGTGCTTTCGCACCTGCCGCAGCGTTTTCCGATCCTGATGATCGACAGGGTCATGGAGTGCGAGCCGGGCAAGCGGATCCTGGCGCTGAAAAACGTGTCCGCCAACGAACCATATTTCCCCGGGCATTTCCCGCACCGGCCGGTGATGCCCGGGGTTCTGATCCTGGAAGCGATGGCGCAGGCGGCCGGCATCCTGGTGTTCCGCACCCTGGACAGAAAGCCGGACGACAAGTCGGTCTATTACTACGCCGGCATCGACAACGCGCGCTTCAAGCGACCGGTCGAGCCCGGCGACCAGCTCATGATCGAAGTCACGATCCTCGGTTCCAAGCGCGGCATCTGGAAATTCGGCTGCACGGCGCGCGTCGGCGATACGCTCGTCGCGGAGGCCGACATCCTGTGCACGGTTCGCCCGGCCGAGCCGGCGGCGCAATGATCCATCCCACCGCGATCGTCGAGCCCGGCGCGCGGCTCGCGGCGAATGTGGCGGTCGGCGCCTACTCGCTGATCGGCGCGCAGGTCGAAGTGGGGGAGGGCACCGTGATCGGCCCGCATGTAGTGATCGAAGGGCGCACGAAGATCGGGCGCGACAACCGCATTCTGCAGTTCGCCTCGCTTGGCGGCACGCCGCAGGACAAGAAGTACGCGGGCGAAGACACCTCGGTGGAAATTGGCGACGGCAACACGATCCGCGAGTACGTGACGATCAACCGGGGCACGATCGGCGACGCGCGCGTGACCCGCGTCGGCAACGACAACTGGATCATGGCCTACGTGCACTTCGCCCACGATTGCCAGATCGGCAGCCACACCATATTCGCCAACGCCTGCGAGCTGGCCGGCCATGTCCAGGTCGGCGACTGGGCGATCCTCGGCGCGACCACGCTGGTGCATCAGTTCGTGCGCATCGGCGAGCACAGTTTCACCGGCATGGGTACCTATCTCGACCGGGATCTGCCGCCCTATGTCCGGGCGGCGGGCAACATGGCGCAGCCTTACGGCATCAACAGCGTCGGGCTGCGGCGGCGCGGCCGCTCGGGCGAGACCATCGATGCCCTGAAACGGGCGTATCGCACGATCTACCGCAGCGGGTTCGGCCAGGAGGAAGTGCGGCGCGAGCTCGAGACGCAGGCCGTTGCCTGCGCCGAAGTGCGCGTGATCGCGGATTTCCTCGACGCTTCGAAGCGCGGCTACATTCGCTAGGGGCACGCGAAGCTCGTGCATTCAGAAACCAGCGTCCACGTCGGCATGGTGGCCGCGGAGGCCTCGGGCGATCTGCTGGGCGCGCACTTGATTGCCGCCCTCAAGGCACGCCGCCCGGCACTGCGCTTCTCCGGCATCGGCGGCCCGAGGATGATCGCGCAGGGATTCGAGTCCCACGTGCCGATGGACAAGCTCGGGGTGCGCGGCTACGCGGAGGTACTGCGCCATTACCGGGAAATCATGGGAATCCGGCGGCAGATTTCCGAGCGCATGCTGCGCGAGCGCCCGGCGGCGTTCATCGGCGTGGATTCCTCCGATTTCAATCTCGATCTGGAGCGCACGCTGAAGGACGCGGGCATTCCCGCGATCCAGTACGTCAGTCCGTCCATCTGGGCGTGGCGCGGCTGGCGCACGCGCCGGATCGTGCGCTCGGTGACTCACCTGCTGACCCTGTTTCCGTTTGAGCCGGCGCTGTACGAGAAGGCGGGCATTCCGGTGACCTATGTCGGGCATCCGCTCGCCGATGTGATCCCCATGGAACCGGACAAGGCGAAAGCGCGGACCGACCTGCGCGTACCGGCGGGCAGCCGCGTCGTGGCGCTGCTGCCGGGCAGCCGGCGCTCGGAACTGCACTACATGTCTGACCTGTTCGTGCTTACCGCGCGGCGCCTGCTGCAGGACGTGCCAAACGCGTATTTCGTCTGCCCCACCGCCTCCCGCGCGACGCGTGAAATGTTCGAAACGGCGTTGCGGCGCCACGACGCGACAAACCTGCCCCTAACGCTGTTGTTTGGCCACTCCCACGAGGCGCTGGCGGCTGCCGACATCGCCGTGGTGGCAAGCGGCACCGCAACGCTGGAAGCCGCGCTGTTCAAGACGCCCATGGTCATCGCCTACAAGCAGTCGCCATTTACCTGGGCGTTGATGCGCAGGATGCTCTACCTGGAGAATATCGGCCTGCCAAACATCCTCGCGGGCGAGGCCCTGGTGCCAGAGTTTGTGCAGGACAAAGCGACTCCCGGCAATCTGGCCAACGCGCTGCTCGCGCTGCTGCAGGACGCCGCCGCGCAGCGCCGGCAGATCGAGAAATTCCACGAGATCCACGCCACCCTGCGGCAGAACACCGCGCAGAAGGCCGCGGATGCGGTGCTGGCGGTGATCGATGCGGGCCGTAGCTAACCGGAAGGACGCAAGCGGACGAGCCGCTTGCGTGTGCGGCGTAGATGAAGCGGGACGTGGCCCGCTGGCGGGGCCTGTTTACGCTGCAGCCGTTGTTCTGGACACGGGCAGACCGATCGAAGGGTTGAAAGACTCGAAGCTCTTGAGCGCTTCACGACGGGAGATTCTGTCTGTAACAATTCGAGAACGCGCCTTGGCGTTTTCGATCGCGCATGCCAGCGTCGAAGAAATCGATCATCTGAATATCCTGCAGGCCACGATGCTCGCCATGCAACGCGCGCTGGCAGGCCTGGGCATGCGACCGGACGAGGCGTGGATTGATGGCAACCGCTGCCCGAAGCTCGCCTGCCGCGCGCGCGCCATCGTGCAGGGCGACCGGCTGTATCCGGTGATCTCGGCTGCATCCATTCTCGCCAAGACCGCGCGCGACGCGGAGATGCGCCGCATGCACGATCGTTTCCCGCAGTATTGCTTCGACCGTCACAAGGGCTATCCGACGCCCGAGCACCTGGCGCTGCTGGAACGCCATGGGCCGAGCGAGATCCACCGCCGCAGCTTCGCGCCGGTGCGGCGTCTCCTGCGCCCCGCATGAGCATCCTCACTTCCCGCGACAATCCGCGCGTGCGCCGCTGGCGCGAACTGACGCGCGACGCGCGCGAACGACGCAAGCAGCGGCGCGCAATCATTGAAGGCGAGAACCTGATCTCCGCTTATCTCCAGGCCGGCAAGGCTGTTGAAAGCCTGATTCTCAGCAAGTCCGGGTCTCAGCGGCCCGAACTCTCCTCGCTGGTGGAACGATCAGGCAGGACACCGGTACTGCTTGCCGATTCCCTGTTCCGGCAAATCTGCGATGCGGAAACACCGACCGGCGTCGCTGCCGAGATCTCCATCCCGCTCGGCTCGCAGGAATTGAAATCCGCCAAAGCATGTGTAATCCTCGAAGCTATCCAGGACGCCGGCAACGTGGGAACGATACTGCGCAGCGCCGCCGCCTTTGGCATCCGGCATGCGGTGCTGGGGCGAGGATGCGCCGATGCCTGGTCACCCAAGGTGCTCAGGGCCGGGATGGGCGCGCATTTTGTGATGACTATCCAGGAGAGCGCTGAACTGGGCGCGGCTATCGCTGGTTTTGGAGGGAAGGTCATCTGCACTGTTCCGCGTGGCGGCGTCGCGCTTGTGGACGCCGAGCTTTCCGGGAGGATCGGCTGGTTGTTCGGTGCCGAAGGGCAGGGCGTGAGTGAAGCGCTGGCGGTGCAAGCCGGGTTGAAGGTGACAATCCCGATGCCGGGTGGTGCCGAATCGCTGAACGTCGCGGCTGCCGCCGCGATCTGCTTCTACGAGTTCAGTAAACGTGCCGCTCGAGCCTGAGTTCGCGCAGGATCGTGGTGGCGATTTCCTCGATTGATTTCGCCGTGGAATTGATCCAGCGGATGCCTTCGCGGCGCATCAGCGCCTCGGCCTGCTCGATCTCGTAGCGGCAGTTGGCGGGGTCCGCATACTGGCTGCCCGGCCGGCGCTCGCGCCGGATCTCCTGCAGCCGCTCGGGCGCGATGGTCAGGCCGTAGAGTTTTTTCTTCTGCGTGAGCAGGGCTTCGGGCAGGCTGTTGCGTTCGAAATCCTCCGGGATCAGCGGGTAGTTCGCCGCTTTGACGCCGAACTGCAGCGCCAGATAGAGGCTGGTGGGCGTCTTGCCGCTGCGCGAGACCCCCACCAGGATCACGTCGGCGTCGTTCAGTTCGCGGTGCGAGGCGCCGTCGTCGTGCGCCATGGTGAAATTGATCGCCTCGATGCGCTGCTTGTATTCCTGCTTGTCGGTGCTGCTGTGCGAACGGCCGACGGTGTGGCTCGACTTGATGCCCAACTCGCCCTCGATCGGGCCGATGAAGGTCTCGAAGAAATCGACGAACAGCGCATTGGCGCGGCGCACCACTTCCCGCACGTCGCCGTTCACCAGGGTGGAAAAGACGATCGGCTGGCCGCTGCCGCGCAGCGATTCCCGCTCGATGCGCTCCAGGCACTCGTTGGCCTTGTCCACAGTGTCGACAAACGGCAGGGTCACCTGGTTGAACTCCACCCCCTCGAACTGGGTGAGCAGGCTGTGTCCCAGCATCTGCGCGGTGATGCCGGTGCCATCGGAGACGAAGAACACGGTGCGGCGTTGCGGCATGCTGGCTAAAATACCAAGGAAATGTACGTCGCGTGGCTAAAAGATCTCCGCATGGCCGACCTGCCCAGGGTAGGTGGCAAGAATGCCTCGCTGGGGGAAATGATCGGCGGGCTTGCGCGTGCGGGGGTGCGCGTGCCCGGGGGCTTCGCCACCACAACGCAGGCTTTCCAGGCCTTCCTTTCAGCCGGCGGACTCGACCGGCGCATCGCGGATCGGATCGAGACGCTCGATCCGCAGGATGTCGTGGCCTTGGCGCAGTGCGGTGCCCAGATCCGGGGCTGGATCGAGAGCGCGCCATTTCCGCCGGACGTTGAATCATCTATACTCGAATATTATCAAATACTTGAAAAACAAATGTCAAGTGAAGTATCGTTTGCAGTTCGCTCCTCAGCGACAGCCGAAGACTTGCCGGACGCCTCGTTCGCGGGCCAGCAGGAAACCTTCCTCAATATCCGGGGCGCCGGCCATGTCCTGGAGGCAATCCGGCGTGTTTTCGCCTCCCTCTACAACGACCGCGCGATCTCCTACCGGGCGCACCAGGGCTACGCGCACGGACCCGTAGCGGTTTCGGCCGCAGTCCAGCAGATGGTGCGCAGCGACCGGGGGGCGAGCGGGGTCATGTTCACGCTCGATACCGAGTCGGGATTCTCCGACGTGGTGTTCATCACATCGTCCTGGGGATTGGGCGAAATGGTGGTGCAGGGCGCGGTGAATCCGGACGAGTTCTACGTCCACAAACAGATGCTTGAGGCTGGCAATCCAGCCATCCTGCGCCGGCGGCTCGGCTCGAAGCTGCAGAGGATGATTTTTTCCGGCGAGACGTCGGCCGGGCACTCGGTGCGCACCGAAGACGTGCCCGCCGCGCAGCGCCACCGCTTCTCGCTGAGCGATGTCGACGTTCTCGAGCTTTCCCGCACCGCCTGCCTGATCGAGAAGCACTACGGGCGCCCGATGGACATCGAATGGGGCAAGGACGGCGTGGATGGCAGCATCCATGTGCTGCAAGCGCGGCCCGAGACTGTGCGATCCCGCGATGGGAAGAGAGGCGGTGCCGGGAGCGAAGAGCGCTACCGGCTCAAGGGGACGGGCACGCTGCTGGTCAGCGGAAGGGCCATCGGCCAGAAGATCGGCGTCGGTCCGGTGCGCATCGTGAAGGATGCCTCGAAGATGTCGAGCGTCAGGAAGGGCGATGTGCTGGTTACCGACATGACCGATCCCAATTGGGAGCCGGTGATGAAGCTGGCGTCCGCCATCGTCACCAACCGCGGCGGCCGGACCTGCCACGCGGCGATTATCGCGCGGGAACTTGGCATCCCGGCCGTGATCGGCTGTGGCGATGCCACGTCCCAGCTCGCGGCCGCGGCCAGCGTGACGGTGTCCTGCGCCGAGGGCGACACCGGCAACGTTTACGCCGGTGCCGTGCCCTTCGAGGTGATCACGAGCGAGCGCGGCGACCTGCCGCCGATCCCGGTCAAGATCGCGATGAATATCGGCAACCCGCAGCTGGCGTTCGGTTTCGCGCAGCTGCCGAATGCGGGCGTCGGCCTGGCACGGCTCGAATTCATCATCAACAACGAAATCGGCGTCCACCCCAGGGCCTGCCTCGACTGGCCGGATCTGCCGCAGGATCTGAAAGCAGGCGTGGAGCGCGCCGCACGCGGCTACGCGGATCCGAAGGCGTTTTTCCGCGAGAAGATGGTCGAAGGCGTGGCCACCATCGCGGCCGCGTTCTGGCCCAAACCGGTCATCGTCCGGCTCTCGGATTTCAAGTCGAACGAATACCGCAAGCTGCTCGGCGGCGAGCGCTACGAGCCGGAGGAGGAGAACCCGATGCTCGGCTTGCGCGGCGCATCGCGCTACCTGGCGGCGGATTTTCGCGCCTGCTTCGAGCTCGAATGCGCCGCGCTGCGCAAGGTGCGCAATGAACTGGGGCTGACCAACGTCGAGCTGATGGTGCCGTTCGTGCGCACGCTGGGCGAAGCGCGCAGCGTCGTGCAGCTGCTGGCGGAAAACGGCCTGCAGCGCGGCCAGGACGGCTTGCGGCTGGTGATGATGTGCGAACTGCCCTCCAACGCGATCCTCGCCGAGCAATTCCTGGAATTCTTCGATGGCTTTTCGATCGGCTCCAACGACCTGACGCAGCTCACGCTCGGCCTGGATCGCGACTCGGGACTGGTGGCGGCCGGCTTCGACGAGCGCGACGGCGCGGTCAAGGCGATGCTCGAAATGGCGATTCGCGCCTGCCGCAAGCAAGGCAAGTACGTCGGCATCTGCGGCCAGGGACCGTCCGACCATCCCGATTTCGCGCGCTGGCTGATGGAGCAGGGGATCGAGAGTCTGTCGCTCAACCCGGATACCGTGGTGTCCACCTGGTTGGCGCTTAGCGTGCCCGCAGCAGGCGGGACTTCTCCCGCTGCCATTCTTTCTCGCGCTCCGACGCCCGCTTATCGTGCTTGAGCTTGCCTTTGGCAAGCGCGATCTGGATCTTGATGCGACCCTTGGCAAAATGCAGATCGAGCGGTATCAGCGTGTAGCCGCGTTGTTCGACCTTGCCCACCAGGCGCCGGGTTTCCTCGGCGTGCATGAGGAGCTTGCGCGTGCGCGTGGCGTCGGGCGTGATATGGGTCGAGGCGCTGCCGAGCGGGCTGATGTGCGCGCCCAGCAGCCAGAGCGCGCCTTCATCCACGATTACGTAGGCATCGCTGATCTGCGCGCGGCCGGCGCGGATCGCCTTGACCTCCCAGCCCTCGAGCACCAGGCCGGCCTCGTAACGATCCTCCACGAAATAATCGTGGAATGCTTTGCGGTTTTCGGTGATCGACATGGTCGCAATCGGGCTCTGGCGCTGATTTTCCCATGAAGCGCATCTCCCGCTCGGCAATCGTCGAGTGCGATGCCGTCGATTTCTACGCTATGGTCGCCGCGGTCGAATCCTATCCCGGCTTCCTGCCCTGGTGCGCGGCGGCCGAGATTTACGAGCGCTCACCCGGCCGGACCGTCGCCACGCTCACTCTGGCGGTCAAGGGGCTCCGGTATTCGCTTAGCACCGAGAACATCCATGTTCGCGGGCGATCCATCGACATGCGGCTCGTCGAAGGGCCGTTCAAGCGGTTTTCAGCCGCGTGGCGTATCACTCCGCTGGGGGCGGGCGCATGCAAAGCCGAGTATTCGATGGAGTACGAGTTCTCCAACCGCATCGTCGCGGCGGTCCTGGAGCCGGTATTCAGGCGCATCGCCGACGCTACCGTGGAAGCCTTCACGCGCCGGGCCATGGCGAGCCCGGGTGTCCCGCTTGCGCGTTGAAGTGGTTTACGCCCTGGCGGATGTCCAGGACATCATCGTGCTCGAATTGGCCGAAGGCGCGGTCGCCCGCCAGGCGATCGAAGCGAGCGGCCAGCTCGCGCGCCACGGATTGAGCGCGGCGCGGCTCAAGCTGGCAATCTTCGGCAAGCGCATCGCGCCCGAACACCGGCTGCGCGAGGGCGACAGGGTGGAAATTCTCCGGCCGTTGGCGGCGGACCCGAACGAGGCGCGGCGCGCACGCGCGCGCGGCAAGCGCAGGATTTCATCCCGCACCTGACTCGCGTATAATGCGTTTTTGAGAGCAGGGCTGACCATGCGGGTGATCCATAAGGCGCTGACCTTCGACGATGTTCTCCTCCTTCCCGCCCACTCGCGCGTCCTGCCGCGCCAGGTTTCCCTGAAGACCCGGCTTACCCGCAAGCTCGACCTGAATATTCCCCTGATGTCGGCCGCCATGGATACGGTGACCGAGGCGCGCCTGGCGATCGCCATTGCCCAGGAAGGCGGCATCGGCATCATCCACAAGAATTTTTCGCCCAAAGAGCACGCCGCGGAAGTCGCCAAGGTCAAGCGCTTCGAGTCGGGCGTGCTGCGCGATCCGATGACCATCGCGCCGGACATGCGCGTGCGGCAGGTAATCGCGCTGCAGAAGAAACACCGCATCTCGGGCTTCCCGGTGATTTCGGCGGGCAAGGTTGTCGGCATCGTCACCAACCGGGACCTGCGCTTCGAGAAGAAACTCGACCAGCCGGTGCGCAACATCATGACGCCGCAGAAGCGGCTGGTGACCGTGAACGAGGGCGCGAGCCGCGCCGATGCCCTGGCGCTGCTGCACAAGCACCGCCTGGAGCGCGTGCTGGTGGTGGACAAACAGTGGCGCCTGAAAGGACTCGTCACCGTCAAGGACATCATCAAGGAGACCGAGCATCCCAACGCCTGCAAGGATTCGCAGGGCAAGCTGCGCACCGGCGCGGCGGTCGGCGTGGGCGAAGGCACCGAGGAGCGGGTCGAACTGCTGGTCGATGCCGGCGTGGACGTGCTGGTGGTGGACACGGCGCACGGGCATGCCAAGGGCGTTCTCGACCGCGTCAAGTGGATCAAGAAAAAGTACCCGGAGATGCAGGTCATCGGCGGCAATGTCGGCACGGGCGAGGGCGCCCGCGCGCTCGTCGATCACGGCGCCGATGCGGTAAAAGTCGGCATCGGCCCGGGTTCGATCTGCACCACGCGCGTGGTGGCCGGGGTCGGCGTGCCGCAGATCACGGCGATCATGAACGTCGCGGAAGCGCTGGCGAAAGCCGGCGTGCCGCTGATTGCCGACGGGGGCATCCGGTATTCGGGCGACATCGCCAAGGCGCTCGGCGCGGGCGCGCACGTGGTCATGCTCGGCTCGCTGTTTGCCGGCACCGAGGAGTCGCCCGGCGAGATCGAGCTCTACCAGGGCCGTTCCTACAAGTCGTATCGCGGCATGGGATCGCTGGGCGCGATGCAAAAGGGATCCGCCGACCGCTACTTCCAGGATTCCGACATGAACGTTGACAAGCTGGTCCCCGAAGGCGTGGAGGGCCGGGTGCCGTTCAAAGGCAGTGCGCTGTCGATGATCGAGCAGCTGCTGGGCGGGGTGCGCGCCAGCATGGGATACACCGGCTGCCGGACCATCGACGAGTTGCGCAGCAAGGCGCGCTTCGTGCAGATCACGTCGGCCGGCATGCGCGAGTCGCATGTGCACGACGTCCAGATTGTCAAGGAGGCCCCGAACTACCGGGTCGAGTAGCGATTTGCACGACAAGATCCTCATCCTCGACTTCGGCGCGCAGTACACGCAGCTCATCGCGCGCCGGGTGCGCGAAGCCAAAGTTTATTGCGAGATCCACCCCTGCGACGTCAGCGACGCTTTCGTGCGCGAGTACGCGCCTAATGGGGTGATTCTTTCCGGAAGTCACCTCTCAGCCTACGAAGAATCCACGCTGAAGGCGCCTCAGGCTGTATTCGAGCTGGGCGTGCCGGTGCTGGGCATCTGCTACGGCATGCAGACCATGGCGCAGCAGCTCGGCGGCAAGGTCGAACCCGGCAAGCTGCGCGAATTCGGCTACGCCGAAGTGCGGGCGCGCGGCCATACCAAGCTTCTGGATGGCATCGAGGATTTCCGCACGCCTGAAGGCCACGGCATACTGAAAGTCTGGATGAGCCATGGCGACAAGGTGGTCGAGATGCCGCCGGGCTTCAAGCTCATGGCCTCGACCGCGGCATGCCCGATCGCCGGCATGGCGGACGAGGCGCGCCGCTACTACGCGGTGCAGTTCCACCCGGAAGTCACGCATACCGCACAGGGCACGAAGCTGCTGCACCGATTCGTGCGCGAAATCAGCGGCTGCCGGGGCGATTGGAACATGCCGGATTATGTTTCCGAAGCCATTCAAGGAATCAAAAAACAGGTAGGCGACGAAGAAGTCATCCTCGGTCTTTCCGGAGGCGTGGACTCCTCGGTTGCTGCAGCCTTGATCCACAAGGCGATCGGCAAGCAGCTCACCTGCGTGTTCGTCGACCACGGCCTGCTGCGGCTGGACGAGGCGAAGCAGGTCATGGCGACGTTCGCGGAGCACATGCACGTCAAGGTGATCCACGTCGACGCGAGCGGCGAGATGTTTGCCGCGCTCGGGGGCGTGTCCGACCCGGAGCAGAAGAGGAAGATCATCGGCAAATTGTTCGTCGACGTCTTTCAGCGTGAGTCGGCGAAGATCAAGAACGCAAAATGGCTCGCGCAGGGCACCATCTACCCGGATGTGATCGAGTCCGCGGGCGCGAAGACGAAGAAGGCCGTGACCATCAAGTCGCACCACAACGTGGGCGGCCTGCCGGATAGCCTGCACCTGAAGCTGCTGGAGCCGCTGCGCGAACTGTTCAAAGACGAAGTCCGCGATCTCGGGCTCGCGCTTGGCCTGCCGCGCGAGATGGTGTTCCGCCATCCGTTCCCGGGACCGGGGCTGGGAGTGCGGGTGCTAGGGGAAATAAAAAAAGAATACGTTCATTTGCTGCAAAGAGCCGACGCGGTGTTCATTGAAGAATTGCGAAAGTCAGGCTGGTACGACAAGACCGCCCAGGCGTTCGCCGTCTTCCTGCCGGTGAAGTCGGTGGGCGTGATGGGCGACGGACGCACCTACGAGTACGTGGTCGCGCTGCGCGCGGTCGAAACCTCTGACTTCATGACCGCCGGCTGGGCGCCGCTACCGCACGAATTGCTCGCAAGGGTGTCGAGCCGCATCATCAACGAGGTGCGCGGCATCAACCGCGTGACCTACGATATTTCCTCCAAGCCGCCTGCCACGATCGAGTGGGAGTAGGTTAAAAGTGGTTTAATAACAATATATTATCGCATTAATTTTATGTAACGAATGAAGCCTGTTGAGGTAGATGTGAATCGATCTGAAGCTAAAATGTTGACGGCAGATGATACAAAACCTCGGACAAGGTTTCAGATCAGCTGAGGATTTGTATCGCATGGCTTGCGCGGCCTCGTCGCGGTCATGCCAGGACGTGACATAAGTAGGACGTGGTACTACACTACGGCATGCTGAAAAAGCCTTTGACGCGAGCTTTCAAGACGGCCTGGTTCAGCAAAGCGGCGAGGAAGGCGGGCATCGGTGATCGCGCGTTGATTGCGGCGGTTCGTGAAGCCATGCAAAGGCAGGCTGACGATCTGGGCGGAGGCGTGTTCAAGAAGCGGCTGAACAAGAACATGCACCGCTCGATCGTGCTGGCAAAGGGCGGGCGGCATTGGATTTTTGCTTATCTGTTTGCCAAGAAGAACCGAGCCAATATCGAGGATGATGAGCTTGCTAATTTCAAGAAACTGGCGCAGGCCTTTGGCCGCATGAGGGACACTGAGTTGCGGGCCGCGCTGAATCAGGGAGACTTACTGGAGCTATGCGATGAAACGTAAAGCCAAGTTCAAGAGCGACGCCTTCGAGGCGATCCACAGCGCAGCCCAAGGGTTGCATCGCGCCGGAACCATCGACAAGGCGACCATGCGCGAATTTGACGAATCGTGTCTCACTGCGCCGTCGGTGATCCCCCCGAAGGAGATCAAGCGAATTCGCGAGGGGGCACATGTCAGTCAACCCGTATTCGCCCGCTATCTGAACACTAGTGAGTCCACGGTGCAGAAGTGGGAGGCCGGGACCAAGCGGCCCAGCGGCATGGCGCTCAAGTTGTTGGCCGTGGTCGAGAAGCACGGGCTCAAAGTGCTGGCTTGAACTTGCCGCCACCGTCCTGATTGACCTCTGACCTCATTCCGCCAGCCATTGTTGGCTGACGGTAAAAAAATGATCGAAAACACTTTGTGTGACAAATAGTTAAGCCATTTGATGGCGCCAGTTCTTGCCTTTTTCGGATTGTTAGTGCCTCTGGTTGGGTTCCTTGACGGTAAAAAAATTGACGAATAAGAATGGAAAGACAATAAGTTAAGTGATTTGATGCCGGACTTTCTTGCGCCATTTCGACGAGCAGAAGGGCGTGTTGACGTTGCCAAGGGGCATCGCGGGAACCGATAGATCTCGATACATCTCGAAAGGTGAACCGCAAGAGATCGTCGATTGATCGCGATACATCTCGATAGATGCTCAAAGCTATTTTCGGGGATCAAATCAAATTGACGGTAATTCTGACGGTAAAAATGCTGCTCGCAGCACGAAGTGCTAGCTGTGACAATGGGTTACATATGCCGTTGATGATCGAGTGGGAGTGACCCAAATCATATGCAAAACTATTGATTATTTGTAGAGTTTTGTGTATGTTACGGCATGGTCTCCCTCGAATCTTACCTCGACGATCTGCTTGGGCACGGCCGCGCCTACTTCTCCCGGAATGATGTAGCCGCTGCGCTGGGCCTAAAGCCGCAGGCACTAGCTGCGGCGCTCACGCGGGCAATCAATAAGCACCGCTTGGCGAACCCCAGGCATGGCTTCTATCTCATCCTGCGCCCGGAAGACCAGATCGCGGGCGCGCCAGACCCCGTGAAGTGGATCGATCCGCTGATGAAGCATCAGGGGATCGACTACCGCATTTCGCTGCTGCGTGCGGCGGCGTTCCACGGCTCATCGCATCAGGCCAGCATGGTTTTCCAGATCGTTGTTCCCAGGCAGTTGCGCGACTTCGACCTTGGCCGTCATCGCCTGCAATTCCTCTACCAGGCTGCCGAGTCATTCGCCCAGGTCAATAAGCCCAAGCTGGTGAGCCAGATGAAGAGCGACGCCGGATTCGCCAACGTCGCCGGTGTCGAACTGACGCTGCTCGACTGCGTACGCTACTTCCACAAGGCGGCCGGCATTAATGGCGTCGCGCAAATCGTCAAGGATATCGGCGCCAAAGCCAACCCGCGCATGCTGGCAACGGCGGCGGCTGCATATGAAAACTCGGCGGTACGCCGGCTCGGTTATTTGCTTGATCGGGTGGGGCACAGTCGCCAGGCCTATGCGCTGGCGCCCTTCGTCAAACAAGCCAAGACGATGCTGCCACTGGATCCCGCCGTGAAGCCTATCGTGGCAGC
>CAMDRF010000021.1 GCA_945906765.1 Nitrosovibrio sp. Nv4 | reverse complement strand
AGCGCTCGATCCGGGAATGCCTTCAGCACCGCCTTGTCCGCGGTGACCAGCGGAATGCCGAGCGTGGATGCGAGCGCGACGAACTCGCAGTCGTAGGCGGACAGAGGCGTTTCGGCGGCAAGCTGGAACACTTTATCGCTTGGCACGATGTGCTCCCGGCCAACGAACGATTCCTCGGCTGAGGTCATGAGGCGCGTGATCTGCTCTATGCTAAGGCTGCCGTCACGCAGATACCCCGTCAGAACGCTGCGCATCTCCGAGCGCCAGAGGATCGGCACATGCCATTCCGAATCCTTCGTCTGCACGCGCTGGGCGAGCTCCGTGAGCGGCCCGTTGACCCAGTAGTACGCGACGACGTTGCTGTCGACGACGATCACGCCCGGCCCTGGCGTTTGTAGCGTGTGACTTTGCCATGGTCGACGCGGGGCAGCCGGGCGACGAGTTCCCGCAGCGCCCGCGCATGCGCTTCGCGATCGACGACCGGCGCGGAGAAATCGCTCTCCAGCCGGGAGAGGATCTCGCTGTTCAGGCTGCGCCGGTTGCGTTCGGCGCTTTCCTTGAGCTGGGCATGGAGGTCCTTCGGGATGTTCTTGAGCGTCAGGTTGAGCATGGCGACTCCTTGGAACCATTATGGAACCATTGCAGTTTAGAACCGCTTTCCCCTTCGGTCAACCACAGGGCGTCCTCATGTGATTACAGGCTATTGATAAATATGGCTTTTTCCAGGCCTTCGGTTTTCCAGTGAGATAGCCGGGAAGCCTCGTCCGACCGATAGCTCGGACTTGCGCGACTCGCCGTTCCGGGCGATGAGGCAGCAGGCGAAGCGGGAGAGGTGGTAGTCCTCGACCTGGCGCTGGCTGCCGGAGCCGAGTACGACCATTTTGTCGGCGCCGGCAAAATGGTTCGCGGACGACAAAGCAATAAGGCAGCGCGAAGATGTGCTCGATCAGTTCCGCCCGTTCGAGGTCGATGACGACGGACGTATCGGAAACGAGGACGTCCATCGCACCGGACGTTCAGGCAGGGCTTTCCAACCGGCGATTGAGTTCCCGGACACTGACTCCCAGAAGCTCGGCGGCCTTCGCCTCGGAAACCGCCCCCTCGGAGACTGCCCGGTAGCAGAGCCGCGTGAACCGTTCGGGCTTCTCCCGTTCGATGGCCCCGGGTTCGGCATAGGGCGGCTTTCTCCAGCCTCGCCGGACGAACTCGTCGAACAGCCGCTTGAATAGCGGCTCGCCGATGATCTTCAGATCCTTTAGCCGATAGGTAATGGCCTGGATGCTGGCTTTGAACAGGGCTTTCAGTTCGAGAAGCTCACCGATCGACAGCGATTCGCGATGCTTGCCGACTTCGCGCCAGAGAATTTCCGCAGGCATCAGGAAAGCTCCCGCGAAACGATGCGCGAGTTTCTCGCCTTTGAGTCCACTTGGCGCTTGCAGAACATGGTGCGCCAGTTCGTGCGCCAGCGTGAAGCGCTGCCGTTCTCCCGTGTCCTCCTGATTGACGATGACAATGGGGACATCTCCGCCCTTGCTACGCCGGGCAACGCACATGAGCCCGGACACCGAATCGACCAACTTGAGTGGGATCACCTTGATACCCTGTTCCTCCAGAAACTCGGCCAGGTTGGGGATGGGATCGAACCCGAGCTTCCAGGCCGAGCGCAGACGCCTTAATCGAGGCCTCGTCTTTCCGGCTCGTAATCTTGTTTTTCCGGAACTCGACCGATTCGAGCGTGAGGTCGTTCTGGCCGAGCAGGTAGCTCTCGGGCACGCCGAGCGCGCGCGCCATGGCCGCCAGCACCTCCGAGCCGGGCATCATTTCGTCTCGCTCGTATTTACTAAGTGCTTGAGCGGATACAAGTTTGTCAATCTTGGCTTATTGGCGCAATCACGGACTACGCGGTCGAGCGAAAATCCGCATAACGAGAAAGACAAGATCTGTACCGAAAATCGGTACGATCGTACCGTTTTCCGGTACGCCCCTACCCCTCCGCCCGCCACATCTGCCCGTGCAGTGCCGCTTCGAGGTCGGCCGCCTCGCTGGCCGCGGAGGAAAGGCGCACATGCGAGATAAGGCGTGTCAGCTGTGTATTGGTGCGCGCGATCGAGCGCATCAGGCTGCGATGGATGGCGTGGTGCAGTCTGACGCTAATGCCTGAGGTGCCGTTGTAGATGTCGAGGAACGCGGCGCGCGGGATTTCGAGCAGGCAGCAGGCTTCGCGCACGCGGGTGTTGTTGGCGCGCGGCGCGGCGTTGATCACGGCCATGAAGCCGACCAGCTCGCCAGGACCGGCGATGGCGACGCGGCGCTCCAGCTTTTCCGTCCGGGTAAAAACTTCGAGCGCGCCGCGAACCACCAGATAGCAGCTGTCCGCCGGGCGCCCGGCGACGAAGGCCCAGGCGCCGCGCGGCAGTTCCAGCACTTTGCCGGTGGAGACCAGTTCGTCCATTTCGTCCTCGTCGAAGCCTTCGAAGAACGGCAACACCGGCAGGAACGCCTTCCAGTCGAAGGAGGCGCGGCGCGAGCGCGCGACGCCTGCGAGCGGGTCAGCGGCCGGCGCGGCCCCGGTCGCGGGGCGGTCTTCGACCGCGGCGTACTCCTTGACCCGCTCATTCAGCACGCGCAACTTGTCGGAGAGCGCGCGGGTGATGGCGCGCTGGACATCGAGCGCCGAGGCTTCGCGGCTGGCGACGAGCGCGCGGAAATCGTCGCGGCCGACGAACCAGGCATCGACGTTGGAATGCGCCACCACCGTGGCGGACACCACGCCGCGCTCGATCAACGCCATCTCGCCGAACATGTCGCCGTCGCGGAACTGCGCCACCGTGAGCGAGCCGCCGCCGGGCAGCGCCACGCGCGCTTCCACCGAGCCGGCGCGGATCAGGTAGCAGCCGCGCGACGCTTCGCCCTGGCGCACGAGCTCGGCGCCTTTCATGAACGACACCTCGCGCGCAACCGCGAGTAGCTGTTCGAATGGATGTTTCACAGCTGGCGCCAGCCTCCCCCTTGGCACGCAGTCTACTCGGGGTACACTGCCCCGCACCGATGGCCTGCGACCTCCTGATCAAGAACGGCCTGCTGATCGACGGCAGCGGGGCGCCGGCGCGCCAGGCCGATGTCGCGATCGCGGACGGCAAGATCGCCCGGATCGGGAAAATCACCGAGGCGGCAAAAAGAACCATCGATGCCGCGGGCCTGGCCGTGGCGCCCGGCTTCATCGACCCGCACACCCACTACGACGCGCAGATCTGCTGGGACGGCGCGCTGACGCCCTCCTCCTGGCACGGCGTGACCTCCGTGGTGATGGGCAACTGCGGCGTCGGTATCGCGCCCTGCCGGCCCGAGACGCGCGAAATTGCGATGCGCGACCTGGTGAACGTCGAGGCGATCCCGTTCGAAGTACTCGACCAGGGCATCACCTGGGACTGGGAGAGCTTCCCGCAGTACATGGACGCAGCCGCCGCCCGCAAGCCCTCTCTCAACCTCGCCTTCCTCGCGCCGCTCACGCCGTTCCGCCACTACGTCATGGGCGAGGCCTCGATGGAGCGCGCCGCTTCCGTTGTGGAAACGAATGAAATAAAGAAACTGCTGGGAGAGGCGATGGACGCCGGCGCCTTCGGCTTCTCCAGCACGCTGCTGAACCAGCACATGGGTTACGCCGGACGCCCGCTCGCCTGCCGCAACGCGAGCCGCGAGGAACTCAAGGCCTACTGCAACGCGCTGAAGGAGCGCTCCAAGGGATCGATCGAAATCGCCATGACCAAGCAGATCGGCGTCATGGAAGATCCGGAGCTGGAGCTGCTCGACTTCATGCTCACCGAAAGCGCGCGGCCGATCACCTTCATCGCGATGTTCGACCGGGACGACATTTCCGAAGCGGTGCGCACCTCGCTGCGCAAGGCGGCGCCGATGATCGCGCGCGGCGCGCGGCCGCAGACTTCGCCCTTGCCGCTGACGCGCGAGATCAACATGCGCAACCCGTTCTCCTTCGCCGCCTTCCCGTCGTGGCAGCGCGTGTTCGAGGACAAGTCCAAGGCAGCGCAGGCCGCTGTGTATGGAGATTCAAATTTCAGGAATCAATTCCGTGAAGAGCTGAAGCGTCCCGCGGCATTCGGCAATTGGGAGCGCATTACGGTTCATGAAGTCAAATCTTCAAATTTAAAAAAATGGGAAGGACAAACAGTCGCCGAAGTCGCCGCGGCGCAGGGCAAGGACGGCGTGGATGCCTTCCTCGATCTCACCCTCGCCGACGATCTGGACAACGAGTTCACGATGACTTCATTCAACAATCGCGTCGACCGGATGGCCGAGATCCTCAATAATCCGGCGATGCTGCTGGGTCTCGGCGACGGCGGCGCGCACCTCGACATGCTGTGCGACTCCGGCTATCCGAGCTACATGCTCGGCACGTGGGTGCGCGAGAAGAAGGTGCTCACGCTGGAAGAGGCGGTGCGGCGCATGACCTCGGACCCGGCGGATTTCTTCGGCATCCAGGATCGCGGCCGCCTCAAGGCAGGACTGGCCGCCGACCTCGCGATCTTCGATCCGGCCACGGTCGGCTCGCTCGGGCGCCCGGAGCGGCGCTACGACCTTCCCGGCGGCGCGAAGCGCATGGTGATGCGCTCACAGGGCATCGAATACACGCTGGTGAACGGCGCGGTGACCTGGGAAAACGGAAAGTTAACCGGTGCGACTTCAGGGGAGGTACTTCGCTCATGAAATTTCTCGCCCGATCAAATTCGTCATGGCCTACCCGCCGGCCGGCAGTTCGGACGTGCTGGCGAGGCCGATCGCCAACGAGATGACCAAGGGCCTCGGCCAGCCGGTGCTGCTGGAGTACAAGCCGGGCGCCGGCTCGACCATCGGCGCCGACTTCACCGCCAAATCGCCGCCCGACGGCTACACCATCGTGCTGCTGCTGACCGCGCACGCGGTGAACGCGACGCTGATGCAGAAGCTGCCCTACGACACGCTCAAGGATTTCACGCCGATCACGCTGGCCGCAGTCGCGCCGCTGGTCGTGGAAGTGCACGCGGACTCGCCTATCCGCACGCTGCGCGATCTCATTGATGCCGCAAAAGCCAACAAGGGCAAGCTCAACTACGCCTCCGCCGGTCCCGGCAACACCAGCCACCTCGCGGTGGAACTGTTCAAGATGACGGTCGGCGTCGACATGACGCACGTGCCCTACAAGGGCAGCGGCCCGGCGATCACCGCGATCCTGGGCCGCGAAGTGGACTTGATGTTCGACGCCATCGGCTCATCCCTGCCGCAGAAGAAGCAGATCGAAGCTTCAGGCTACCAGGTCGCCGGCTCGACGCCGGCCGAACTCGACGCGCACGTCCGCGCCGAGATCCCGCGCTGGGCGAAAGTCGTGAAGGCCGCAGGCGTTACTGCGCAATAGCCGGGCTTACTTATCCGCCCAGGGCAGTTCCTTCCACAGCGCGCGGTAGGTGACGTCGGCATCGCGCACCAGCGCTTCGTACTGCGCCGGCGGCAGGTAACGCAGCGGCGAGAAAAACTGCACCGCCTTGGCCTGGAACTCCGGGTCGGAAACCGAGCGCTCGATCGCTCTGACGAGGCGCTCGCGGATTTCCGGCGGCAGGCCTTTCGGCGCGACCATGCCGCGCAGCGATGAGAGTTCGATGTCGTAGCCCTGCTCCCGCGCGGTCGCCAGGTCGGGCGCGAGGTTGGTGCGCGCCGGGCTCATCTGCACGAGGTTGCGCAGCAGCGTGCCGCCCTTCTGGTACTGCAGCGCCTCGCCGATGTTGATCGCGGCGACGGTGATCTGCTTGCCGGCGATCGCCGCGCGCACGTCGGCCGAGCCCTTGAACGGGATGTGGCGCAGCTGCACGCCCGCGGCGCGCCCGAACATGAGCATCGCGAGATGATCGTCCGAGCCGATACCCGTGGTGCCGACGGTGACCGCGCCGGGATTCGCCTTGGCAAAAGCGGCGAGCTGCTTGAGATCCTTGATATCGGTGTCCACGTGCACCGAAAAATTACACGGGTCGTCGATGATGTTGCCGAGGTAATCGAAGCGCTGCCAGCTGAACTGGGCCGGGCGCTCGATCGGGATCGTGAGCAGCGGCGGCGTGTTGACGAAGCCGATGGTGTAGCCGTCGGGTGGCGAACCGGCGAGGGCCGCGAAGCCGATCTCGCCGCCGGCGCCGGCCCGATTGACCACCACGATCCGCGCGCCGCCTCCGAGATACTTCTCCACGAACGGCGCGATCGCCCGTGCGATCAGGTCGGTGCCGCCGCCAGGCGAATACGCGACGATCAGGTTGATCGTGCGCTCCGGATACTGCGCGCCGGCTGTAGCCGGCAAAAGCGGCAGGAGCACTAGTGCAGCGCACAACACAAGCTTCAGAAATGGACGCATGCGGATAGTCTACACTCGCCGCGACCGATGAATCAGACCGCAAGAGAAATCGCTCCAGAACGCCTGCTCGAGGTAGTCGTTGCCGTGGCGAAGGAAGCCCGCCCGCACGTCGAACCGCACGCGACGCTCGACAGCTCGCTGGAAAAGGAGCTTGGCCTCGACAGCTTGGCGCGCGTCGAACTGGTGCTGCGCCTCGAAAAGGAATTCGGCGCGAGTCTCCCGGAGCAGGCGCTGGCGACCAGCGAGACGCCGCGCGACCTGCTGCGTTTTCTGCTTTCCTCGGTGGGCCACGCGCCACAGGCGGCCGACCGCAGCGTCGCGAAACTGGTGACCACGGAGGGCGTGCGCGCGCCCTCCGAGACACAGGCTCGTACGCTGACCGAGGCGCTCGAATACCACGTCGAGCACCAGCCGGAGCGGCTGACGGTGTTCATGTACGAGGAGCAAAAGGAGTTCCCGCTCAGCTACCGCGCGTTGTGGGACGGCGCGATGGGCTACGCCGCGCACCTCACGCGGGCGGGCCTGCTGCACGGGCAGATGGTGGCGATCATGCTGCCGACCTGCAAGGAGTACCTCTACTCGTTCTACGGCGTGCTGCTCGCGGGCGGCGTGCCGGTGCCGCTGTATCCGCCGGCGCGGCTGACGACGATCGAAGACCACATGAAGCGCCACGTCGGCATCCTCAAGAGCGCCGGCGCGACGATCATGATCACGATTCCCGAGGCGAAGCCGCTGGCGTACCTGCTGCGCGCCCAAGTGGAGTCTTTGAATTTTATTTTGACTCCTCAAGAAATAAGTTCAACCCAAGGCAAAAACTTCAATCCCGTGCACGGCAAGCCCGGCGAAACGGGATTCCTGCAGTACACCTCCGGCAGCACCGGCAATCCCAAGGGCGTGGTGCTGTCGCACGCCAACCTGATGGCCAACGTGCGCGCCATGGGAGCGGCGGTAAGCGCCAACCCGGAGGACGTGTTCGTGAGCTGGTTGCCGCTGTACCACGACCTGGGTCTCATCGGCGCCAACTTTGCCTCCCTCGCCCTTGGTTTTCCCACGGTGCTGATGTCGCCGCTCGCCTTCCTGTCGCGGCCCTCGAGCTGGATGCGCGCCATTCACCGCCATCGCGGCACCATGTCCGGCGGCCCGAACTTCGCCTTCGAGCTGTGCCTGCGCCGCATTCCGGACGAAGAGATGGAGGGCATCGACCTCTCGTCGTGGCGCTTTGCCTTCAATGCCGCCGAACCCGTGAGCCCGGACACGATCCTCCAGTTCGAAAAGCACTTCGGCAGGTTCGGTCTGCGCAAGAACTGCCTCTCGCCGTCCTACGGTCTGGCGGAATCCTCGGTCGGTGTGGCGATCACCGTGCCGGGCACACCCTGGCGCGCCGACCGCCTCGACCGCGAGCGCTTCACGCGCTCGGGCGAGGCGGTGGAAGCGGTGCCGGAGGACGCCTCTCCGTTGATCGTGATCGGCTGCGGCACGCCGATTCCCGGCCACGACATCCGCGTGGTGGATTCCGCCGGCCAAGAGCTGCCCGACCGGCAGGAAGGCCATCTGCAATTCCGCGGCCCCTCCTCCACCTCGGGCTACTACCGCAATCCGGAGGCGACGAAGACGTTGTTCGGCAGCGGCGACTGGGTGAATACCGGCGATCGCGCCTACCTTGCCGAAGGCACGCTGTTCCTCACCGGCCGCGAGAAGGACATCATCATCCGCGGCGGGCGCAACATCAGCCCCTACGAACTGGAGCAGGCGGTGGGCGATCTCGCCGGCGTGCGGCGCGGCTGCGTCGCGGTGTTCGGCAGCCGGGACGCGGCCACCGGCACCGAGCGCGTGGTGGTGCTGGCCGAAATGCGCAATGCCGGCTCGGAAAATGCGCCGTCGCGCCACGACGACCTGAAGCGCATGATCAACGAACTTGCCGTAAGCCTGATCGGCGCGCCAGCCGACGACATCGTGCTCGCACCGCCCGGCACCGTGCCCAAGACCTCGAGCGGCAAGATCCGGCGCGTCGCCGCACGCGAGTTCTACGAGCGCGGGCCTGCTGCCGTTACGGGTGGAGCGGTGTGGCTGCAGTTCGTCCGCCTGGTGCTCGCCGGCGCCGCGCCGCAGCTGCGCCGCGGCCTGCGAACGCTCGGCGGCGCGCTGTTCGCGCTGCGCGCCTACGTGGTATTCGCTGTACTTATTCCTTTCGTTTTTTTCGCGGCGCTTCTCCTTCCGGCTAGAGCGTGCTGGGGTGTTGGAAGAACCGTCTCAAGATGGTTCCTTTTTCTGTCAGGCATCCCGGTTGCCGTCCGGGGAAAGGAACAGCTTGAAATAAAAACACCCGTGGTGCTGGCGGTGAACCACACCAGCTACCTCGACGCGCTGGTGCTGTTCTCGATTCTCGAGTACCGCGGCTATGCCTTCGTCGCCAAGCGCGAGTTCAAAGAAAATTTCCTCATGCGCGCGCTGCTCTCGGGTTTCGGCACGCAGTTCATCGAACGCTTCGACGTCGCGAAAAGCGCCGAACACGCCAACGAACTCGCCGAAGTCGCGAAGCGCGGCATCTCGCTGATCGTGTTTCCGGAAGGCACGCTCACGCGCAACACCGGCCTGATGGGTTTCCGTACCGGCGCCTTCCAGGCCGCGGCGCAGGCCGGCATCCCGGTTGTTCCGGTGGCGCTGCGCGGCGTGCGCTCGGTGCTGCGCGACGGCACCCGGTACCTGCGCCGCGCCGCGGTATCGGTCACGATCAGCGCGCCAATCGCGCCCGAAGGTGCCGACTGGGCCGCGGCGGTGAAGCTGCGCGACGCGGTGCGCGCCGAGATCCTCCGGCACTGCGGCGAGCCCGACCTGCTGCCTGCGGGCGACCGTTCCCTATAACTTGCGGACAACAGTGACGGTATCGCCGTCACTGCCGGTCCGCACAGCAGCTGCGGCGGCAGGTGCGCCATCTGGTTCAGGAAACGCTGGTAACGCGATTGCGCCGAGAGCCGGTTGAAGAAGCGTCTGCCTTCAAGCTCCGACGGATAGCGGAAAGTGCCATGTTACATTCAATGCGTGCCAGGGCTGCGGGCGAAACCGCATCGGATCTGGATTGACCTACGGTATATTCGCCGGATAGCCCACGTCAATTCAGGGAGAGTGAGTATGAACCCTAGCAGTTTCGAAAGCCGCCTGAGGGCGGACGGCTACGACGAAATCGAGACCAAACAGCTTGCGGCAAAGACCGACAACGCGACGCACGCCCATCCGTTCGACGTGTGCGCGCTGGTGCTTGAGGGCGAGATCACGCTTACCGTCGAGGGCGCCGCGCGCGCCTACCGCAATGGCGACGTGTTCACGATGGCTGCCGGCTGCAGGCACGCCGAGCAGATCGGTGGCGCGGGCGTACGCTATCTCGTCGGCCGCAGGAGAACCGCGCAGTCCTAATCCTTGAAGTCCCTGCGCTCCAGCAGCCAGGAAATCGCGAAACCGATCACCAGGCCCCAGAACGCGGCGCCTATGTTGAAGATCGGTACATCTGCCACGGTGACAAGGAAAGTCACCAGCGCACCGAGGGCGAATTTGCCGCCGAACGCGACGCCGAACGCGGTCTGCAGCACGCGCAGCATCGCGAGGCCGCCGAGTGCGGCGATGAACGCAGGGGGCGTCGAGAGCAGCAGGCGCACGAAGAGCGGCGACAGGAGGCCGAAGGCCAGCGCGAGCAGGCCGACGACAACCCCCGCCGTGTAATGCCGCTGCTTCTCGCCCGAGGACGAGATGATCGCGTTGACCGGGCCGGTGAGGCAGGTCGAGACCGAGCCCACGAACGCGGTGACGATCGATCCGGCGCCGCAGGCCACGGCGATGGCATCGATCGGCGGCTTGTGGCCCGCGGCGCTCAGCACCGCGAAACCCTGCCCGTTCTGCACCACCAGCACCGTGATCGCGAGCGGCGCCACCAGCTCGATCATCGCCTGCCAGGAAAATGCCGGCAGATAGAGATTGGGCGGCGCGAATCGTAGTGCCGTTTCGCCTTGATTATATTTATCGAACAAAAAAACAGAAACGATTCCAATGACCATGGCACCGATCAGCGGCGGCAGCCATCGGCCTGCCTGCCTGAAAAACGACAGGAAAATGAAAACCGCGACCATCGGCGCGACAACGGCGATGTCGTCGCGCACCGCGTGCACGAGGCCGGTGCCGAAGCGCAGGAACACGCCCGCCACCATCGCCATCACGATCGGCATCGGCGCCGCCTCGGTGCAGCGCCGCACCCAGCCCGAGAGCCCGAGCGCCATCATCAGCACGCCGGTGGCGATGAACGCGCCGATCACTTCGGGGAACGACAGGTGGCCGAGCGCCGGGCCGACCAGCACCGCGCCAGGTATGCTCCAGAAGAACACCAGCGGCTGGCGGTGGAAAAGGCAAAACGCGATGCTGATGAGCCCGTTGATGAAAAACGCACCGAAGATCCACGACGACAGGTCGGACTCGGAAAGCCCGCCCTGCGCGCCGACCGCGAGGATGATCGCCACCGGACCGGTGGCGGCGAAAATGAAGCCGACCAGCCCGCTGGCGGCGTAGGAGGAACCGAAATCGGCGAGAAACCGCCGCATCACCTGGCGCGCAGTTTTGCGAGAGCGGGGCGAAGGTACTCGAGAAACAGGTCCGGGTTCTCCGCCATGGGGAAATGTCCCATGCCGCGCATCACCTCGAATTCCGCGCCGGGGATCTTTGCCGCGGTGGCACGCGAGATCTCGGGCGTGCAGGAGTAGTCGTACTCCCCTGTCAACATGAGTACCGGGCATTTTTTCGTGTCGATGTGCCCGACCCGCTCGCGCGCGTCCCACTCGCGGCCGTAGAAGCGGATGTCGCCCCAGAACACACCGTAACCGCCCTGCGAATATTCCCACCAGATCTCACGTACGCGCTCGGGCGGACTCTGCGGCGCCATCAGGCCGTGCACCCACTCGGGCACGAAGACCGATTCGTTGACGTGAGGGTGGCGCGTCCAGGGCACTTCGCGACCGACGATGCGTTCACTCGCTTCGCAGGCGATCACGCCGCCGAGGCGCTCGCCCCAGCGCAGCGCCATCTCCAGGCAGATCTGCCCCGCCATTGACGAGCCGAGCAGCACGGGGCGGCGCAGTCCCAGCGCCTCGATCACCGCTTCGATCGCCGCGACGTAGCGCTCAGTGGTCAGATCCCACTCGCCAATCGGCGCGCCCTCCGGCGGCAGGCTCTTGCCGTGCCACGGCAGATCGAACGCGACCATGCGCCACTCGGCGCCGAGGCCGGCATCGTTCAGCAGTTTGTAGAACTGGCGCGAGTCGGACCCGGCGGTGTGCAGGCACAGCAAGTCGCGCCCCGCGCCGGCCTCCTCGTAGTAGATCCGGCTCGGCCGGCCTTCGAATTCGATCCAGACATAGCCGGCGCGAATGCTCTCTTTCGTTCCCGCCTTCGGGGCCGAATTTTTCTTTTCCTGCACGCCATTGACAACCTCCCTGCCGATCTCCAGCACGCGCCGCACCAGGTGCATGTTCTGCGCCAGTGCCAGCTCGCTGCCGGCGACCTTGAATTCGGGCACACGCATCTTCATGGCGTAGATGCCGTGGAAGGGCGCGGGCGGCGGGTTGGAGAAGAACTTCTCCCACACTGCGACGGGAGCTTCAAGTACGAACGCCGGGGTTTTATCCCGGATTTCTTCCGTTATGAGGAAGGAAGATCCAGGAACAAAAACAAATTCGGCGACGCGCTCTCCCGCCACCAGCCGGAAGCGGCAATCCGCATTGGCCGCAAACGCCGCGAGCTCCGCGTCCGCGCGCGCCGCCGCCTGCAGCGCGGCCAGGAAATCGGGCCAGCGCGCGTGCAGGTAGTCCGGCACGGAAATCCTGTATTACTTCAGCGCGGACTTCAGCAGGGCGCCCATTTCGGCCGGGTTCTTGGTGACCCGGATGCCGCAGGACTCCATCACCGCGAGCTTTTCCTGCGCCGTGCCCTTGCCGCCGGAGATGATCGCGCCGGCGTGGCCCATGCGCTTGCCCGGCGGCGCGGTGACGCCGGCGATGAAGCCGACCACGGGTTTCTTCATGTTGGCCTTGACCCACTGCGCCGCGGTCTCCTCGTCCGAGCCGCCGATCTCGCCGATCATGATCACCGCGTCGGTGTCCGGATCGTCGTTGAACATTTTCAGGATGTCGATGTGCTTCAGGCCGTTGACCGGGTCGCCGCCGATGCCCACCGCGGTGGACTGGCCGATGCCGAGTTCAGTGAGCTGGCCGACCGCTTCGTAGGTGAGCGTGCCCGAGCGCGAAACGACGCCGACACGCCCCTTCAGGTGGATATGGCCCGGCATGATGCCGATCTTGATCTCATCGGGCGTGATCACGCCCGGGCAGTTGGGCCCGAGCACCAGCGTCCTGCGCTGTTCCTTCTTCATGCGCTCGCGCAGGTGGACCATGTCGCGCACCGGGATGCCTTCGGTAATGCAGATCGCGAGATCCAGGTCGGCTTCCACCGCCTCCCAGATCGCGGCGGCGGCGAAAGGCGGAGGCACGTAGATGACCGATACGTTCACTCCCGTTTGTTTTTTTGCTTCAGAAACATCCTTAAATATTGGAATTCCCTCGAAGCTTTCCCCCGCCTTCTTGGGATTCACGCCCGCCACATAGCAGTTCTTGCCGTTGGCATAGGCGCGGCTGGTCTGGGTATGGAACTGGCCGGTTTTGCCGGTGATTCCCTGCGTCACCACCTTGGTGTTCTTGTTGATGAGGATGCTCATGATTTCGCCCCTTGCGCCGCCGCTTTCACCGCGGCCACCGCCTTCTGCCCCGCTTCGCCCATGTTGCCGGCGGAAATGATCGGCAGTCCCGAATCGGCGAGGATTTTCTTGCCAAGGTCTTCGTTGGTGCCCTTCATGCGCACCACCAGCGGCACCGAGAGCTTGGTTTCGCGCGCCGCCGTCACCACGCCCGCGGCGATGGTGTCGCATTTCATGATGCCGCCGAAGATGTTGACGAGGATGCACTTCACCTTCGGGTTGGAGAGCATGATCTTGAAGGCCGCGGTCACCTTCTCCGCCGTGGCGCCGCCGCCGACGTCGAGGAAGTTGGCCGGCTCGCCGCCGAACAGCTTGATCGTATCCATGGTCGCCATGGCGAGGCCGGCGCCGTTCACCATGCAGCCGATGTTGCCATCGAGCGATATGTAGGACAGGTCGTACTTGGAGGCTTCGATTTCGAGCGGGTCCTCCTCGTCGAGATCTCTCATCGCGACGATCTCGGGATGGCGAAACAGCGCGTTGTCGTCGACATTGAGCTTGGCATCGAGCGCGATGACCTGGTCCTGGCCGGTCAGGATCAGCGGGTTGATTTCCGCCAGCGAGGCGTCGGTCTCATCAAAGCACCTGTAAAACGCTTTTAGAAGTGCTTTGGATTCCTTCAGAGCCGAGCCGGGAATTCCTATCTTGCTCGAAACGTCTTCCGCGTCCGCGTCCGTCAACCCGATCGTCGGATCGATAAACACCTTGTGTATCTTCTCGGGAGTCTTCGCGGCAACTTCCTCGATGTCCATGCCGCCTTCGCTGGAGGCCATCAGGCAGGCGCGCTGCGTGACGCGGTCCACCACCATGCCGATGTAGAGCTCCTTCTTGATGTCGGCGCCCTCCTCGACCAGCAGCCGGCGCACCTTCTGCCCGCCCGGGCCGGTCTGGTGGGTGACCAATTGCATTCCAAGAATTTTCTCGGCGTGTTGTTTTACTTCAGATAAAGATTTCGCGACCTTTACCCCCCCTCCCTTGCCGCGCCCGCCGGCATGGATCTGCGCCTTTACCACCCAGACACTGCCGCCGAGCTTTTTGGCCGCCTCGACCGCCTCATCGACGCTGAAGCACGCAAAACCGCGCGGCGTGACGAGGCCGAATTTGCGGAACAATTCTTTTCCCTGGTACTCGTGTATTTTCATGGTGAAGGAATTCTAGCACTTGGGTCTTGCTAGAATTTCCCGATGCGAAACGTACGGCACGTGCTTGCACTCGACCAGGGCACCACCAGTTCGCGCGCCATCATTTTCGACGAGACCGGCAAGCCGGTCGCTTGCGCCAGTCAGGAATTCAAGCAGCACTACCCGCAACCGGGCTGGGTGGAGCACGACCCCGACGACCTGTGGCGCTCGCAGCGCGACGTGGCGCGCGAGGTGCTCAGGAGTTCGGGCCTGAAGGCCGAGAACCTGGTCGCCTGCGGCATCGCCAACCAGCGCGAAACCGCCATCGTCTGGGATCGCCAGACCAGCAAGCCGATCTATCCGGCCATCGTCTGGCAGGACCGGCGTACCGCCGCGCGCTGCGCGGAATTGAAGGAGGTCGGCGCCGAGAGCCTGGTGCGGGAGCGCACCGGCCTGGTGCTCGATCCGTACTTCTCCGGCACCAAGGTGGCGTGGATTCTCGACCATATTCCGGGCGCGCGCCGCCGCGCCGAGCTGGGCGAGCTCGCGTTCGGCACAGTGGATAGCTGGCTGGTCTGGAACCTGTCGCACACCAAGACGCACGCCACCGACTGCACCAACGCTTCGCGGACGATGCTGTTCAACATCCACATGGGCGACTGGGACCCCGAACTGCTGCAGCTGATCGGCGTGCCGCGCGCCATGCTGCCCGAGGTCTACCCCTCGTCGCACGCCTTCTGCATGATCGCGCCCACGGTGCTTGGCGCGCCGGTGCCGATCACCGGCATCGCGGGCGACCAGCAGGCAGCGCTGTTCGGCCAGGGCTGCCACAAGCCCGGCATGGCCAAGAACACCTACGGCACCGGCTGTTTCATGCTGATGAACACCGGCGGCCGCGTGGTGACGTCGGCCAACGGGCTGCTCAGCACCGCGGCGGCACAGATCGGCCGCGCCGTGGATGCGCGCGACGTGGACAAGGAGTACGCGCTGGAAGGCAGTGTTTTTATCGGTGGGGCTGTTGTTCAATGGCTTCGGGATGAACTTGGTTTTTTTGAAAAAGCGGAACAAGTAGAAGGACTCGCCGCAACAGTTCTCGACAACGGCGGTGTCTATGTCGTGCCCGCGTTCGCCGGCCTGGGCGCGCCGCACTGGGACCCGCATGCGCGCGGCGCCATCCTCGGCCTGACGCGCGGCTCGTCGCGCGCGCATATCGCGCGCGCCGCGCTCGAGTCCATCGCCTATCAGAGCGCCGACCTGCTGGAAGCCATGCAGAAGGACTCGGGCGAAACACTCTCCGAGCTGCGCGTGGACGGCGGCGCCGCGGCCAACGACCTGCTGATGCAGTTCCAGGCCGACATTCTCGGCGTGCCGGTGGTGCGGCCGAAGGTGCTGGAGACCACCGCCCTCGGCGCCGCCTACCTCGCCGGCCTTTACACGGATGTCTGGAAATCGCGCGAGGAAATCGCCGCGCAATGGCAGATGGACCGGCGCTTCACGCCGCAGATGTCGCGCGATGAAGCTGCCCAGCTGCTCGCCCGCTGGCGCGAAGCGGTCAAGCGCTCGCTCGCCTGGGAACCGCGCTAGGAACTCGGCCAGACCCGCGCAGCAAATTCCGGGTAATTGGCGAGGATTTCGGTTCTTACTTCGTTTCGCATCAAACGCAATTCCTCTGCTGAAGGCGCGGCCGTCACGGCGCACTCCGGCGCCACGTCGTAGTCAAATCCCGTCTGCTCGCGAATCTCCCGCACCGTGTGCCCGGGATGCACGCTCTCAAGCCGGAACCTGCGTTTGTCCTTTTGCCAGACAAACAGCGCCTTGCCGGTAAGCAGCGCCTGCGGGCCGCCGCGCCGCTCGACGCCGGGCGGGCTCCAGCCGGGCGCGGAGATGAAATCCACCTTCGGCGCCAGCACGCGCTTTGAGTGCTCTTCGCGGAACAGAATCGTGCGGCCGGCGGCGAAGTACATGAACGCGGAGCCGAACGAACCCGGGAAGCGCTTGCCCTCGGCCCGCACCAGATTGATGTTCGCCTCGCCGTCGATCTGCGCGCCGCCGAGGAAGAAGAGATCGATGCGGCCCTGGCCCGCGAGGTCGAACAGTTCGCGCGAGCCTTCCGTGAACGCGTTGCCCTGCCGCTTGTGCAGGAGGGAAATTCTCAGCTTCTTGTTATTCAGGGCTTTGGAAAGAAAAACGCCCGTCGCGGGGATCGGCGAGGCCGCCCCGACCGCCACATGGCGCGCGTCGCGGATCAGGCGCGCGATGCAGCAGGCGAGGAGTTCTTCTCTGGCGTATGGTTCCATACGTATTCTTCCAGGTAGCGCTGGAACCCTTGTTTCGTCTTCGCGGCTTTCGCGTACAGGCTCAGGTGCGCGTCGTCGATGCCGTAGACCCCGGCGACCGACAGCGGCCACGCGCCGCGTTTCGCCTGCGCGACGCCGCTGACGTACACGGAATTGAGCACGCCTGGCGCGAGCAGTTCATCTTCGAGCATGTCGCCGGGGCGCTGCTCTTCATAAGTGACGTAGCAGGTGCGCGACGCATGCGCGATGGTCGCCAGCTCCTTCCTGCGCCCGATCCACACATTGCCCGCCTCGTCCGCCCAGCGCGCATGGAACAGCGCGATATCAGGCTGGATCGCCGGGATCAGGAGTATCGGGTCTTTTTCTTTCAAGGGATTTTCAATGATTTTCCAGTCCGGCCTCAATGCAACAAGATCAGATCCAATCACACCCCGCAAAGGCATGAAGGGCACGCCCTTCTCGGTGGCCTGCAGCGCAGTGTGGATCGCCGGACAAGTTGCGTCTTTTACTTTAAGAAGATTTTTTTCAACAGCTTCCGTAAAACGCGGCGCAAGGCCCGCCTCGCCCAGCGACACGGCGCTCGACTCGACTTCCGCAACGCAGCCCGCGCCGATCAGCAGGTCGGCGGACAGGCCCAGCACCGGGACGCCGAGCAGCTTCAGGTTCCTCGCCTTGCGGCGGATCAGCGCGTGCACCACCGCCATCGAGGGCATCGAGTAGTCGGGCGGCAGGCCGAGGAAGGCGCCGTCAGGAATTTGCGCCGCGACGGCATCGGCGTCGGACAGGAAGGAAGTGCTGTTGGAAGAAAGAGCCTTCAACCAGTTCCACCCACCGTGAGTCCATCGATCTTCAAGGTCGGCTGGCCGACGCCGACGGGCACACTCTGGCCTTCCTTGCCGCAGGTGCCCTGGCCCGCGTCCATGCGCATGTCGTTGCCGATCATGCTGACGCGCGTCAGTGCGTCGGGGCCGTTGCCGATCAGCGTCGCGCCCTTGACCGGCTGCGTGACCTTGCCGTTTTCGATCAGGTAGGCCTCCGAGGCCGAGAACACGAACTTGCCATTGGTGATGTCCACCTGGCCGCCGGAGAAGTTGGCCGCGTACAAGCCCTGCTTCACGCTTTTGATGATTTCCTCGGGATTGCGCGTCCCCGCGAGCATGTAGGTGTTGGTCATGCGCGGCATCGTCAGGTGCGCGAACGATTCGCGGCGTGCATTGCCGGTGACCGGCATTTTCATCAAGCGCGCGTTCAGGCTGTCCTGCATGTAGCCGCGCAGGATGCCGTCTTCTATCAGCACCGTGCGCCGCGTCGGATTGCCCTCGTCGTCGACGCTGAGCGAGCCGCGCCGGTCGGGCAGCGTGCCATCGTCCACCACTGTGACGCCGCGCGAAGCGACGCGCTCGCCGAGCCGGCCCGAGAACGCGGAGCTGCCCTTGCGGTTGAAGTCGCCCTCCAGCCCATGGCCGATCGCCTCGTGCAGCAGGATCCCCGGCCAACCGGGCCCCAGCACCACAGTCATGGTGCCCGCGGGCGCGGGCTTCGAATCCAGGTTGACCAGCGCCTGCGCCACTGCCTGCTGCGCATATCCTTTGAGCACCGCGTCGGTGAAATGCGAGTAGTCGGTGCGGCCACCGCCGCCGGCGGCGCCCATCTCGCGCCGGCCGCCGCTTTCCGCGATCACCTGCACCGAGAGGCGCACCAGCGGGCGCACGTCCGCCGCGAGCACGCCATCGGAGCGCGAGATCAGCACCACTTCGTATTCGCCGCCAAGGCTGGCCATCACCTGGCTGACCCGCGGATCGAGCGCGCGGCACATCTTCTCGAGTGTTTCAAGAAGTTTTATTTTTTCATCCGAATCCAGGGAGAGAATGGGATCCAGCGCCGCATAGCGCTGGGGCGCCCTGTTTTTCCTCGCGACCCTTGCCGTCTTGGAACTGCCGGCGTCGCCTATGGCCCGCGCCGCCCTGGCCGCATCCTGCAGCGCATCGAAGCTGATTTCGTCCGAATAGGCGAACGCGGTCTTCTCCCCGGAGATGGCGCGCACGCCCACGCCCTGCTCGATCGAGAAGCTGCCCGATTTGACGATGCCCTCCTCCAGGCTCCAGCCTTCGGAGCGCGTGTACTGGAAGTACAGGTCGGCGTAGTCGAGCTTGCGCGCCGCCAGCGAGCCGAACACCGCCTGCAGCTTGCGGCTCTCCAGGTCGAACGGCGCCAGCAGGCAGGCATCGGCGGTGGCGAGAAGAACGTCGGCGTCCATCGGTTCGGTTACCTCAATGTGTCCGCAACAGCGGGGCGATAGCGGGATAGTTCAATGCGGATTGTCTCACTTGCTCGGTTCCCGCGCGCTTTCCGGGATCCCCGACGACACCGGCGGCTGCACCTTTTCGACCTTCGGATCCGTCCAGGTTCCCGTGATGTTGTAGTCGAAGGCGAAGAACTTGCCCAGCGGATTCTTGAACAGGCGCCCCGCGATCAGCGTGACGACGCCGGCGATCGGGTTCACCAACCCCACCACCGTCGAGGCGGTATCGCCCAGCTGCGGGATCACCTTGACGCTCAGGTTCTGGGTTTCGAGGGACAGGTCGATCTGGCCCGTCATGTTGACGTTGGCGGCCGGGCCGCGCATGTGGAATTCCTTTAACGCCATCACGCCGCGCTCGATGGCCATGGAACTGGCGATGCGGTCGAAGTGGAAGCCCTTGGAAAACACGTCGCGGAAATCGAGCGCGATGCGCCGCGGCAGCATCTGCAGGCTCAGCAGCGACACCAGCTTGCCGATGCCGGGCTCGATTTCGAGGAACTGCCCGTCGCCGGCCTGCATCTGCAGGTTGCCGCTCAAGCTCGCGTAGTCCAGGGTCAGCGGATCGCCGTTCCAGGAGATCGGGCCTTCCAGCTTGCCGTGACCGCCCTTGATATGCTCCGGGTAGCCGAAGCGATCGAGAAACTTGCCGACGTCGCTTACCTCGAGCTTGAAGTTGATCGAAGTGCGCGAAGCCTCGCCCTGCTTCCATTGCCCGGTTCCGGCCAGCGCCGCATCCGAATTGGTGATCGCGATCTTGTCGAGGCGCCAGTCTCTGCCCTCGTGCCGCGCCTGAAGCTCGACGCGCCCGAGCTTGCGGCCGCGATGCGTGAAATCGTCGGCCACGATATCCAGCGCCGGCAGGTCCTTCATGCCCTCGCCGGGCTTGGCGCCCGGCGAATCCTCGGGCACGGAAAAACGCGTCATGCGCGCCACCAGCCGGCCGCTGCCTTCGCCGCGATACACGAGGTCGCCGGCGAACTCGGCGGTGCTCATGGTCGCCGACCAGCCCGCGCCATCCGTGGCGCCTTGCATGGTCGCTGCGCGCATGCGCTTGCCGAGCGCATCCAGCACGCCGATCTTGAGGTCGTAGCTCACGCCCTCGCCGGCGCCGCCGCCTTCGGCGAGCAATAGCAGCCAGCGGTCAAGCTCGAGCGCGGGCAACGCGCCGCGCAACGTCATGCCGCGTCGTTCCGGAATTCGCGGCGTCTCGCCGGCCGCTGGATACAAGGTGACCACCGAGCGCTGTACCTGCATCGGTCCCGAATCCTGCGCCGCGCGCAGGAATTCCGCCGCCACGATGCGTCCCGCGGGTGGCCCAAGCGCGATCGAGATACGGTCGCGTCCCTCGCCGGGAAACACTTCGAGGCGCAGCGGCAGGGACTCGGCAGCGACTTTCGACAGGGGCGCCGGCAAGGAACTCGATACGCCCTCGAGCGGCGATTCGAAAGTGATCTGCGCGCGCCCGTCCTTTACCGCGACGGTCGCGGTGTAGCGCGCGGCGCCGGCCAGCCGGCGCCACCAGGGATGATCGAACACCTGGCGCACGCCATCGATAGTCGCCCTGCCCTCGGCCGTCACCACGACACTGGAGCCGGGCCTCGAGCCGCCCTCGATCCGCACCTGGTCGCCGAACAACTGGCCGCGCACCTCCTGGATCGCGATCGAGGAGTCGGTGAAGCTGATGCGCCCTGCCGCGCGTTCGATCGGCGGCAGCCGCGGATCGACGGTCACGGCGTTGCCCGTGAACTGATAGTCGCCGGCGATCTTGCTCTTCGCCATCGCGTGCAGCGCCAGTTCGAGGCGCAGGCGCAGCTTGCCGCGGCCCAGCGAACTCATGCCGTCGGTGGCCCCCTCCAGCATTTTCCGCAGCGGGCTTTGCCTGATGTAGTCCAGGAAAAGCGACGTGGGCCCTTCGGCGCTGCCATCGATATGCAGCTGCGGGTCCGGATCGAGCATGCTTGGCAGCGTCACGTGCACGTTGGCAAGCTTGACACCGAGGATGCTGCCGCTGCGGCCGACGATATCGATCCTGTCGCGCTCGAACATCAGGTCGCCGTCGATCGCTTCGATGCGCGGCCAGCCGCTCGTGTAATCGAGCACCGCGCCCGACACCTTGGCCGCGACCTGGAACAGGCCTTTCTGTGGATCGATGAACGGAAAATCGCGCAGATCGCCCTTCAGGCGCAGGCGCGCATCGCTCGATTCCCCGGCCAGCACGGCGCCCGCGACCCATCCGCGCGCGCTCTTGCCCATCAGTTTGGACAGCGGCAGGTACTTGGACGTGCTCTTGCCGTCGGCGCGCGACAGTTGCGCGGTGAGATCCACCACGCCCGGGCCTTCGCCGGTCCACGCGTAGGTGCCGTAGGCGGTGCCGGCAAGGTCTTCGTTGGCGTAGCTCAGGTTGGCGATGCGTACATCCAGACCGGCAGTCGCGGTGCGTTCCCATCGGACTTCGCCATTGAGCTCATCCAGGGCGATGCGCGGTTCAGGGAAGACCTTGGGCAGATCGAGTTCGCTCTTGCGTGACGCGAGATAGACGATGCCCTTCTTTTCCGTGGCCTCGATGCTGCCGGACAGGCCGGCAAATCCCGGGATGCTGCGCCAGGCGTTCATGGTCAGTCCGGCAAAGCGGGTCTTGGCGGTGAACACCGCCTGGTCCGGCAGTTCACCGCTCCAATCGAACTTCGCGTCCAGCAGGTTGCCCTGCGGCGCGAGTTCCGCAAGCAGCTTTCTCAGGTCGGCTGGAAACGGCAGGTACTCCGCCAGGCGCGCCAGCGGCGCAAGTTCGATCAAATTGGCGCTGACCGAGCCGCGCTGCGTGAGCGAGGCGCTGCTCGCCGGCTCCCACGTGGCGCGAAAACTGGTGGCATTCATCGCGGGAGCTCGGGGGCTCGAGAGCGCGAGACTGCGCACGCCGAAATCGTAGCCACGCGCCGTCTCGCGCCCGTAGACCCGGCCCCGCACCGAGGACACTTCCAGCACCGGCAGGTCCTTGGCGAGGCGCGCCGTTACATTCGACAACGCGACATCCGCGGTGCCCTGCGTGATCCTGCCGCCGGCAAGCGTTGCCCACAGGCGCAACGCGCCCTCGCCGCGGCGCACATCCAGCGGGTAATCGACCCAGGCGCGCCAGCCGGCAAGATCGGTGTAGCCGAACTCGGCGTATACCCGGCCGTTCCACAGCGACGGCTGCCTGACGCTGCCGCCCTCCAGCGACGCGCGCACTTCCATGCCCGGCCCCAGCTCACGCGGCGGCAGCGCCGAGAGGCCGACCCGGTGTGCATCGCCATCGTTTTCGAGGTGCAGGTTGAGTGCCGAGAGCTTCAACGGCGGCGCCTTGCGCAGCTCGTCGCGCCACTCGATCTCGGCGCCGCGCACGATGATCTGGCCCTGGCTCAAGATCCAGTCGCTCAGCCTGCCATCGCCCTTGTCGCCCGAGATGCGGATGCCGGCGACGAAAATATCGCCGTTCGCGTCGCGCCGCACCGTGAGTTTCGGTGCATCGATGAGGAACGAGTGCAGGCGGAGCTCGCGCGCCGCCAGCGAGCGCCAGCCGACCACGTTCTCCACCGCGGGCAGTACCAGCGCCTCGCGGCCGTCCTTGTCGTAGACGCGCACCTCGGAGATCGAAAGCCGCGGCCGCAAGCCCTGCCAGTCGGTGGCGAGCGCGCCGATCCTTACCTCCAGGCCGATCGAGCGCGAGATCGCGGCAACGATATCGCCGCGGTACTGCTCCACATTGGGCAGCAGCCAGTAGCGCAGCGTGAGGAAGATCAGCGCGAAGGCGAAGAAACCCGCCCACGCGAGCACTTCGATCGCGCGCAGGAGCCTTTGCAACGGAACTGGGACTTTGAATGAGGTTCTCATCGCGCCTGTCGCGACTCCTATATCCTCTGTGACAACCGCCACGCCCATTTTATCCGTAAATGCCGGATCCGATTCGGAAAATCACTCTTTCGCGCTATGCCGTGCAGGCCCTGGCCGCGCATCCCGAGCTTGCCGCGGAGGTGGATCCCGCGCGCGCGGCGTTCAGCTCTGACGAAATAGCGCAGGCGCTTCACGCTTCGGAAAGCGACGACGAAGCTGCGTTTAAGCGCCGCCTGCGGCGCCTGCGGCAGCGCGTGCTCCTGCGCACGATGGCCCGCGATCTTGCCGGTACAAACCTGCACCTGCAGGCGAGGCTTGCAGAAGTCTGCCGCGCGATGAGCGAGCTGGCCGAACAGTCCATCCGCGCCGCGCTGGGCTGGCTGCGGGAGGAACACCTGATCGTCGTCGCGATGGGCAAGCTGGGCGGCGGCGAGCTGAACGTGTCCTCCGACATCGACCTCGTTTTCGTGCATCCGGACAGCAATGAAATCCCGGCTGATCCGCAGCAGCTCGAGCGCACCGGCCGCAGGCTGATCGCGCTGCTGAACGATGTCACCGAGGACGGCTTCGCTTTCCGCGTCGACATGCGGCTGCGGCCCTACGGCGACTCGGGCGCGCTGGTGAGCGGCTTCGATGCGCTGGAGGCCTACTTCGTCGCGCAAGGCCGCGAGTGGGAGCGCTATGCCTGGATCAAGGCACGCGCTGTTTCAGGTTCTGTTTTCAATAAAAAAGCACTTGAAGAAATAGTGCGGCCGTTCGTTTACCGCAAATACCTCGACTACGGCACGCTGGAGGCGATGCGCCGGCTGCACGCCGAAGTGCGGCGCGACGTGGCGCGGCGCGAACTCGCGGAGCACGTCAAGCTCGGCCCGGGCGGCATCCGCGAAATAGAGTTCATCGCCCAGGCGCTGCAGCTGGTGCGCGGCGGGCGCGACGCCGAACTCACCGCGCGTCCGACTCTTTTGATCCTGGATCTTCTCTTTAAGAAAAGACTCCTCCCGGAAAAAGCAAAGACGGAGCTCGCCGAAGCATACGTCTTCCTGCGCAACGTCGAGCACCGGCTGCAGTACCTGGACGACGCGCAGACGCATGAACTGCCCGTCAACGCGGAGGATCGCGCACGCGTCGCGCAGATGGCCGATTTTGCAACCTGGGAGCAGTTCTACGCCACGTTGAACGCGCACCGCCAGACGGTGACGCGCCACTTCCAGGCGGTATTCGCCGAGCGTGGCGCGGAAAGCGAAGCCAGGCCCTGGCCGGAGCATCCGCGCCTCGCCGCGCTGCGCACGAGCCAGCGCTACGTGCAGTTGCCCGAGGATTCGAAGCGCCGCTTCGATGCCCTGATCCCGGCGCTGGCGAGCGCCGCGGCCGCCACGCCCGACCCGCAAGCGACCCTGGCGCGCGGCGTCGACCTGCTGGAAGCGATCGCGCGCCGCGCCGCCTATCTCGCGCTGCTCGCCGAGCGGCCCGAAGCGCTGGAGCGCGTCACGCGCATGATCGGCGCCTCGAGCTGGGCGGCGCAGTTCGTCACCCGGCATCCGCTGCTGCTCGACGAACTGCTCGACGACCGGGCGCTGTATTCGCCGCCCGACTGGCGCGAATTTGAAAGCGATCTGCGCGCCGCGCTTGCCGCCGCGGGCAACGACGTCGAGCGCCAGATGAACGCGCTGCGCGAGCAGCACCAGTCGCAGCAGTTCCGCCTGCTGGCGCAGGACCTGGCGGGCCTGCTTACGGTGGAGGTGCTCGCCGACCACCTTTCACAGCTTGCCGACATCGTGCTGCAGGTAGCGCTGGAAGCCTGCTGGGCGCAGCTCGCGACGCGCCACCGCGAGCAGCCACGCTTCGCCGTGATCGCCTACGGCAAGCTCGGCGGCAAGGAACTCGGCTACGCCTCGGACCTGGACATCATCTTCGTCTACGACGACGCCGACGAGCGCGCCCCGGTGAACTACGCGCGGTTCGCGCAGCGCTACAACAACTGGCTCAGCCTGCGCACCTCCGCCGGCGCGCTGTTCGAGACCGACCTGCAGCTGCGGCCCTCGGGCTCGAGCGGGCTGCTGGTGTCGCCGGTGGCCGCGTTCGAGGAATACCAGGAACGCGCCGCCTGGCCCTGGGAACACCAGGCCCTCACCCGCGCGCGCTGCTGCGCGGGGGACAAAGCGGTCGGCATTGAGTTCGAAAACATCCGCGCCAGAATCCTGAAACGCGAACGCGACCCCGCCGCACTGGCGAAAGAAGTTCTTGCGATGCGCGAAAAACTGCACGCCGCGCACCCGAACAAATCCGGCCTGTTCGACCTCAAGCACGACCGCGGTGGCATGATCGACATCGAATTCACGGTGCAGTTCCTGGTGCTCGCGCATGCGCACCGGCACGAGGAACTCACGCAAAACCTCGGCAACATCGCCCTGCTGGGGATGGCCGCCAAGCTGGGATTGATTCCGGCCACGCTCGCCGAAGACTGCCGCAACGCCTACCGCAAGTTCAGGCGCCTGCAGCACGCCCTGCGCCTGAACGGCGCGCAGTACGCGCGCGTACCGCTGGAGCAGGTCGCGGCGAAATCCGAAGCGGTGCGCAACCTCTGGAAAGCGGTCTTCTCCGGCCACCAGTAAATCAGCGCGCCCTCGCCCCGCGCACGTGCGGGTTGAGCATCTCGATGTCCGCCCGCACCTTCTCCCGGCTTCTTTCGTACACCAGCTCGCGGCCCTTGATACTGCCCGCGTAAGCGAGGCCGTTGCGGGTCGGCGTCAGCGTGCACTTCATGTTGTGGATGCCCTCGCCGATCACCACCTCGATCGCCTCGGCGCGCTTGCTGAACACCGCCACCTCGATGACCTGCCCGCTCTCGGTGATACGCAGCTTTATTTTCTCGTTGTTCATGGCGTCCTCTGGCGTCAGTGGTGTGCCGTTTGCAGTCTACACCGCCAAGCGATGACGCTCGCTCGCGTTCCGGCCGGCCCACGATCATCAATGCCGCGCCAGCTCCTGCTCGATCGCGCGCACCGTCGCTATGGCGCGCGCGAGGCGTACACGGCCACCAGTCCCTCGCTGGTTTTGATTTCCTCCGTACCGCCCAGCCGCGCGTCGGCCACCTTGATCAGCGTCAGACGCTTGGGAACGAGGTACATGCCCGGACGCACGCGCGCAACTCCCGCATCTGCGCATAGGCGAGAAACTGGGTCTCGATCTTCCCGAGGGCCTTTTTCATGTGTGTATTGTATTTCTTCTGGATGGTTTAGAAAGCCATCCACCACTATTCCAGTACACCACGCGCCAGCCTCGCCGCCCGGTGAAAGGACCTATCTATCCGCCCTTCTCTGGTCTCATTCCGCCAATTAGCGCAAATCGCTGAGTTGCCTCAGCTTGCTCCATGCCGACGTGCACAGCAGGCCGCAGGGCTTCCTTATGCACCAACAGCTCATTGCCCCGCAATTCGATAATGGCTCCGGCGCTGCCGCGGCCCTTGACCTCGATGAATCGGCAAACCTCACTTGGCGCCGGGTCCAGCGGCGGGAAATTTCGCCGAGCCGTAGCGGATCACCAGATTCGCCACCGCGAGCAGCAGGATGGCGCCCGAGATCATCAGGATCCCCATGTTGGGTGTGTGATCGTGCTGGATGTCGGCGATCAGCATGCGGGTCAGCGCGGTGATCGCGACATAGATCAGGAAGCGCACCGGCATGTGGTTGGTCTTGAAGTAGATGCCGACCATCGCGCCCAGCTCGAGGTAGATGAAGAGCAGCAGGATGTCGTCGATCGACGCATGCCCTTTGCCCGTCATGCCGACGAAGGCGAAGACCGCGGACCAGACGATGGTGGCGCCGATGGCGAACAGCGCGAGGGAGTGGAACGCATCCACCAGCAGGTTGCCCAGATCCTGCGAAAGCCGGTTGAGGCGCTGCCGAAGATTGTCGATTGGCGGCATCCTTGCATCTCCCTGCGCTGTGCAACGCATGCAAGCCTAGCACTAGATCGCTTCGCGCGGCGTGCGCGGGGCCTGGGCGTCGCGCCGCAGCGGACCGTCCACCTCGGAGGCGAAGCGCGCCAGCGCATCCAGCAGCACGTCGCGGTTCAGGCGGTACAGCACGCGCTGGCCCTGCCGCTCGCTCACCACCAGGCCGGCGCGCTGCAGCACCGCGAGATGGCGCGATACCGCCGGCGGGCTGCGTGAGAAGCGATTCGCGAGGTCCGTCGTGGAGAGCGCTGTCTGCGACAGGAAGGCGAGGATCTGCCGCCGCGGGACGGAGGCGAGCGCGCCGAAAATGTGGTCGAGATCCATCGGCATCAAACATTAACTAAAGTGCTAATAGTCTAGCGCGTTTTTATGTTTAGAATAGCCGCTCACATTCAAGGAGCGTGCATGGCGAAGGCAAAGAAGGCACCGACCCCATCTCTGTCGATGGCGGACCGCGACGGCTGGATCTGGCACGACGGCAAGCTGGTGCCCTGGCGCTCGGCGACCACGCACGTGCTGACGCATTCGCTGCACTACGGCCTCGCCGTGTTCGAAGGTGTGCGCGCCTACAAGACGCTCAGCGGCACGCAGATCTTCCGGCTGCGCGAGCACATGCAGCGGCTGATCAATTCGGGACACATCTACATGATGAAGATCCCCTACACCCTCGAGCGCCTGATGCAGGCGTGTATCGACGTCGTACAGGCCAACGGTCACGACGCTTGCTACATCCGCCCGATCGCGTTCTACGGCTCGGAGAAAATGGGCGTCTCGCCGGTGGGCGCGAAGGTGCATGTCGCGATCGCGGCCTGGCCCTGGGGCGCCTACCTCGGCCCGGAGGCGCTGAACAAGGGCATCCGCGTGAAGACCGCATCGGTCGCGCGTCACCACGTCAACGTCACCATGGCGCGCGCCAAGATGTCCGGCACGTACCCGAACTCGGTGCTGGCAACGCTCGAAGCAACCCAGCACGGCTACGACGAGGGCCTGCTGCTCGACGTGGACGGTTTCGTCGCCGAAGGCGCGGGCGAGAACATCTTCATCGTCAAGGATGGCGTCATCATCGAGCCCGAACTTACCTCGGCCTTGACCGGGATCACGCGCTCCTCGGTGATCGACCTGGCCGAGGGCCTGGGCTACAAGGTGATGGCCAAGCGCCTGACGCGCGACGATATCTACATCGCCGATGAGTGCTTCTTCACCGGCACCGCCGCCGAAGTAACGCCGATTCGCGAACTCGATGGCCGCAAGATCGGCGCAGGCAAGGCAGGTCCGATCACCAAGGTTCTGCAGAAGGCGTTTTTCGACGTGGTCACGGGCAAGGACCCCAAGCACAAGCACTGGCTGACTCCGGTGCCAATGAAGAAAGCAAAGAAATGAGCAACGATACCGGCAGGGACACTGCGCGGCAGGTCGAATTGACGGAGAAAGACCTGCCGCTGCATTGCCCGATGTCGGGGACGCCGCTGTGGGCGCGGCATCCACGCGTGTTTCTCGATGTAGTGAAGCACGGCGAGGCGCTGTGCCCGTACTGCGGCACAAAGTATTTGTACAAAGGCATGGCCCCAAGAGGTCACTGACTCTGGCTCGCTTACTCGTCGTCGCCCCTAACTGGATCGGCGACGTGCTGATGGCGCAACCGCTGCTCGCGCGCCTGCGCGAGAGGCTTGGCAATCCCCGCGTCGAAATGCTCGCCCCGCCCTGGGTTGCGCCGGTCGTAAGGCGCATGGCGGAGGTGGATGAAGTGATCGAGGCGGACCTGCGCCATGGCGCGCTGCAGCTTGGCGAACGCTGGCGCCTCGGCCGGATGCTGAAAAAGCGCGCTTACGATCATGCCGTGGTCCTGCCGAATTCGTGGAAATCCGCCCTGGTTCCCTTCTTTGCGGGCATTCCACTGCGCGTCGGCTATCTGGGCGAACGGCGCTACGGGCTCCTGAACGTGCTGCACGAAGAAAAACCGGGCCGCGCAGCGATGGCGCTCCACTATGCCCGGCTGGCGGAGAAGCCGGGCGTGGAGCCCGAATTGCCTTTGCCTTTTCCACTTTTAAAAGAAAAAGAAAACGCCACCGCAGCCCGCTTCGGCATATCCGGTCGCTACACCGTTCTTTGTCCGGGCGCCGAGTACGGGCCGGCCAAGCGCTGGCCGTATTTCCGCGAATTGGCGGCGAGGCTGGATGGGCAGGTGGTTTTGATTGGCTCTTTGTCTGATAGACAAGAAGCTGCACAGATAACGGGCAAGAACCTCGTCGGACAAACGACGCTCGACGAGGCGATCGACCTGATCGCCGGCGCGTCGCTGGTGGTGAGCAACGATTCGGGCCTGATGCACGTCGCCGCGGCGTCGGCAACGCGCCAGGTGGCGCTGTTCGGCTCCTCAAGCCCCGAGCACACGCCGCCGCAGTCTGCCGTGGTGCGTGTCGTCTGGCTGAAAGTCGATTGCAGCCCCTGCTATCAGCGTATCTGCCCGCTCGGCCATTTCAAGTGCATGAACGGCGTTTCCGTGGAACGCGTGCTCGAAGAAATAAAATCCCTGCCCGACGCTCGCCCATGACCGTGAAAATCTTCCCCACCGCCCGGGACGCGCAGAACGCGTTCTACGAGGCGCTCGAGCGCGCCGACCTCGAAGCAATGATGACGGTCTGGTCCGAAGACGAGGACATCGTCTGCGTGCACCCGGCGGGTCAGCGCCTCGCCGGCCAGGCCGAGGTGCGGGAGGTGTGGCGCCAGATGTTCGCCAGCGGGCCAACGATGCGCATGCGTATCACGCAACAGGTGGTAATCGCGGGCGTGATGCTCGAGGTGCACAGCGTGCACGAGAACATCACCATCGCCGGCGAGCAGCGGCCCCGGCCGCCGATGGTCGCGACCAACGTCTACCTGCGCACCGCGGCCGGCTGGCGCATGATCGCGCACCACGCCTCGCCGGCATCGGTTCAGCCGGCGGCAGAGCCGCCGTCCGCATCGCCCAAGATCCTCCATTGAGTCCGGCAGCAGGTTCCTACACGGCCCCCTGGTGGCTGCCCGGCGGCCACCTGCAAACCATCGTGGCGGCGCTCCTGCCCGCGCCGCGCATCGCCTGGAGGCGCGAACGATGGGAGACGCCGGACGGTGATTTCATCGACCTGGATTGGGCCGGTGAGGAGGAGAATCCGAACGGTCCCTTGATAGCGCTGTTCCATGGCCTGGAGGGCAGTTCCGCCAGCCCCTACGCGCGCGCCATCGCGGCGCAGGCGCTCGCCATGGGCTGGCGCTGCGTGGTGCCGCATTTTCGCGGCTGTTCGGGAGAACTGAACCGCCTGCCGCGCGCCTACCACTCCGGAGACAGCGCGGAGATCGGCTGGATCCTGGAGCGGCTGCAGGCACGCCATGCGGTGGGAATCTCCCTCGGGGGAAACGCGTTGCTCAAACTACTGGGAGAGCAAGGTGACGCAGTAAATCTTCGCAGAGCCGTCGCCATCTCAGCCCCGCTCGACCTCGCCGCCGCCGGCCGTTCGCTCGATGCCGGGCTGAGCCGGGAAATCTACACGCGAATTTTTCTTCGGACGCTAAAGAAAAAAACCTTTGAAAAAATCAGGCGGCAGAAGATTTGCATCGATGCCCCGCGCCTTGAGCGGGCGCGCACGTTCTGGGAGTTCGACGACGCCGTCACCGCGCCGCTGCACGGCTTTCTCGGCGCCGATGATTACTGGGCGCGCTCCTCGAGCGGCCCGTGGCTGGCGGGGATTCGCGTTGCCACGCTGGTCCTGAACGCGCGCAACGATCCGTTCCTGCCCGAGGCGGCCCTCGATGCGATCGGCGAAGTGCCGCCAAACGTGGTGCTAGAATTTCCTCGCAGCGGCGGCCATGCCGGATTTCCCGGCCGCGGCCGCTGGCTGGCAAAACGCGTCCTGGATTTTCTCTCCGCAGCGTGAACGTTCCCGCCGAGATTTTCCGTGCCTACGACATACGCGGCATCGCCGGCAAGACGCTGTCGGCAGCCGTGGTGCGCGAAGTCGGGCGCGCGCTCGGTGCGCTTGGGCACGCCCGCGGCGCACCCGCCTTCGCCGTGGGCCGCGACGGCAGGCTCTCCGGACCCGAAATGGGCGCGGCGCTCATGGACGGGCTGAACGCCGCGGGTGCGGACGTGATCGACATCGGCGTGGTGCCCACCCCAGTCACCTATTTCGCCGCCCACCACCTCGGCTGCCGCGGCGCGGTGATGGTGACAGGCAGCCATAACCCCGGGGAATACAACGGCCTGAAGATGGTCGTCGCCGGCGACACCCTGTCCGGCGATGAGATCCAGGGCCTGCGGCGCACCATCGAAGCCGGAATTTCCGGATTTGCCGGCAGATTTGGCAAGCGAACATCGGAAAACGTCCTCGACGCATACGCGGACCGCATCGTGGGCGACGTGAAGCTCGCGCGGCCGTTCAAGGTCGCGATCGACTGCGGCAACGGCGTCGGCGGCGTGATCGCGCCGCGCCTTTTCCGGCGCCTCGGCTGCGAAGTGACCGAGCTTTTCTCGGAGGTCGATGGAAACTTCCCGAATCATCATCCGGATCCTTCGCGCCCGGAGAATTTGAAGGATTTGATAAGAGTTCTAAAACAGACAGATTCTGAAATCGGCCTGGCCTTTGACGGCGATGCCGATCGCCTCGGCGTGGTCACCAAAAGCGGCAAGATCATTTTTCCCGACCGCCAGCTGATGCTGTACGCCAAGGATGTGTTGTCGCGCAATCCGGGCGCCGAAATCATCTACGACGTGAAATGCACGCGCCTGCTCGCGCCGTGGATCGAGCGCCACGGCGGGCGCCCGACGATCTGGAAAACCGGGCACTCGCTGGTGAAGGCGAAACTGAAGGAGACCGGCGCCCCGCTCGCCGGCGAGATGTCGGGCCACATCTTTTTCAAGGAGCGCTGGTACGGCTTCGACGATGGAATCTACTGCGGCGCACGGCTGCTCGAGATTCTTTCCCGCGAACGGGACCCGAACCGCGTGCTGGAGGACCTGCCGGATGCGCCTTCTACGCCGGAGCTCAACTGGCGGCTCACGGAGGGCGAGCCGCACGCGATCATGGCGCAGCTGCAGGCCCTGAAGCCGTTTGCCGGGGCGAGCCGCGTGCTGACGATAGACGGCGTGCGGGCGGAATTCGAGGATGGCTTCGGCCTCGCGCGCGCTTCGAACACCTCGCCGGTGATCGTGCTGCGCTTCGAGGGAGATACGCGGGACGCGCTCAAGCGCATCGAGGAAGAATTCCGGAAAGTACTGCAGCCGCTCAAGCCTGATGTGGCCTTGCCCTACTAAGCCCTACTAAGCTTTAAGCGGCCTTTAAGCTTTAAGCCCTCTTCAATCCACCCAGCAGGGACGCGACCGGCCGTTCGCGCCGTTTGGCGAGACCACCGGCCGGCTCCTCCGCTTTTACAGCAACCGGCGCGGTACCAGGCTCGTAGGGCCTGGAAAAAATCGGATCGTGGGATTTCTGCGCTGCCCTGGGCTGGGGATTAACGTGGTGCGGAGCGCTTTGCGGCGCGGTGGCGTGCTGCGATTTCTGCTGCGGCGGACGGCGCTCCGGCCTGCGTTGATTTTCATGCCGGGAACGCCCTGGATTGCTTACCGCATGATCGCCGCTCACCATTGTCGCCACGGTTCCGGCGTTTGCGTATCCGGGCACCAGGACACGCTCCAGCTTCTTGTTGATGAGCTTCTCGATCGCGGCGAGCGCCTCCAGATCCTCCGGCGCCACCAGCGATATCGCCTCGCCGGTCAGACCCGCGCGGCCGGTGCGGCCGATACGGTGCACGTAGTCTTCGGGCGAGTGCGGAATGTCAAAATTGATCACCTGCGGCAGGCTCTCGATGTCCAGGCCGCGGGAGGCGACGTCGGTGGCGACCAGCACCGTGGTCTTGCCGGCCTTGAACGCCTCCAGCGCGGCTTCGCGCTCGGCCTGCGTCTTGTCGCCATGGATGGCGTCGACCTGGATGTGGTTGGCGCGCAGCTGATGCGCCAGGCGGTTGGCGCCGATGCGCGTGCCGGTGAACACCAGCACCTGCTTGAGTCCCCTTGACTTGATCAGGTGGCAGAGCAGTTCGCGCTTCTTCTCGCGCGCGCACGGATGCACCACGTGCGTGACGAGGTCGGCGGTGGCGTTGCGTGCCGCGATCTGCACCTCGGCGGGATTCTTGAGCAGCGACTTGACCAGCTTGCGGATCTCGTCCGGGAAGGTCGCCGAAAACAGCAGGTTCTGCCGCACCGGCGGCAGCAGCGCGATGATGCGCCGGATGTCGGGCATGAAACCCATGTCCAGCATGCGGTCCGCCTCGTCCAGGATCAGCACCGAGACCTGGTTGAACATCACCGTCTTGTTGTGCACGTGGTCGAGCAGCCGGCCGGGTGTGGCGACGAGGATTTCCACGCCGAGCCGCAACTGCGCGATCTGCGCATTCATGTCGGTGCCGCCGTAGACGAGCGCGGTGCGCAGCGGCAGGTGCTTGGCGTAGCCGCGGAAACTTTCCTCGACCTGGATCGCCAGTTCACGCGTCGGCGCGAGAACCAGCACGCGTATCGGATGGCGGGCAGGCGAAGCGGAGGTGCTCGCGTGCGGCGCGAGGAGCTGCAGCGTCGGCAACGCGAACGCGGCGGTCTTGCCGGTGCCGGTCTGGGCACCCGCCATGAGATCGCGGCCCGCGAGGACGAGAGGGATGGCTTGTTCCTGGATCGGGCTTGGCTGCTCGTAGCCCAAGTCTTTCACCGCTTGCAGCAGCGGCGGGATCAAGCCCAGTTTTTCGAAACCTGAGCTAATGACGTAATGCCTTGAAAACCAAAGAAATCGGATTATACCCCTTTAGGCGGCGATCACGAGCTGCGTCTGTGTCACCAGCGCGACCACCTTGTCCGGTGTTACGTGCGTGAATTTGATCCTCATCAAATCCGGCAGCAGTCCCTTGACGCGTTCCTGGCTCGACTCGACGAGATTCATGCCGGCGATTTGATCAGTTGATGGTCCTGCGATTGCGCTCGGGTTGCACGTCCTGCGGCTCGACGCCGGGAAGTTTGAGTTCCATGTCCCAGTCGCTTTTCTTCACCGCCGCCTGCAGCAGGCGGCACACGGAGTGCAGCAGCACGGGATCGAGCGTCAGGGTCACACCCTGGCCTTCGGCCGGGTGCATCGCGACCACCGGATGGCCGTTGGGGTCGTGGCCGGTCTGGATGCGTGCCAGCAGCAGCGGCTCGGCGCCCAGCGGCGTGGCGCGCATGCTGTCGTCATAGGGCTGCGAGAAATTCGCCTTGGAGACCGCCTGCTCGTGCTCGATATTCAACAGCGCCTTGCGCGCCTCGGGATTGGGCTGGGTGCGGATGCGCGGACTCGCCTCCTCGGCGAGCTTCACCAGCAGCGGCCAGAGCAGCTTGACGAAGCGCCGCGTCAGCCACATGCGCACTTCGACCTGTTCGCTGGCGGCGATCAGCATCAGCATCCGGTCCTGCTCGGCGGCGAAGTCGATCTTGAGCTGGTGCAGGCGCATGGCAGTCGGAAACCCGGGGATTCCGAATTGTAGAATGCTTTAGTGCTGAATATCGTCCCGGCAATTACGCTCTACCGCGATCTCGGATTCCGGGAAATCGGGCCTTACCTGGCGTCGCCGACCCCGGGCGCGATCTGCTTCGAACTCAGACTTTCTTGATTTTTTCGAGCAAGGCGGTGCTCGAGCGCTGAAACTCGAAGGGAATGGAGACCACGCGCCCGCCGCGCCCAAGCGTTTCGATCGCGCCGACGATTTTTTCCGCCGGCCAGTCGCCGCCCTTGACCAGGACCTCCGGCCGCAGCGTATCGATGAGCGCCGCGGGCGTGTCCTCGTCGAACCAGGTGACCGCGTCCACCGCTTCCAGCGCCGCCATCAAGGCCATGCGATCCTCCAGCGTATTGACCGGGCGCCCGTCGCCCTTGCCAAGCCGGCGCGCCGATGCATCGCCGTTTAGAGCGACGACAAGCGCGGCGCCGAGCGCGCGCGCCTGCGCGAGGTAGGTCACATGGCCGCGATGCAGGAGATCGAAAACGCCGTTGGTGAACACCAGCGGCCGCGAGAGGCTCATAGCCCAGCGTGCAGCTTCGGCGGGTGCCCGGATTTTCCGTTCAAACGAAAGAGAAGTTTCCGAAATCACGTCAGAAGCCTTGCGGTCAACTCGCACCAAAGAACAGGGTCTCCTGTACGGTGGAAACGTTTCAGATCACCAGTTCTGTTCTGAAGCAAAATCGCCTGAAGATCCGAGACGAGTCTCACTTCTTGACTTCGTTCACGAGCTTCTCCATGTTCCCTATTCGCTCGTCGGAAGATGGATGCGAACTCAAGAATGGAATGCTGAACGTCTTATTGGCAGCTTCTAAAATTTGGAACAGTCTTACAGCCCCCGCCGGGTCATACCCCGCTACATGAGCAATTCGAATACCGAACTCATCCGCTTCCCGCTCTTGATCGCGCGTGTAGGCGGTAGTAACAACCTGTGCACCGATATCGCTAAGAGTTCCACCCATTGGGACCCCTACGCGGCCCAAAAGTACGCCGACTATAGTGCTCACTGCCGTCGCGGCACCCTGGACTTGCTGGCGGCTGTCTCCATGTCGTTTCGCGAGGTGTCCAATCTCATGCCCGATCAACGCAGCCAATGCATCAGTGTCGTTCTGCAACAGCCTCAACATCTTGAGAGTCATGGTCACCACAGCGTTGCCATTCTTGTCGAATCCCGCCGACGCGTTCGCTTGATCCTGGTCGCTAAGTAGAATCTTGTCGACCCTTTGCGACGCCGCAGAACTAATGCGATTCACAACACCGCGGAAACTATCTATCTCCGATCGATTTACTATTCCAGCAACCTTCTTGCCACCAATTTCGTCCTTGTAAGACAGCTGAACAGCGACTCCGGCCAGCATGCTTCCGGTGTCCCAATAGCGCGCTGGGGTGGTAGCAACGCAACCAGAAAGCACAATAGCGATCACTAAACGCAACGCGACACTGACTCCTGCCCTTGCATTCGTCAAAATCAGCGGAATGGCTTGAGGATTCATTTTTGCATCCCCCAAGAAGTAACAAGACTGACTAGCATCACTACCAACTGCTCGGCTCAGACCATGCACACCCCAAGAACCCAGCCCCACTATTCTCACTGCAACAAGCTTGGACGTTCATTTCTTGAAATTTCAGTCCAGTAACACGAACCAATTGGCCGGCATCGCGCCTATTTTTTCTGTTCCTCGGCCTTGGGCTTAGGCGGCGCGCAGACTGCGTCGGTGGGCTTGCAGGATTCGAAGACCTTCACGACCTTACGCACCCCGCTAGTCTTGCGCGCGATTTCCACTGCCGCTGCAGCCTCGCTCTCGGTAACCATTCCCATCAAGTAGACCACGGACGCCTCGGTGACGACCTTCACCAGCAGGGGATTGAATTTACCGGCGTCAAGAAAGCGCGCCTTCACCGTGCCAGTGATTGTGGCGTCGCTCGCCCGCGAGGTGAGCGAAGCAAGGCCCGCGACCTGCAGCTCGTTGATAACGCGCACATTGGGTGTGCTAGTAACGATCTTCTCGATCTCCATTTTGATATTCTCATTCGGCACCTCGCCGGTTACCAGCACGCTTCGGTTGTACGAAGTGATGTTTACGTGCACCTTGTCGCTGAATCGTTCGCTGACTCGGTTGGTGGCTCGTAGTTCGATGCCTTCATCATCGATTTGAGCGCCAGTTGTGCGCCGGTCCACGGCGGAAACCACCGCAGCACCGACGCCCACCACCGCCATCTGGATGCAGCCCTGCAGCGAGACGGCGAGCAAGGCAAGGACGAGGAGCAACTGAAAAGACGGGCGCCGGTTTTTTTTCATTTTTTGTCTCCGAAAAGCTGTGAATCGATGCCGTCGCACAGGCAATGCAGCGCCAGCAGGTGCACTTCCTGGATACGCATGGTGCGGGTGTGCGGCACGCAGACATGGACATCGCCGGGGCCGAGATGTTCCACCATTTTTCCACCGCCGTTGCCGCTCAGCGCGACGACGCTCACGCCAAGCTCCCGCGCCGCGCGCATCGCGGCGATCACATTGGCCGAATTGCCCGATGTGGAAATCGCGAGCAGCACGTCGCCCTTTCGGCCGAGCGCGCGCAGCTGCTTCTCGAACACCTGTTCGTAGCTGTAGTCGTTGCCGATCGAGGTAAGCGTCGAAGAGTCCGTAGTGAGCGCGAGCCCCGCCAGCGGCGGACGCTCGCGTTCGAAGCGATTCACCAGCTCCGCGGCAAAGTGCTGCGCGTCAGCCGCGGAGCCGCCGTTGCCGCAAGCGAGGATCTTGCCCCCCGCGCGCAGCGAATCCGCCATCAGCTCGATGCCGCGCGCGATCGGGGACGAAAGCAGCTTGACGGCGTTGAGTTTCAGCTTCGCACTGTCGGCAAAATGCAACGCGACCAGCGCTTCCAGCGACGCGCTTTCCATCTCCTGATTTTACTCGATGTAAACCTCGAACTCGATTCGCCGCGCGGGGTTGGGATGATCCTCCAGACGGCTCACACGCGCGCGCAACGGCGTGCCGCGTTCCAGGCCCCAGGCGAGCGCCGCATTCTGGCGCCGCGGCACGTAGCCGAGCTTGCGGCCGCGCCATTCGACGCGCACCGCGTTTGGGTCGTGGGGATTGTCCTGCTCGCGCACCAGTTCGAGTGCGTCTCCGTGCTGCAGCAGCGGCATCACCGCCGCCGCCTCGCCAAAGCGAAATCCCGCCA
>CAMDRF010000020.1 GCA_945906765.1 Nitrosovibrio sp. Nv4 | reverse complement strand
CGAGCGCCGCGTGGCGGCGGCGTGCATCCAGCCTGCGGGCGCGCTCGCGCTCGCGCGCGAACGCGGTTTCCTGCGCGGGCAGGCCGCCGCGCGGCAGGACGGCCAGTTCCAGTCCGAGCGCTTCGCACAGCCGCGACAGCGTGCCGAGGCGGAAGTCTTGCGCCGACCCGGCTTCCAGGCGCGCGATGGTGACGCGTCCGGCGCCGCTTTTCGCGGCCAGCGCCGCCTGGCTCAGGCCGCTGGCCTGGCGCCGGCGGCGCAATTGTGCACAAAGCTCATGATGTCGCATAAATTATATTGTATCATAAACGATACAATTAAAGGCGGCAAAAAAGCCCGCCTAGGGTATGGGAGCCGTAACCCCCAGGCCCTAGACGGGCCACACTTCCTCCAACCGCCTCCGTGATCGTTGCCGGCAAAACCGTGCCGGTAAGACCTATTTCAGTGCTGCCTCGACCGCCCGCTTCGCCATCACCGTCACCAGGTGCGCGCGGTATTCGGCGCTGGCGTGCATGTCGCTGTTCAGGCCATCCTGCTTGACCTTGATGTTCGCCACCGACTCGGGCGCGAATTTCGCGGCGAGCGCTTTTTCCATGTCGGCCTGGCGGAACACGCCGGCGCCGGCGCCGGTCACCGCGACTCTCACCGAGCCGCCGAAATCGGCGACGAAGACGCCGACGATGGCGAAGCGCGAGGCCGGGTTCTTGAACTTGGTGTAGGCGGCGCGCCGTGGGACCTGGAAGGAGACCCCGGTGATGATCTCGTCCGCGGCGAGCGCGGTGGTGAACATGCCCTTGAAGAACTTGTCGGCTTCGTGCTTGCCTTTGTTGGTGGTGATCGTCGCGTTCAGCGCCAGCAACGCCGCCGGGTAGTCCGCCGCCGGGTCGTTGTTGGCCACCGAACCGCCGATCGTTCCCATGGCCCGCACCTGCCGGTCGCCGATCATGGCGGCCAGCGCGGCGAGCGCCGGGATCGCCTTCTTCACCTCGGCCGAATGCGCGACGTCCGCGTGGCGGGTCATCGCGCCGATGCTCAGGGTTTTGCCGTCGGACTTGATCCCGGCGAGGTCCTTGATGGTGCCGAGGTCGATGATGTCCGAGGGCGAGGCGAGGCGCAGCTTCATCGTCTGCACCAGCGTCTGGCCGCCGGCGAGCAGCTTCGCTTCGCCTTTAACGAGCGCCGCGGCGTCGTTCACGCTGGAGGGACGGTGGTATTTGAATGCGTGCATGTGGTTCTCCGGGTTTTCCTGATCAAGCCGCTTTTTTATTCTTCAGGGTCCGCCACACCGTCTGCGGTGTCGCGGGCATCGGCATGTCCTTCACGCCAAGCGCATCGGTGATCGCGTTCATCAGCGCCGCGGGTGCGCCGATGGCGCCCGCTTCGCCGCAGCCTTTCACGCCGAGCGGATTGTGGGTGCAGGCCGTCACACGCGTATCCACCTGGTAGAAGGGCACGTCGCTCGCGCGCGGCAGGCAGTAGTCCATGAACGAGCCGGTGAGCAGTTGGCCGCTCGCGTCGTACTGGCAGCCCTCGGTGAGCGCCTGGCCGATGCCCTGCGTGAGGCCGCCGTGCACCTGTCCCTCGACGATCATCGGATTGATGATGTTGCCGAAGTCGTCCACCGCGGTGAACTTCTCGATCTTCACCACGCCGGTTTCGGGATCCACCTCGACCTCGCAGACGTAGGTGCCGGCGGGGAAGGTGAAGTTGGCGGGGTCATAGAACGCGTTTTCGTTCAGGCCGGGCTCGAGCTTGTCGTGCGGGTAGTTGTGCGGCACGTAGGCGGCGAACGCCACCTCGCCGAACATCTTCTTCTTGTCCGTGCCCGCGACCGTGTAGGCGCCGTTCTCGAACACCACGTCGCTCTCGGCCGCTTCCATCAGGTGCGCCGCTATCTTCTTGCCCTTGGCGATGACCTTGTCCAGGGCTTTGACGATCGCGGTGCCGCCCACGGCGATCGAGCGCGAGCCGTAGGTGCCCATGCCGAACAGGACCTTGGAGGTGTCGCCGTGCACGATGTCGACGTTCTCGATCGGCATGCCGAGGCGGTCGGCGACCACCTGCGCGAACGTGGTTTCGTGCCCCTGGCCGTGCGAGTGCGAACCGGTGAACACCGTCACGCTGCCGGTCGGATGCACGCGCACTTCGCCCGCCTCGAACAGGCCCGCTCTCGCGCCGAGCGCTCCGGCGACCGCCGAAGGCGCGATGCCGCAGGCCTCGATGTAGGCCGCATAGCCGAGACCACGCAGTTTGCCTTTCGCTTCAGAGGCTTTTTTCCTGGCGGGATATCCCGCGACATCTCCGAGCTTCTGCGCCGCGTCCATGGTGGCGTTGTAGTCGCCGATGTCGTACATCAGCGCGACCGGCGTCTGGTAGGGGAACGCGGTGATGAAGTTGCGCCGGCGGATGTCGGCCGGGTCGATCTTCATCTCGCGCGCCGCGGTTTCCACCAGGCGCTCGACGACGTAGGTCGCCTCCGGCCTGCCGGCGCCGCGGTAGGCATCCACCGGCGTGGTATTGGTGAACACCGCGGTGACTTCGCAGTGGATCACCGGCGTCTTGTACTGCCCGGCGAGCAGCGTCGCGTAAAGGATCGTCGGCACGCAGGAGGCAAAAGTCGAGAGGTAGGCGCCGACGTTGGCCGTGGTCTTCACCCGCATGCCGAGGAAATGACCGTCCTTGTCCATCGCGAGTTCCGCGATCGTGTGGTGGTCGCGGCCGTGCGCGTCCGTGAGAAACGCTTCCGAGCGGTCCGAGGTCCATTTCACCGGCCGGTTGACCTGCTTCGAGGCCCAGGTGACCGCGACATCCTCGGCGTACAGGTAGATCTTCGAGCCGAAGCCGCCGCCCACGTCCTGCGAAACCACGCGCACCTTGTGCTCGGGCAGGCCCATCACGAAGGCGGTCATCAGCAGCCGCTCGACGTGCGGGTTCTGGCTCGCGACGTAAAGCGTGTAGCTGTCGTCGGCGCGCGAGTACGAGCCGTTCGCCACGCGCGGCTCGATGGCGTTGGGGATCAGCCGGTTGTTGATGAGGTCGAGCCTAGTCACGTGCGCGGCCTTGGCGAAGGCCGCGTCGGTCGCCGCCTTGTCGCCGATCGCCCAGACGTAACAGGTATTGTCGGGTGCGCCTTCGTGCAGTTGCGGGGCGTCCTTGGCGGTCGCCTTGGACCCGTCTACAACCGCAGGCAGCACCTCGTAGTCCACTTCCACGAGTTCGGCGGCATCGCGTGCCTGCGCCTGGGTCTCGGCAACGACGATGGCGACCTGGTCGCCGACATAGCGCACCTTGCCTTGCGCGAGGCAGGGATGCGGCGGCTCTTTCATCGGTTGGCCGTTGACGTCGGTAATCAGCCAGCCGCAGGGCAGGCCGCCGAGTTTGGCCGCGGCGAAGTCCTCTCCGGTGTAGATCGCGAGGACGCCTGCAGACGCTTTTGCTTTTACCATAGATATTTTTTTAATAACGGCATGCGCATGCGGGGAACGGACAAACGCGGCATAGCTCTGGCGCGGCAGTTCGACGTCGTCGGTGTACTGGCCCGCGCCGGTAAGAAAGCGGTAGTCCTCTTTGCGCTCGACCCGAGCGCCGATCAGCGGTGCACCCATGTTCGTCTACTCCTATTTTCCAGCGGCCATGGCTCTTGCGCCGGCGCCGATGGCCTTGACGATATTGTGATAACCGGTGCAGCGGCACAGGTTGCCTTCGAGCGCCTCGCGGATCTGCTCCTCGGTGGGATCGGGATGGTGCTTGGCGTAGTCGATCGCGTTCATCACCATGCCCGGGGTGCAGAAGCCGCACTGCAGGCCATGGTGCTCCTTGAACGCCGCCTGCATCGGGTGCAGCGTGCCGTCGGGCTTGGCCACGCCCTCGATGGTCATCACGTCCGCGCCCTCGGCCTGCATCGCCAGCATGGAGCAGGATTTGACCGCCTTGCCATTCATGCTCACGGTGCACGCGCCGCATTGCGCGGTGTCGCAACCGACGTGGGTGCCGGTGAGCCGCAGGTTTTCGCGGATCACCGTAACGAGCAGCGTGCGCTCCTCCACTTCCGCCGAAACCGATTTGCCGTTGACCTTGAGGGAAACCTTGACCGCCATGCTGCCTCCTGATTATTCGTCGAAAGTTTATTTCGGGGGACATGCATCCTAGCGAAGCGAGCCCTGAGAGGCAATGTTGCGCTGCCGCATGGCCTTTGGGGCGCCTTCCGGGGTCCGTGCAAGGCGGCCGCAAGCCCTCGTACAGATACCTGCAAGCTTGGTCGCGCACACTTCTGCCACCGTCCTCGACAACCGGGGGCGTCACGGAGAATCGCATGCAAGGCTACGCCATTACGTTCGCGGGATGCGCGATCTGCTCGCTGATATTCGTCTACGACACCACTCCCAGCGTGCTACGGGTCGGAAAGATCGCCGTCGCCGCCTTCACTTTGCTGTTCATTGGAGCGGAGATCCTGGCTCTGGTGACCTGACCGGTTTTGCAGCGCTGCGGCCGGGGAATTTCCTCCTCCCTCCGTGCCGCAAGGTCTTTTGGCCCGCCTCGCGCGGGCCCTTTTTTGGGGAGCGGTATCATTGACCGAGTGAGAATACTGATCGTCGAGGACGACGCGGCGCTGGCGAGCGGGATCGCGCGCATTCTCGATGGCGAAGGCCACGCGGTGGACGTGATGGCCACGGGTGAGCACGCGGTGCTCGGCGCCCGGCAGGAGAGCTTCGGACTGGTGATCCTGGACGTCGGCCTGCCCGGCATCGACGGCTTCGAGGTGCTGCGGCGGCTGCGTGCCGACGGGGAGAGCGCTCCGGTTCTGGTGCTGACGGCGCGCGATGCGCTCGATGACCGGGTGCGCGGCTTGGACCTGGGCGCCGACGACTACATGGCGAAACCCTTCGCCATGCCCGAGCTTGCCGCGCGGGTGCGGGCGCTGGTACGCCGCTCGCAGGCGCAGACCGGGCCGAAGATCGTGCACGGCCCGCTGGTGCTGGACACGCTGGCGCGCCGCGTCCAGCTAAGCGGCGCGCCGCTCGACCTCGCGGCGCGCGAATGGGCGGTGCTCGAAGTGCTGCTCGCGCGGGTCGAGAAGATCGTCTCCAAGGAGGCCATCATCCAGGCGGTGGCGAGCTGGGGCGAGGAACTGACGCCCAACGCGATCGAGGTCTACGTCTCGCGGCTGCGCGCGAAGCTCGACCCGGCCGGCGTGAAGATCCGCACGGTGCGCGGCTTCGGCTACATGCTGGAAGAATTCAAGGAGAAAAAAGCTGGCCAGTAGCCTGCGCGTCAGGCTGCTCAAGGCTCTCCTGCCGCCGGTCGCGGTGCTGCTGGTCGCCGGCGCGGTCGGCACCTACCTCCTTTCCTTCGAGGCCGCGAGCGATGCTTACGACCACGCGCTGGTGGACGCCGGCATCGACCTCGGGGAGCGCATCAAGGTGGTGGAAGGCAGCATCGTTTTCGACCTACCCGGCGCCGCCGAACAGGTGCTGCGCACCGACAAGTACGACACGATCTACTACCAGGTTCTCCGGCCCGACGGCTCGGTGCTGGCTGGCGACGAAGGCCTGCCGCCGATTCCAGCATCGCGGGAACCCGAAGACGGCGTGATCGCCTACGACGGTGTCTACCGCGGCAAGCCGATCCGCATTCTCGCGCTGCTGGTTCCCTGCGGCGGACGGATCTGCACGGTGCAGGTCGCGGAGACGACCGTCAAGCGCCGAAATCTGACGCGTAACATCGTGCTCTCGAGCCTGGTGCCCGAACTGCTGATTACGCTGGCAACGCTTGCGATTGTCTGGTTCGGCGTCAAGCGGGGCCTCGCGCCGCTGGAGGATTTGTCCACCGAGATTCGCACGCGATCGGCCCGCGACCTGCGGCCGATCGATCCGGGGCATGCGCCGGAGGAAGCACGTCCGCTGGTGGGCGCCTTGAACCAGCTGTTCGGGCAGGTGGCGGAGTCCAGCGGCAACCAGCAACGTTTCCTGGCCAACGCGGCGCACCAGCTGCGCACGCCGCTCGCCGGCCTGCAGGCGCACATCGAGATTGCTTTGGCGCAAAGCGAGATCGCGGTGGCGCAGGGCATGCCGGAGGAACATCGCACGCAGCTGGAGCAGGTGCACCGCGCCACGATCCGCACCGCGCGCCTTGCCAACCAGCTACTTGCGCTGGCACGCGCCGAACCCGGCGGCACCCGCGTGGATACAAATCCCGTAAACCTGCGCACGGTGGTCGAAGAGGCGGCCGACGAATGGGTGCACCGCGCAATGGTGAAGGAGATCGACCTCGGCTTCGACCTGGCCGACGCGCAGGTATCGGGGGACGCGCTGCTGCTGCGCGAGGCGCTCGCCAACCTGATTCATAACGCGCTCGAATACTCGCCCTCGGGCGGGCGCGTCACCGTGAGAACCGGAATGCGGGACCAGCGAGCGTTCCTCGAAGTCGAGGACGATGGGCCGGGCATTCCGCCCGCCGAACGCGAGAAGGTGCTGGAGCGTTTCTACCGCGTACCGGGCACCGTGGGCACCGGCAGCGGCCTCGGGCTATCCATCGTGCGCGAGATCGCGGCCGCGCATGGCGCGGAATTCCGCATCGGTGCAGGGGAGGACGCGGGCGGGACAACTTCAGGCTGCAAAGTTGGGTTAACATTTCCACATGGATAGCGTCGATATCGAAGTGCTGCGCAGCGCCGAGGCCTGGCGCAAGGCGGGTCATCGCGTCACCTTCGGCACCATCGTGCGGACCTGGGGTTCGGCGCCGCGCCCGGTGGGCGCGCTGGTGGTGATTCGCGATGACGGCCAGGTGGTGGGCTCGGTGTCGGGCGGCTGCGTCGAGGATGACCTGATCGACAAGGTGCGCGCGGGCGGCGTGGCGAAGGACAAGCCGCAACTGATCACCTACGGCGTCACCAACGAGGAAGCGACGCGCTGGGGCCTGCCCTGCGGCGGCACGCTCGAACTGGTGATGGAGCCGGTGACCGAGAAAAGCGCATTCGGCGAGTTGCTCGAGACGATTTCAAAGCAGCAACTGGTCAGCCGGCGCCTCGACATGGACAGCGGCCGGGTCTCGATGACCCTTGGTACCTGGCAGGACGTGCTGACGTTCGACGGCAAGGTGCTCACGACGGTGCACGGGCCGCGCTGGCGTCTGGTGCTGATCGGCGCCGGGCAGCTGACGCACTACCTCGCCGAAATGGCGCGCATGCTCGACTATCACGTGATGGTGATTGACCCGCGCGAGGAATACTCCGCCGGCTGGGACCTGAAGAGCGTGCCGCTGGACCGCGGCATGCCCGATGACGTGATCGGGGCGGCGAACCTCGACGGGCACAGCGCGGTGGTGGCGCTGACGCACGATCCGAAGATTGACGACCTCGCGCTGATGGAAGCGCTCAAGTCGCCCGCGTTCTACGTCGGCGCCATCGGCTCGAAGAAGAACAACGACGCGCGCCGCGTGCGCCTCAAGGAATTCGAGCTCTCGGAGGGCGAGATCGCGCGCCTGCGCGGCCCGGTAGGCCTGTACATCGGCTCCAAGACGCCGCCCGAAATCGCGGTGGCGATCCTCGCGGAGATGACTGCGGTGCGCCATGGCGTAGCCGAGCCGAGCTGGGCGGCGAAGCCGGCGGCGCGCTTCGATCCGTCGGCCTGCGAAGTGACGCCCGCTGCTTCCGGAAAAACTTGAACGTCGCCGCGATTCTTCTTGCCGCGGGTTCAGCGACCCGTTTCGGTTCCGACAAACTGCTCTACCCCTTGCCCCACGGGGTGCCGATCGCCATCCAGGCGGCGCGCCATTTGAGAATCGTATTCGAAGAAAATGTCCTTGCCGTAGTCCGCCCGGAAGCGAAGGAGCTTTCAGATCTCCTCCGCAGGGAAGGTTGCCAGGTGGCGGTGTGCGAAAACGCCGCCGAGGGCATGGGCGCGAGCCTTGCCTGCGCGGTGCGCGCTGCCGCGGATGCCGAGGGATTCGTCATCGCGCTGGCCGACATGCCGTTCATCCGTTCCAGCACCATCGCCGCGGTGCGCGACGCGCTTGCCGCGGGCGCGCCGCTGGTGGCGCCATACTTCCGCGCCCGCCGCGGCCATCCCCTAGGCATCGGCGCGAAGTTCAGGACCGAACTCGAAGCGCTGCGGGGGGATGAGGGCGCGAAACGGATCATTGCCGCGAACCAGACGAGCCTGCTGAAGATTCCCGTCGGCGATCCGGGCGTGCTGCGGGACATCGATACGCCGCTGGACCTCGTGCCGCCGGCCGTCGTCTAGCCAGACGGCGAAGCCCCGCTCATGCCGGACACGCAGATGGCGTTGAGGCTGATTTACCGGGCCCACATTTTCATGGTCAATAGCACCCATCCGACGTTGCAGATGGGGCGCGACGACAGCAACGAGATCGTGGTGGTGAGCCTGTTTGCCTCCAGGCTTCACGCCCGCGTGGAGGCGCGCGATGGGCACTTTGTGCTCACCGACCTGTCGAGCAACGGCACCTTCGTGCTGATGGACGAGCAGATCGGCGAGGCGTCTGGCGCGCAGTCCGCGGCGCAGTCCACCGAGCGTCGTCTGCGTCAGGAGGAAGCGGTCCTGAGCGGCCGGGGCTGGCTCGGGCTGGGCAGGAGCGCCGCCACGCACGGCACCCACTCGGCGCGCTTCACCGTGCAGGCGGACACCGTGCAGGCGGACACCGTGCAGGCGGAAATGGCCTGACTGGTAAAATCGGCCCATGTTCGCCACCCAGTCTCTAGCGCAGTCCCTGGAACAAGCCGACCCCGAAATCTGCAGCGTCATCCGCCAGGAAGCGCGGCGCCAGGAAGACCACGTCGAGCTGATCGCCTCGGAGAATTACGCCAGTGCCGCGGTGATGGCGGCGCAGGGCTCGCTGCTCACCAACAAATACGCCGAGGGCTATCCCGGCAAGCGCTACTACGGCGGCTGTGAATTCGTCGACAGGGCCGAGAGCATCGCGATCGAGCGCGCGAAAAAGCTGTTCGGCGCGCCGTGGGCGAATGTCCAGCCGCACTCGGGCTCGCAGGCCAACCAGGCCGTGTACACCTCGGTGCTCAAGCCCGGCGACACGATCCTCGGCATGTCGCTCGCGCACGGCGGGCACTTGACGCACGGCTCGCCGGTGAACCTGTCGGGCAAGCTTTATCGTGCCGTTTCATATGGGTTGGACGAAAATGAGGAAATCGACTACGAGGCTGCGGAAAAAACTGCGCTTAGGGAAAAACCAAAATTAATTGTCACCGGCGCCTCTGCCTATTCTCGCGTCATCGACTGGCAGCGATTTCGCGCCATCGCCGACCAGTGCGGCGCCCTGCTGATGTCCGACATGGCCCACTACGCCGGCTTGGTCGCGACCGGCCTCTATCCGTCGCCGGTGGGGATCGCCGATTTCGTCACCACCACCACCCACAAGACGTTGCGCGGCCCGCGCGGCGGGTTGATCGTCGGCAAAGCGGAACAGGAAAAGGCCGTCAACTCGGCGATTTTCCCCGGGCTGCAGGGCGGCCCGCTGATGCACGTGATCGCCGCCAAGGCGGTGGCGCTGGGCGAGGCGCTCAAGCCCGAGTTCAAGCAGTACCAGACCAAGGTGCTGGAAAACGCGCGCATCATGGCGGCGGCGCTGACCAGGCGTGGCCTGCGCATCGTCTCCGGCGGCACCGACAGCCACATGTTCCTCCTCGACCTGCGGGCCAGGAACATCACCGGCAAGGAGGCGGAAGACGCGCTCGGCCGGGCGCACATGACGGTGAACAAGAACGCCATTCCGAACGATCCGCAGAAGCCGATGGTCACTTCGGGCATCCGCATCGGCTCGCCGGCGCTGACCACGCGCGGCTTCGGCCAGGCCGAGGCGGAAAAGCTTTCGCAGTTGATCGCCGACGTGCTTGAAGATCCGAACGGCGACCTGACGCGGCAGCGCGTGACGCGGGAGATCAAGGCGATGTGCGCGAAGTTCCCGGTCTATAGCTAGCCCATGCGCTGCCCTTTCTGTTCCGGTGACGACACCCAGGTGGTGGACACGCGCTCCAACGAGGGCACCAACGTCATCCGGCGGCGGCGCAAGTGCCCCAAGTGCGACAAGCGCTTCACCACCTACGAACGGGTCGAGCTGCGCATGCCGCGGCTGGTGAAGAAGGGCGGCAGCCGCACCGATTTCGACCGCAACAAGCTGGTGGGCAGCATGACGTTGGCGCTGCGCAAGCGCCCGGTGGCGACCGAAGCGGTCGACGCCGCAGTCGACCGCATCGAGGAAAAGTTGCGTGCGTTGGGCGAGCGTGAAATCCCCACCAGTCGCATCGGTGACCTGGTGATGCGCGAGCTCGCCAAGCTCGACAAGATCGGCTACATCCGCTTCGCCTCGGTGTACCGCAGCTTCGAGTCGCCGGACGAATTCCGCGAAGCGGCGCAGGAAGTGAAGTCGCCGCGGCGTCGCGGCAAAAAGTGAGTTCCTTCAGCACCTTCGACCACGCCATGATGGCGCGGGCGCTCGCGCTTGCCGAAAAGGGCCTGTACACCACCACGCCCAACCCGCGCGTCGGCTGCGTGCTCACGCAGGGTGAATCCGTGGTCGGTGAAGGCTGGCACGAAAAAGCCGGCGCTCCGCACGCCGAAGCGGTTGCGATCAGGCAGGCTGGCGAGCGTGCGGCGGGGGCGACACTCTACGTCAACCTCGAACCTTGCAGCCACCACGGCCGCACGCCTCCTTGTATTGATTTAATTCAAAAAAATAAAATCAACCGGGTGATCGCAGCGATGCTCGACCCGAACCCGAAAGCCGCGCACGGCGGCGAGGCGCTCGCCGCGGCCCGCATTGGCTTCGAGCACGGGCTGATGCAAGCCGAAGCAAGGGAACTCAACATCGGCTTCGTCTCGCGCATGACCCGCGGCCGCCCCTGGGTGCGCATCAAGATCGCCGCGACCCTGGACGGCCGCACCGCGCTGGCCGGCGGTCCAAATGCGGGCAAGTCGCAATGGATCACCGGCCCGGAAGCGCGCCAGGACGGCCACCGCTGGCGCGCCCGCGCCTGCGCCATCCTCACCGGCATCGGCACGGTGAAGGCCGACGATCCGCGGCTCACGGTGCGCGATGTGGCAACGCCGCGCCAGCCGCTGCGCGTGATCGTCGACAGCCGGCTGGAGATTTCTGAGAAGGCAAAAGTTCTGGACGGAGGGGGCGCCTTGATTTTTTGTGCGGTTGATCCAGGGAAAAAACTCGGTGCGGAAATTCAAAAGCTTTCCAATCCTCATGGGAAAGTCGAACTTCCCCGGATGCTGGAAGAACTCGCGCGCCGCGGGATCAACGAGCTGCACGTCGAAGCCGGGTTCCGCTTGAACGGTTCACTCGTGCGCGAGGGCTGCGTCGACGAATTCCTGATCTACCTGAATCCCAGCTTCCTCGGCGACGAGGCCGAGGGCATGCTTGCGCTGTGCGGAATTTCTTCCCTGGATCAGAAGATAAAATTGAAGATCGCGTCCCTCGATCGCATCGGCGACGACATCCGCGTCCTCGCGAGGCTCTGATGTTCACCGGCATCGTCCAGGCCGTCGGCCGCATCGAAAAACTCAACCCGCTCCAGGTCGCCACCGGCCGCCTGCCGCTCTCGGACGTGCGCATCGGCGATTCGATCAGCGTCCAGGGCTGCTGCCTGACCGTGGTGAAGAAGGCGAAGGGCATGCTCTGCTTCGACGTCTCGAAGGAAACGCTGCGCGTCACCGCCGGCCTCGACCGGCCGGGCGAGGTTAACCTGGAAAAAGCGCTCGGCCTGGGCGACAAACTCGGCGGGCATCTGGTCACCGGACATGTGGATGGCGTCGGCCGGCTCGCGGGCAGGAAGGGCAGCGAATACACATTCAAAGTCCCCAAGGCCCTGTCCCGCTACATCGCGCGCAAGGGTTCCATCTGCATCGATGGCGTAAGCCTCACCGTGAACCGCGTGGCGGGAAGCGTGTTCGAGGTGAACTTGATCCCGCACACGCTCAAGGTCACGACCCTGAAGCGGCTCGAACGCGGCGCCAAAGTGAATCTCGAGATCGACCTGCTGGCGCGCTATCTCGAACGCCTGATGGCCCGCTAGGGCAACCGCGTTGGACGACCGAAGATACTACGGCCTGGACGCGCTGCGCGGCGGCATGATGATGCTGGGTATCGTGCTGCATGCCGCCTGGCTGTACCTGGCTGCGCCGCCGCCGACGATGCCCATGCCCTCCGACCGGAACAACGCGTTCGTCTTCGATCTTGTTTTCGCCTTCATCCACAGCTTTCGCATGCCGACGTTCTTCGTCGTGGCGGGTTTCTTCACTTCGCTTTTGGTCGAGAAGCGCGGTGTCAAGGGCGCCTACAAGGACCGCGCGCGCCGGGTCCTGGCGCCGCTAGTCGCGTCAATCTTCACCATCCTGCCGCTCACGGTCCTGGTGATGCTCGACTTTTATCTTGCGGCGCGATTCGGCACGCACGATTTCATGCCAGATCGCGTGGCCCTGGGTGTGCTGCGTGACGAAATCGCAGCGAAGGGCCTGCCCGTCGGTCAGCCGGCGCTCGGGCACCTGTGGTTCCTGTACTACCTCTGCTTTTTCTATCTGCTGATACCCGTGTGCCGCGTGCTGGCGGACGGTTGCCGACGGCACGAACGGGGGCTGCGGCGCCTGCTCGCTTCGCCCGCGTGCCTTGTGCTGCTCGCGCTCTTCACGGCAGTCACGTTGTGGCCGTACCACGGCGGCCAGGTGCACGAAGGATTCATCTACTTCAAGCCGCACCTTCCCTCGCTCGTCTACTACGGCTCCTTCTTCGTCGCCGGCCACCTTCTTCACCACCACCGGTATCTGCTGCCGATTCTGGCGCGCGGCGTTTGCGCATGGGCGGCGCTCGGGACCGTCCTGTTTCCACTGGCAGTGTACGCAAGCCACCTCGATAACAGCGCTGGCGGGACGAACGCCACCCTCCATCTCGGCGCGGTGCTCGCCAACGGACTGTGCACCTGGGCGCTCATCTGCCTGTTCATCGGCGGTGCGCTGCGATTCTTCGACCGCGAATCGCCCTGGATTTAGTACGTATCGCAGTCCTCGTACTGGGTGTACCTCGCGCACTTGCCGCTGGTTTTTCTCGCCGGCTGGTGGCTGGTGCAGTTCGACTTTCCCGCTATTTTCAAATTCCTGCTGGTATGTGGATTCATAGCATTGGTGGCGCTCTTGAGTTTCCATTACTGGGTACAGAAAACCTGGCTAAGCGATTTCCTGCACGGGCGCCGCTTCGACTTGCAATGACCATGGCTGGGAAGACATCCCGGCAGTATCGAGTGAATATGCCGGGTGCGAAACATGCCGGATGTGAAACGAGCGGCGGTTTCGAGTCCGTTGCGCTGCGAATAATCGCTTTCGACGGTCAAAGCGGCCATTGGGGGCGTAGACTGATCGTTGATCAGGAGTGGGCCAGGCTAGGAGCCGAAGTGAAGACAAAAAAGGTGGGAACAAAGAGGCAGAAGGAATCCTCCAGCGCTTTCTTTCAAAATCTGAGACCGAAATTTCTCGATTGGGAGCCCCCGACGGAGGAAGAAAAGGCGTTGCAGGTGAAAGCGCGCAAGGAAGCCAGGGAGGTCGAGCTGAAAAGGGTCACCGACCTGGCCAGGGACCGGGGCTTGGAGAAAGAGGCCGCAAGAAGGCGATACCGGAGCGACGCCGCCAGAAACAAGCAATTGGAGCGCGGTTAGGGAATTCCTCGGCGCCGGGGTTTCGAATCTGGAGCCTGACGCTTGACCCCATCAGGCAACTTGCTGATGATGACTTTCCGTCGGTCAGTCGCGACTTGGCAGTAGCGGTACTCGAAGAAGCGCAAGCTGCGCTGCTGCCTGATGCGCATCCTGCTTGATGAACCTGTCCCTCGCCGACTCGGCACACTCTTGGTCGGGCATGAAGCGACGACAGTGCCGATGAGCGGATAGGCAGGAATAAAAAACGGGAAGCTATCCCGTTCATACGTAGATGGCGTCGAACGGGCGGTCCGGCTGCCAGGCGAGCGCGTCTGCTTCGACCAGCGTTGCCTTGAGGCCTTCGGCCCCGAGCTTGCCGCGCGTGCGGGCGATGGCTTCGGCTGCATAGTCGAGCGCCGTCACGTCGAATCCGGCCTGCGCCAGCATGGAGACTTCGTAGCCCGAGCCGCAGCCGGGCACCAGGATGCGGCAGGGCTTGAGCGCGTCCGTGACGAGCCAGATGCCGAGCTGCGGATTGGCGGCACCGCGATCCCAGGGCGTGTCACCCTCGGCAAAGCGCTGGTCCCAGAAATTGCGTGTCGGTCCGGCCATGATGGTGCTGAAATCTTATATCCTCGTCGGCCCATGGCGCAGATAACTTTCGATCCCGCGCTGCCCGTCAACCAGAAGCGCGAAGAGATCGCGCGCGCGATCGCCGCGCACCCGGTGGTGATCGTCTGCGGCGAGACCGGCTCGGGCAAGACCACGCAGATTCCCAAAATCCTGCTGGAAATGGGCCGCGGCAGCGCGGGCATGATCGGCCATACCCAGCCGCGGCGCATCGCCGCGCGCACGGTGGCGGCGCGCATCGCCGAGGAACTCAACGTCGAGCTCGGCGGCCTGGTCGGCTACAAGGTGCGCTTCCATGACCGGGCCGGCACCGCCACGGTGATCAAGCTCATGACGGACGGCATCCTGCTCGCCGAGACGCAGGGCGATCCGCAGCTGCGCGCCTACGACACGATCATCCTCGACGAGGCGCATGAGAGAAGCCTGAACATCGACTTTCTTCTGGGGTATTTGAGGAAGGTCCTGGAAAGCAGGAAGGATCTCAAGCTGGTCGTTACTTCCGCCACCATCGACGCGGAAAGGTTCTCGAAGCACTTCACGGTAAGGGGAAATGCGGCGCCGGTGATCGAGGTGTCCGGCCGCCTCTACCCGGTGGAGGTGCGCTACCGCCCCGTCGAGGGCGACAAGGAAGACACCACGCGCGACGAGGAGGAACAGGCGCTTGCCGACGCGGTGGTCGAGTTGTGCCGCGGCGGGCAGGGCGACGTGCTGGTGTTCCTGCCGGGCGAGCGCGAGATCCGCAAGGCGGCGGAGGTGCTGGGCAAGGCGCTGGCGAAGGATCTGCGCGGCGTGGAAATTCTTCCGCTGTATTCGCGCCTGTCGAATGCCGAGCAGGACCGCGTGTTTCATCCGGGCGGCGCGCAGCGCGTGGTGCTCGCGACCAACGTCGCCGAAACCTCGCTTACCGTGCCGCGCATCCGCTACGTGGTGGATACGGGTCTCGCGCGCGTCAAGCGCTACAGCTACCGCAACAAGGTCGAGATGCTGCAGGTCGAGAACATCTCGCAAGCGGCGGCCAAGCAGCGCTCCGGTCGCTGCGGGCGGGTCGCGGACGGCATTTCCGTCCGGCTCTATTCCGAGGAGGACTTCAATGCGCGGCCGCCGTTCACCGATCCCGAGGTGCTGCGCTCCTCGCTCGCGGCGGTGATCCTGCGAGCGCTCAGCCTGAACCTGGGCAAGGTCGAGGATTTTCCGTTCCTTGACCCACCCAGTCCGCGCGCGATCACGGATGGCTACGCCCTGCTGCATGAACTGGGTGCGGTGGATGAGGTGAATGCGCTCACCGACACTGGACGCGAACTCGCGCGCCTGCCGCTGGATCCGCGCGTCGGACGCATGCTGGTCGCGGCGCGCGCGGAAGGCTGCCTGGAGCAGGTGCTGGTGATCGCCGCCGCGCTGTCGGTGCGGGATCCGCGCGACCGGCCGCTCGACAAGGCTGCCGCCGCCGATGAGCGCCATGCGAAGTTCGCCGACGAGCGTTCGGATTTTCTCGGTTACCTGAAACTCTGGAAGGCCTTCGGGCAGGGCGCTGCCCCCTCGCGCAAGCAATGCAGGGAGAATTTCGTCTCCTACGTGCGGATGCGCGAGTGGCGCGACATTCATTCGCAGCTGCGGCAGTCGGTGGAAGAACTCGATTGGAAGCTGTCGAGCACAAACGTTGAAAAGTCCGAAGGGGTACGGGCAATCCATCGGGCATTGCTGTGCGGCTTGCTCGGCAACATCGGCATGAAGGACGAGCAGGACAATAACTACACGGGCGCGCGCGGCATCAAGTTCTGGTTGCATCCCGGTTCGGGCGCGCGCAAGCCCGGCAAGTGGGTCATGGCGGCGGAGTTGGTGGAGACTACCCGTCTCTTCGCGCGCAACGTGGCGGGCGTGGATCCGCGATGGATGGAGGAGCTGGGCGCCCACCTGCTCAAGCGCCACCGGGAGCGGCCGCACTGGGAGAAGACCCGCGCCCAGGTGGTCGCGGTCGAGCGCGGCACGCTCTACGGCCTGCCGGTTTACGCCGACAGGCGCGTGCACTACGGGCCGATCGATCCGAAGTTGTCGCGCGACATCTTCCTGCGCTCGGCGCTGGTCGAGGGCGAACTCGAAACGCACGCGCCATTCTTCGCCCACAACCAGCGCCTGCTGAAGGAAATCGAGCGCCTCGAGCACAAGTCGCGCCGCCCGGACATCCTGGTGGACGACGAACTGATCCTTGCCTTCTACGACGCGCGGGTGCCCGAGGGCATCAGCAACGGCGCCGACTTCGAGAAATGGCGCAAGGAGGCCGAGCGCGCCCAGCCCGGGCTGCTGCAACTGCGGCGCGAGGACCTGATGCGCCACGAGGCTGCGGGCATTACCACGGAGAATTTCCCCCACGAATTACAGGTCGGCCCGAACCGCTTCACGCTCGACTATCACTTCGAGCCGCGCTCGCCGAAGGACGGCGTGACGCTGACGGTGCCAGTCGCGCTGCTCAACCAGGTGCCGGCGGCGCGCTGCGAGTGGCTGGTGCCGGGCCTGCTGAAGGAGAAGGTCCAGGGATACGCGAAGGGCATGCCGCAGCGCCTGCGCCACAAGCTCGGCCCGCTGGCGGAATTCGCGCAACAGTTCAGCGCGTCCGTGCCGCCCTCCAACGCGCCGCTCGCGTCCGCGCTCGCACGCTACATCCGCGCGGAGCTGGGGCTTGACGTGCCCACCGATGCGTTCCGGCCGGATTCGGCGCCGCCGCACCTGCAGATGAACTTCCGGGTGCTGGACGAGCACGGCCGGCAGCTGGCGATGAGCAGGAACGTCACGGAATTGAAGGAAGAATTCGGTTCGCGCATTCAGGAAAGCCTTGCAGGGGAAAAATCCGAAAGCAGAGGCGAAAAGTTCATCGCGTGGAACTTCGGCGATCTGGAGGACGTGATGGAGATGCGGCGTGGCGGGCAAACACTGGTTGGCTATCCGGCGCTCCTGGATGCCGGGGATAGTGTCACGCTGCAGGTATTCGATTCGCCGGAGCGCGCGCGGGAGGTCCATCGCGCCGGCGTGCTGCGCCTGCTCGTGATCGCGTTTCGCGAGCGTCTGCGCGACATCGAGAAGGGCCTTGCGAAGGACATGACGCTGGCGGCCCTGAAGGACGACATCCTGTCGGCGGCGCTCGAGCGCACCTTCCTCGCCGACTCGCTGCCGATGCGGCAAGCCGAATTCGCGCAGCGCGTGCAGGAAGGCCGCAGCCGGCTGAATCTCATCGCGCAGGAAATGCAACGCCTCGCCGCGACGATCCTTGCCGAGCGCGCCCAGGTGCAGAAGCGCGTGGTTGCAATGCAAAAGGCCTATCCGCAGGCGGCCGAGGACGTGAAGCAGCACAACGAGCGCCTGCTGCAGGCCGGATTCCTCGCGCGCATTCCGTGGCAGCGCCTGCAGCATTTCCCCCGCTACCTGAAAGCCGCGGCGCTCAGGCTGGACAAGCTGCGCGCGGATCCGCAGCGCGACGCGCAGCGCGCCGCCGAAATCACGCCGCTGGAGCAGGCCTGGCGCCGCGAGCTCGTCGCCCGTGCGCGGCTCGGTGGCGCGAGCAGCACGGCCGCCGAGCTGGAGCAGTTCGGCTGGCTGCTGGAAGAGCTGCGGGTTTCGCTTTTCGCCCAGGAACTGAAAACGCCGGTGCCGGTCTCATCCAAGCGCCTGGCAAAGCTGTGGCACAGTATCCGCGCATGAGACCTCATCCATGAACCGCATCCTCGCCTCGATCGCCTTCGCGTTCTTCAGCCTGCTGCATCCGCGCATGCTCTGGCTGATGTTGTGGCCGGTGCTGGTGGCGCTCGCAATCTGGGGCACGCTGGTATTCGTCTTCTGGACGCAGGCCGCGCTGTGGTTCGCCGGGCTGTTGCGCCAGTGGATCGAGACCGCGACCGTGTTCGTTACCTGGGACGCAAGCGCGGCGGCGCTGATCGGCGCCAAGGTGATCATCGTGCTGCTGCTGGTACCGCTGGTGCAGTTGACCGCGCTGCTGATCCTTGGCGTCTTCGGCCTGCCGGCGATGGTCGAGCACGTGGCCTCTCGCCGCTTTGTGCAACTTGCGCGGCGGCAAGGCGGCAGCTTTTCGGGCAGCATCTGGAACAGCGTGGCCGCGCTCGCGGGCATGGTGGTGCTCGGACTCGTGAGCCTGCCCCTGTGGGTCGTGCCGCCGCTCTGGCCGGTGATCCCCGTTGCGATCCTCGGCTGGGTCAACCAGAAGGTGCTGCGCTACGACGCGCTCGCGGAGCACGCCACCGCGGATGAAATGCGCGCGATCTTCGCCTCGAATCGCGGCTTGCTCTACCTGCTCGGCTTCGTGCTCGCCCTGGTCGCCTACGTGCCGTTGATCGGGTTCTTCGCCCCGGTGCTCTTCGGCCTTGCCTTCATCCACTTCCTGCTCGCCGATCTCGACGCCCGCAGGCAAGCGCCGATCGAGGGCGAGGCAGTGCGGCTGTAGGCCCGGCCTACAACGCCTTTACCGGAAGCTTCAGCCCGCGGATCGCCGCCACCAGCTTCTCCAGCGCCGCGGGGCGGTGGAAGCCGCGGCGCGAGGCGAGCGCGACGCGCCGCACCGGGCAGGGACTGGAAAATTTGATCGTTTTCACCAGGGCATTGGCATGGCGCGGCGTGAGCGCGGTCGCGGGCAGCACGCTTATCCCTAAGCCGGAGGCCACCATGCTGCGCAAGGTCTCCAGCGAATTGCCCTGGCGCCCGGCCTCCGGCGGCCGGGAGAATTCGTGGCAGGCATCCAACACCTGGTCGCGGAAGCAATGGCCGATCGGCAGCAGCAGCAGTTCGCCCGCGTCAAGGGCCTCCACCGCAATCGCCTTTTTGCGCGCGAGCGCATGCTTCGCCGGCGCAATCACGCGGAAGATCTCCTCATACAGCGGCACGGTCTCGATTCCCGGGCCAGCGTAGGGCAGCGCGAGGATCACGGCGTCGAGTTCGCCCGCCTTCAGCATCCGGTCGAGCGTCGCGGTGGTGTTCTCTTCCACATCCAGCGGCATTTCCGCCGCACTGCGGCGCAACGCTGCGACCAGGTCCGGCAGCAGATAGGGCGCGATGGTGTGGATGATGCCCAGGCGCAACACGCCCTTGAGCGGGTCACGCCCCTGGCGCGCCACCGCCTTCACGCGTTCGGCCTCCTCCAGCGCGCGGCGCGCCTGCGCCACGATCTGTTCGCCCGCTTCGGTGAGAAACACGCCGCGCTTGCCGCGCTCGAACAGCGTCACGCCCAGTTCTTCCTCCAGGTTCTTCACCGAAGCTGAAAGACTGGGCTGGCTGACGAAGCAGCGCTCCGCTGCGCGGCCGAAATGGCGCGCTTCGGCGACCGCGACAATGTACCTGAGTTCGGTGAGTGTCATAGGGTATGGCTATTATAAACATTCCGACAAAGTATTAAAATAGACGGGAGATTGCCTCTACATTGAATGAATACATCGCTTTAACCAATACAAAGGTCACCATGAACGGCAATCACGAAGGCAAGCAGGTCCCGCAGGTCATCTTTCGCACCCGCGCCAACAACGACTGGAAGAATGTGACCAGCGACGAAATATTCAAGGGCCGGACGGTGGCGGTGTTCTCGCTGCCCGGGGCGTTCACGCCGACCTGTTCTTCGACCCACCTGCCGCGCTACAACGAACTCGCACCCGCGTTCTTCGCCAACGGCGTGGATGCCATCGTCTGCATTTCCGTGAACGACGCCTTCGTCATGCACGAGTGGGCCGCCGGCCAGGAATGCGCCAACGTCACCATGCTGCCCGATGGCAATGGCGAGTTCACCGCTGGCATGGGCATGCTGGTGGACAAGTTTGATCTCGGCTTCGGCAAGCGCTCCTGGCGCTACTCGATGCTGGTAAAGGATGGCGTGGTGCAGAAAATGTTCGTCGAGCCGAGGAAGCCGGGCGACTCGTTCGAGGTTTCGGACGCCGACAGCATGCTGACCTACATCGCGCCGAAGGCGAAAAAGCCCGACCAGGTGGTGATCCTGACGCGCGAGGGCTGCGGCTTCTGCACCCGGGCGAAGAAATTTCTGAAGGACCTGGGCTACGACTACGCCGAAGTTTCGCTCGACAACGCGAATCGCAGCTGCGTGGTCGGCGCAATCACGGGCAAGGGCGCCGTGCCGCAGGTGTTCGTCAACGGCAGTCGCATTGGTGGCTTGGAAGAACTGGAGAATTGGGCGAGAAAGGCGGCCTAGCCGTAAACTGGGCCGATGTCACGCGCGGCGATTGCGGTCGAAGGACTCAGTTTCGAGTACCCCGGCGTCCGCGCGCTCGATGGTGTGTCGTTCGAGGTGGTGCGCGGCAGCGTCACGGCGCTGGTCGGCCCGAACGGCGCAGGCAAGACGACGCTGTTGCGCTGCCTTGCAGGACTCGACCGGCCGCTGCTCGGCACGGTGCAGGTCGCGGCCGTGGATGTCCTCGACGAACCGCGCCTCGCGCATCGCAAGCTCGGTTTCCTCTCCGATTTCTTCGGCCTCTACGATCCGCTGACCGTGCGGCAGTGTCTGTCGCATGCGGCTGCTGCCAACGGTGTCGCCGGGAGCGCGCTCGCGGCGACGGTGGCGGACGCGGCTGCGCGCCTGGAGATTGGCGACAAGCTGGAGGCGCGCGCCGGCGAGTTGTCGCGCGGCCAGCGCCAACGGGTCGCGATCGGCCTCGCCCTCGCCCATCGCCCCGAGGTGCTGATTCTGGACGAACCCGCCGCCGGCCTCGACCCGGAAGCGCGCCTTTCGCTAGCCGCGCTATTCAAGCGATTGCAGTCGGAGGGCGTCACGCTCCTGGTTTCCTCTCACATCCTCGCCGAGCTGGACGCGTATTCGACGCACATGCTGGTGCTGCGCGCCGGGCGGATCATCGAGAATCGGGCGTTGCACGAGAGCAACCGGCCGCAGCGGTGGATTCGGATCGAACTCGCAGCGCCCGCCGCCGGCCTGCGCGCACGGCTCGCGTCGTTCGATGGCGCCGCGATCATCGAGGCCGATGAGCGCGGCGCGCTGATCGACCTCGCGGGCGGTCCCGTCGAGCAGGCCCGGCTGCTCTCCAGTCTCGTGGCGGCGGGCTTTCCGCTCAGCGCCTTCGGCGAGCTGCGCGAGGATCTTCAGGCCTCCTACCTGCGTACGGTGCGCGAGCGGCAATGAACGCGGAATTTCGTCGCAATCTGTGGCTCGAACTCTCGACGCACCGGCTGGTGGCCTTGCCGGTGGCGCTCGCCCTGGTGCTGGCGTTGGTCCACGCGATGAGCGACGACCCCTGGGACAGCGTGGCCGCGACGTCCGCATGGATCGCCGCCGCTTTCCTCGGCATAGGGGGAGTGCGCAGAGCGGCCGGAAGCGTGGGCGATGAAATGCGTGCCCGGACCTGGGACGCGCAGCGCATGTCGGCATTGGGTGCGTGGCAAATGACCTGGGGAAAACTGGCCGGCTGCGCCGCGTTTGCCTGGTACGGCGGCCTGATTTCGCTCGTCGTGCTGCTCGCGGCGGCGCCCGGGAGCTGGAAGCATTCCGGCGCAAAGAGTGCGGCATTGATCGTCGCGGCGTCGGTCCTGGTGCAGGCCGCTGCCGGGCTCGCTGGACTGGCGGCTGCGCGCAAAGGCCATTCGAGTGGCGGTATTGGTCTCTTGTTTCTGGTGCTGCTGGTCGTGCTGGCGGGTCCGACGGCGGGGATGGTCTCCACGGCAGAGGCGGGAGCGCTCTGGTGGGGCGGCACCTACGATCCGGTGAATTTCGCGCTCGCGAGCACCGCCTGCTTCGCTGCGTGGGCGGTGTTCGGCTATTACCGCGCCATGTGCACCGAGCTGCAGGTCAGGACCACGCCGTGGGCCTACGCCGCCTTCAATGTTTTTCTCACTGTGTATCTGGCCGGCTTCTGGCGGGCGTCTGAGCCGGAATCGGTGAGCGGCTTGAACGCGCTGCTGGCCTGTGGCCTGATCGTCACGGCGAGCCTGACCTACGTGCATTTGTTCTCGGAGCCCACCGGGGTCATCGTGTTGCGCCGCATCCAGGTCCGCTTTGACCGGGGCGAACTGCGCCGCGCGATCGAGGAGTCGCCGTGCTGGCCGGTGAGTTTTGCGCTCGCGGCAATCGCGAGCGCGCTGATCGCGCTGCTGTTCGATGCGCGCCTGGCAGAGGGACACGCTCTGCACGGCCTGTCGCTCGCCACGATCCCGGCATTCTTCCTCCTGGCGCGTGACGTGGGCATGTTCCTGGTGTTCGCATTCGCGCGCCAGCCGCGGCGCGTCGAAGCCGCGGCGCTCTTCTACATGATCCTGCTGTATGGAATTATTCCCGGCCTGTTGCACGCCGCGGAGTTGAAGGGATTGGCCGAACTCGTCCTGCCGCCGATCTTCACCTCGCCTGGCAAAGCCACGCTGGTGGCGGCCGCGCAGGCCCTGATCGTGGCCTGCCTGTTGGTGTGGCGCTGGCGAGCATGCCGCCGCGCGGAGGCGGGAGCATGAGCTTTGGCGCCCTGGTCATCGGGGACGAGATCCTGGTCGGCAAGCGCCAGGACAAGCATCTTTCCTTCATCATCCAGGCGCTCGCCCAGCGCGGCCTGCGCCTGGCCTGGTGCGAGTACCACGGCGACGACCCGGAGCGGCTGACCGCGGCGCTCAAGCGCAGCTTCGCATCGGGCGACGTGGTGTTCTCCTTCGGCGGCATCGGTGCGACGCCGGACGACCATACGCGCCAGTGTGCCGCTGCCGCTTTGGGCGTCGGTCTCGCGCTGCATTCGCAAGCCGAGCACGAGATCCGCAGCCGCTTTGCGGGCGAGACCACGCCGCAGCGCCTGAAGATGGGCGAATTTCCCCTCGGCGCCGAAATCATTCCCAACCCGTTCAACCGCATCCCGGGGTTCGTGGTCCGGGAACATTGGTTCGTGCCAGGCTTCCCGCAAATGGCCTGGCCGATGCTGGAATGGGTGCTCGATACGAAATACCGGCACCTCTTCGACCGCGACCGCTGGGCCGAGGCCTCGGTGATCGTCTATCTGCCCGAATCCACCATCGCGCCGCTGATGGAGGAGATCAACGCGAAATACAAGGGCCTGAAAGCCTTCAGCCTCCCCAGCATGGGCGCGGACGCCACCGATACCTCGCGCCGCCACATCGAGCTCGGTGTGCGTGGCGCGCCGGCGGAAGTCGAACCCGCAATCGCCGACATCCGGCGGGGAATCCAGGCTTTGGGCGGACGCTTCGAGGATCGTTCGCCGGCTGCTTGAATGGTATGGTGACAGTCTGTGTTCACAAGGATGCGAATATGCGTGCCGCACGAATCGTCCTGGCGCTGAGTGTTTTCCTGGCGTGCTCCGGCCTGCAGGCCCAGGAGTATCCGTCGCGACCGATCCGCGTCATCGTCCCCTATGGTGCCGGCGGCTCGTCCGACGGGCCGATGCGGGTGATCGCGCAGGAAATGTCCAAACGCCTGGGCCAGCAGGTGGTCGTGGAAAACAGGCCGGGCCAGGGCGCCATGATCGGCAGCGAAGCGGCGGCGAAGGCGCCGGCGGACGGCTACACGCTGCTGCTCGCCTCCAACCTTCGGTGCCGGCAAAGACAGTGCAGGAGCTGATCGTCCTGGCGAAGGAGCGGCCGGGCAAGATCAACTACGGTTCGTCCGGCAACGGCAGCGCCCAGGCCGCCATGGACCTGCTCGGCGGCCAGGTGTCGGCTGCCATGCCCGGCCTTGCCGCGATGATGACCCATATCAGGAGCGGCAAGCTGCGCGCGCTTGCGGTCAGCGGCGGCAGCCGCTCGCCGCTATTGCCGGAGGTGCCGACCTTGGCTGAAGCGGGGCTGACGGGCTACGCGGCCTATGTCTGGATGGGGATGCTGGCTCCGAAGGGCACGCCAGCGCCGGTGATTGACAAGCTGCATCGCGAGTTCCTGGTCGCGCTGCGGGCGCCCGAAGTGCAGAACTTCATGAACACCGCCGCAATCGAAGTCATCGGTTCGACGCCTGAAGAATTCGGCGCTTTCTTCCGCAAGGACAAGGAGCTCTGGGCGAGGATCATCAAGGAAGTCGGCGCGAAGGTCGATTGATCAATCGCCGGCATAGGCTGACGCAGGCCGGGAGAAGAAGCCGCGGAGGATCTCATAGGCGAGCATGTAGTTCTTTTCCTGGAAACTGGAGTGCGCGATCCCAGGCATGATTGCGAGTTGCTTTTCGGGATTGGGTAGCCTCGCGAAGAATTCGTAGAGGTCATCGAGGCCCGCGATGCCGTCGAACTGCCCGCGCATGATGATCGTCGGCATGGTCACGCGTTCCGGATCGACCACCGGCAGCTTCGAGCACATGTCCACGTAGGTCCCGGTCGGGAGGTCGCTATCGAGCGCCCGCGTGTTGCTCGCGAGGAACTGGGGGAGTTTTTTTCTGCGCTCGTCCAGTGTTGGGCTGCCGGCGCCGGTGTATACGAAGGCGTCCAGCGCCAGCCGTTTCACGAATTCGGGCCTGTTCTGCGCGAACAGCGCGGCGCGCAGCGCACCGGAAGAGATGCCGTAGACGAGCAGGGCAGCCTCGCCCCTGACGGCGCGGATGTAGGGCGCGACGGCTTCCAGGTCCGCCGCCCCCGTGGCGATGTCGCTGTTGTGCGTCCGATCCTTGCTGGAGCGGCCGTAACCTTCCATGTCGACGCACCAGGTGTTGAATCCGTGCGACGCGAACCAGTCCATGGCCGAGGAGTTGGCCCTGCCGGGCACCTGCAGATCGAAAACCGGAGTCGACGCTTCGGATGAGCCGTGGACGAAGAGAATCGTGCCGCGCGCCGTGCCCTGCGCCGTCGAGGGCTTCTCCCACAGGAACAGGCGCTTGTCGCCCTTGGGCGCCCAGTGCACTTTTCCTTCGGATTTGTTGATACTGTCGGGCATGAATAGACCAATCCTTGGCAGGTCGCCCTTCACATCATGGCGATAGAACGCTACGGTGTAAATTCCTACGGCCCCGGCAAGGTCAGGCACGCGCCTATCGTCAGGGCGGGCAAGTGGATTTTCGGGACCGGCTTGCGCGCGACGAACGCGCTTGGCCTCATCGACCCGGGCGTCAGCAGGGACGACCGGCCGCTCGATCCACCTCCCCGGGCGCAGCGCGAGGCCGAATTCATCTTCCGCCGCCTGGGTCGCGAACTGGCCGCCGCCGGCGTCGCGCCGCCCAGCGCCTCGGTCCTCGTCAGCGGCCTGCTCAGCCCGAGCGCGCAGATGGATGTGCAGGTCATTGCCACCACACAGGACAGCGCGCTCGCGCCGAAGCAGATCGACGTCGCCGGTGTCTCCGCGCCGAGGGAATCCGGATACAGCCCCTGCACCAGGGTCGGCGACCTGGTATTCGTCGCCGGCCAGCTGGCGCGGGATGAAACGGGCGGCATCGCCCCCGAGGCGCGCGTCCCGCCTGGTCAACTGTGGAAGGGAACGCGCATCGCGCTCGAAACCAGGTATCTCGTCGAGAAGCGGTTGCGGCCGGCGCTGCAGGCCGCCGGCAGCGACCCCGATCTCGTTCTCAAGGCGCAGGTCTATCTCAGCCACGCCGAGGATTTGCCAGCGTTCTGGCAGGTCTGGTCCGCATGTTGCGGCGGCACGTTGCCTCCGACCCTGGTTGTTCCGGTCCGCCATCCGGCGTTCGGTACGGAAGACGCCACCGTCGAAATCAATGTCGTTGCCGCGACGGCAAACGCGCGCTCGCGCATCAGGGACATCGAGTGCGGCATCGATCTCGTCGCCCCCGGCATGATTCCCGCGAGAAGTTTGGACGGTCTGCTTTTCGTTGCTGGTCTGATGGGAATCGACAGCGCGGGGCTGGTTCCGGACGCGCGCGTCGATCGTTGCCTGCCGTTCTACCAAGCCACGGCCCGGGCCCAGACGGCCGACATCCTCGGCAAGGCGCGAAAGATATTTGCCGCCGCGGGAAGCGACCTGGAGAACGTGGTCCGTGTCCTGCAATTCCATTCGGACCTCGGCGATTTCTACGACACCTACACCGAGTGGCGATCCGCGGTCGGGGACGGCGGACTGCCTTTCTCGGCGGTCGAGGTGGGCAAGGACCTGTTCGTGCCGGGCGCCAGTTTGATCGTGGATCTCTGGGGCAGCGTGCCCGGGGCGGCATGACAGCCAGGTGGGAATCGGTGCCGGGGCCGGTCGTGGCGAACGAGCTCATCGCCGCCCGCGCCGGGTGGAGCCGCAGCCTGCAGCACGGCGAGGTACTGCGCCTGGTGGACCTCGAGGGCAAGCAAGCGGTCGATTTTCTCTGCTACAACGCGCACGACCACGAGGACCGCTATGCCGCCGCGGACACGATGAAGATCAACGGCAACATTTTCATCGGCAAGGGCACGGTGATTTACTCGGTGAATTGCAATCCGATGTTCACCTTGGTGGAGGACACCTGCGGGTTTCACGACACCATCGGCGGCTGCTGCTCGTCGGCCCTCAACCGCCGGCGGTACAGCAAGCCCGACGATCCCAGCTGCCGGCAGAATTTCCTCGACCAGCTGCGGCGCTACGGCATGGGTCCGCGCGACATGGTCGCGAATCTCAATTTCTTCATGCACGTACCGGTTGCCGCCGACGGCTCGATGGACATGGGGCCGGGCATTTCCAGGCCTGGCGACTTCGTCGACCTGCGTGCCGAGATGGATGTCGTCGCCGTGGTCTCCAACTGCCCGCAGATGAACAATCCCGTGAACGACTACAACCCGACCCCCGTCCGCGCGATCGTGTATCGACCGGCATGACTGGACGAAAAAAAGCCCCGCACGGGGCGGGGCTTTTCCTTACTTCTTTCTCTTCGCAGCCGTTTTTCTTTTTACAAGCTTCCTGCGTGGCTGCGGCCGTGGAGCGCTAGTTCGGGCCTTTTTCTTGCCGGCCCGCTTGGCGCTTAGGCGGCCTTTTTTGCTTTGGCGAGGCCTTTCACGGTCTCGGTCGCGGCGGCAACGTTCGCTTCCGCCATCTCGGTGGCCTGTTTGGTGACCTTGTTGAAGTTGTCATAGGCCGAGTTGGCGGCGGCGAGCATCTGCTTGACCGCGCTCACGGCGACATCGGAACCGGCCGGGGCGTTCTTGGTGGCTTTGTCCAGCAACGAAACGAAGTTCTCGTTCCACTCGGTGACGCGGCCCTCGGAGGCCTTGGTGAATTCGGTGTTGGTCGAGGTCGCCACTTCGTATACGCTCTTCGAGTAGGCGATGGCCTTCTCGATCGTCGGCTGCGCGAAGGTGCTCTGCAGGTTCATCAGTTCCTGCACGTCCTTGGCGCCGGCCAGCGCGCGGGCATTGGCCATCGAATCTTCGAACGCGGCTTTGACGGCATTCGCGTTCAGGCTGGCGAACTTCTCGAACGCGGCGAACTGGCTGGTCGCGAGGGAGAGGACGGCTTCCATGTTGACTTTGGTGCTGGCTTGGATCTGTTCCGGGGTCACGTACATTTGAATCTCCTTGAAAGTGGTTGGGTAGTAATTTTTTTGGGCGCATGGTGCGCCGCAGCAAAAAGAATTCTAGACCGATTGCTATTAAAGTCAATAACATTTTGCGGTGCAGCATATCTTGTTGATGTTCCGCACAAACCGTTTGAAACAACAGGCACTTAAAAAAAAGTTAGGGCTCGCTAACTAATGAATCAGAAACAGCAGGAACACCTGCCGGCCCGGCTCTGGTGGGTGCTCGCGGGCCTTACCGTGGTCTGGGGCTTCAACTGGACCGCCATGAAGGTGGCGATCGCCGACATTGCGCCGCTCACCTTCCGCACGCTATGCCTGGGACTGGGTTCGGGGGTGCTGTTCGCGTTCCTGCGTGCCGGCGGCCAGCCGCTGGCGATTTCGCGCGACCAGTGGAGGCGCCTGGTGCTGATTGCCTTCTTCAACATCACCTGCTGGAACATTCTGGTGGTGTTCGGCCTCGCCCAGCTGCCCTCGGGGAGGGCCGCGATCCTCGCTTACACCATGCCCGCCTGGGCGATCCCGCTGTCGGTGCTGTTCCTGGGAGAGCGCCTGACGGCGCGCAAGCTGCTCGGCCTCGCGCTCGGCATGGCGGGCATGGCGCTGCTGGTTTGGGATGAATTTCAGCGCATCCAGGGCGCGCCGCGCGGCGCGCTGCTGGTCCTCGGGGCCGCGTTCACCTGGGCGATCGGCACCATTTTGCAGAAAAAATACCCGGTGAAGGCGCCGCTGGCGGCGTTTACCGCCTGGCTGATGCTGTTGGGCGGGGTGCCGATTTACGTCGGCGCGCTGTTGTTCGAGGATTTCAGCAAACTCGCTGACGTCAGCCTGACCTCGGCGCTGGGCGCCACTTACAACGTGCTGCTGGCCTTCGCCTGGGCGCACTGGGCGTGGATCAAGCTCGCCACCAGCGTATCGGTGACGGTGTTCTCGCTGTCCATGCTGGTGATCCCGGTGGTGGGCGTATTCAGCGGCATGCTATTTCTTGGCGAGCGGCCGGGTTGGCCGGAGTACACGGCGCTTGCCTTCGTGCTGGGGTCGCTCGCGACCGTGGTCGTGCCGCAGAAGAAAGCGGCCCGGGACCGTATCGTTTAAATAGGCAGTTTTCTTATGCTCGTGGAGCGCGCAATTGAACTGACCAAGAGCGAACGCGACGTCATCGCCCGTGGTGTCTTCACCTCGGTCCCCGATCCCAAGAGAAAGCGCATGCGCATCCTGCGGCTGATCGAAAGCCAAAGCTGCCTCGTCAGCCGGCTGTATTAGAATCGGCCACGATGTCAGTCGTAGTTCTCATCTGCGGCCAGGGTGGCGACCTACATGCGATCCTCGAGGCCGGCATCCCGGTGCGCGCCGCGATCTCGAATCGCGCCGACACAAGGGAGCTCATGCTCATCGAGCGCCGCACTATGCCCACACGCGTGGCGTCGGACTGGGAATCCGCCTCGCGCGACGCGAGCACTGTCCTGCGCATGTCCGATCCGGCAGCGTGAGTACGGCCACGCCGGTGCCGCGGCGCCCCCGCGAGGAGTTTCGCAGGGGATGGCTGGCGGTGCGCGCTCGAAGCCTGCGCTGGCGCGTCACGCTGGCGTTACTCGCGTCGCTGGCGATTCACCTCGCGACATTGGCCGGTCTTGCGATACTGCAGGTCGAGCACATCGAACGCAGCGAAAGCCTGCCGCTCGCCGTACGCATCGCGCCTCTGGCGCCGGTCGCAGCACCCGAGGCCGAAGCTGTGGCCGCGCGCCCCAAGCGCAAGTCCATGCCCTTGCCCGAGGCAGGCACCGCCGAACCGCCCGCGCCATTGCCCGCCGAACCCGTGGCGCCGTCAGAAACGACGGCCGCGGCCGACGAGGCGCAGGCGCGCGCTGAGCCGGCGAAACCGGAACCGGCCGTGAGCGGGGTGCCCGCCGAGCCGCCGATCGCGTTTCCGGAGCGCATTGAACTTGAGTTCGACATCGCCAAGAGCGCCAACGAAGCTCCGGTGGGCCGCGTGGTGCACCGCTTCGAGCGCGATGGCGCGCGCTACGTGATCCAATCGGTGAGCGTAGCGGTCGGCATCACAGCGCTATTCGCGACCGGACGCTATGTGCAGGAAAGCCGCGGGATGCTGACGCCACAGGGCTTGCAGCCCGAGCAGTTCGTGGTGCGGCGCGGGCGCGCCGAGCGCACCGAGAGCGCGGCCTTCGACTGGGCGAGTTCGCGCGCCACGCTCAGCGCCGGTGGCGCCATCAGGGAGTGGATCCTGGAAGCGGGCGCGCAGGATCAGCTCTCATACCTGCACCAGCTGTCGTTCCTGATCGCCGATCCGTCACTTCCTGCTGTGAGGGTGACCAACGGGCGGCGCTTCTACAACGCCAAGATCGAAATACTGGGCTGGGAAACCGTCGCCACCGGCCTGGGTCCTATCAGCGCCCTGCAGGTGCGCAGTCAGCACGAAGGGGAGTCGCGGATTGACTTTTGGCTGGCGCCCGACTATGGCAATCTGCCGGTGAAAGTTCGGGTTCGCGACCAGCGCGGCGAAGAGATCGAGCAGGTGCTGACAGCGATGAAGGTGAGGTGAGCCGCGCCCAAGCGGCCTTGGCGCTTGAGGCTTCGGCGCCGACGACGTCGACGTGAATGGTGGCTTTGGCCATTGCTAGGACGCGGCGGGGGCTGCGCGGACCCGCGGAACGCTGGCGGGTTCCCATTTGCCTGTCGCCCATTCGCGCAGTTCCTTTGAAGCCAAGCCTTCAGGCGTCTCTATGCCGAGGAATTCGAGCGCCCGTGGAAGGTCAGCTGGCCCGGCATCGGCCGCGCGCGACTGCTTGGAAAGCTTCTCGCCCGCGTTGTTCGTGGCGACGGGTGTGTGCAGGTAGCGCGGCGTCGCATAGCCGAGCAGCCGTTGCAGCGCGATCTGGCGAGCGGTCGAATCCAGCAGATCGGCGCCGCGCACCACGTCGGTCACGCCTTGCGCGGCGTCGTCCACGACCACCGCGAGCTGATACGCGACGATGCCGTCGGCGCGCCGCAGCACGAAGTCGCCCACCTCGCGCTCGACGGATTGCTCCATTTCGCCCTGCACTCTGTCCATGAACCGGAGCGGGGCCGCATCGGTTTGCACACGAACAGCACGCGGTGCTTTTCCGGGCGCCAGACCTCCGCGGCAGGTTCCCGGATAAATGCGCGAGCCGTCGAGCGCGAGGCCCGAATCTTCAAGTTCCTTGCGCGTGCAGGCACAGGGATAGCAGTGGGTTTCCAGATTCCGGAGTGAATCTCTGTACAGATCGAGCCGAGCGCTCTGGTAGACAACGGGCCCGTGCCACTCGAGACCGAATGCTTCAAGCTGGCGTAGGATCGCATCTGCCGCGCCGGGGATAACCCTGGGCCGATCGAGGTCTTCCATGCGCACGAGCCATCGGCCGCTTGCGCTGCGGGCGTCGAGCCAGCTCGCCAGGGCGGCAACCAGAGAGCCGAAGTGCAGGGGACCGGTGGGGGAGGGTGCGAAACGGCCGACGTAAGGCACGCGAAGCTCGTGAAATATGCGCTTGAAGCGATGGCTGTAGCCCCAATATACACTGCGGCTTGCAGGCGAAAGGATCCCGGAATGGCGACAATCGAACTGACCAAGGACAACTTCGACCAGACGATCAATGGCGGCAAGACCGTCATCATCGATTTCTGGGCGCCGTGGTGCGGCCCCTGCCGTGGTTTCGCCCCGGTGTTCGAGAAAGCTTCCGAATCGCATCCCGATGTCGTGTTTGCGAAAATAAATTCCGACGAACAGCAGGAACTCGCGGGTTCGTTCAACATCCGTTCGATCCCGACGCTGATGGTGTTCCGCGAGAAAGTGATCCTGTTCCAGCAGGCGGGCGCGCTGCCCGGCCAGGCGCTGGAGCAGGTGCTGACGCAGGCGAAATCGCTCGACATGGCAAAAGTCCATGCCGAGATCGCGGCGCAGAATGCCGCGCAGGGCAAGGCGCCGGGTGCGGCCGCCAATGGCTGAGCGCGCCATCGAGATCCGGCGCGGCAAGGAGCGCGGCCACGCCAAGCACGGCTGGCTCGACTCCTGGCACTCGTTCTCGTTCGCCGATTATCACGATCCCGCGCACATGGGTTTCAGCGCGCTGCGCGTGATCAACGAGGACCGCATCCAGCCCGGCACCGGCTTCGGCACGCACGGTCATCGCGACATGGAAATCATCAGCTACGTGCTGGAGGGCGCGCTCGGCCACAAGGATTCGATGGGCACCGGTTCGACCATCGTCCCGGGAGACGTGCAGCGCATGAGCGCCGGCCGCGGGGTGCAGCACAGCGAGCAAAACCACGACAAGGCGGGCGTCACCCACTTTCTGCAGATCTGGATCGAGCCGAACGTGCGCGGCATCCCTCCCGGCTACGAGCAGAAGCATTTCGATGCCGGGTCCAAACGCGGCCGGCTGCGCCTGGTCGTCTCGCCGGACGGTGCGCAGGGCTCGGTGACGATCCACCAGGATGCGCGCATCTACGCCGGATTGTTCGAGGGCGCGGAACGCGCGACGCACGCGCTCGCGCCCGGCAGGAAGGCCTACCTGCACGTCGTGCGCGGCAAGCTCGCGGTGAACGGCACGCCGCTGCAGGCGGGCGACGCGCTCAAGATGACCGGGATTTCCGAAGTGGTGCTGGAAAAAGGCGAAAAGGCCGAAGTCCTGCTGTTCGGTTTGCCGTAAGGCTGTGTCTTCAGCGCTCGTCTGGTTCCGCCGCGACCTGCGCGACTTCGATCATGCTGCGTTGCATGCGGCTCTCACGGCGCACGATTCCGTGCATTGCGCTTTCGTCTTCGATACGGAAATCCTGGACGCCCTGCCGCGGCGCGATCGCAGGGTCGAGTTCGTCCTGGAATCCGTCCGCCAGCTGAAGGCCGCGCTGGAATCGCGCGGCGGCGGGCTGCACGTGCTGCACGGACGCGCGCGCGAAGAAATTCCGCGGCTGGCGCGCCGGCTCTGTGTCGCGGCCGTCTATGCGAACCGCGACTATGAGCCGCAGGCCGTGGACCGGGACGCGGAGGTGGAGCGCGTGTTGGGCGAAGCCGGCATCGGCTGGCATTCCCGCAAGGACCAGGTGGTCTTCGAGCACGGCGAAGTGCTCACCGGATCGGGCACGGCATTTTCGGTGTTTACGCCGTACAAGAATGCATGGCTGAAGAAACTCACGCCGTTTTTCGTCCGGCCCTATCCGGTACGCAAATATGCGTCGCGCCTCGCTCCGGCGAAAGGCGTGCTGCCTGCGCTGGCGGAACTCGGATTCGAGACCACCAATCTCGCCGAACTCGCAATTCCCGCCGGCATGGCCGGGGGGCTAAAGCTGTTCGGCGAGTTCAAGCGGCGCATCAATGAATATGCGCAACGCCGCGACTTCCCGGCGCTGAAAGGGCCTTCCTACCTGTCGGTGCACCTGCGTTTCGGAACGGTCTCGATCCGAGAACTTGCGGGTTACGCCTGGCAGCAGGGCAGTGCGGGTGTTGGGAAGGGCGGCGCTGGCGCCGCGGCCTGGCTCTCAGAACTGGCCTGGCGCGATTTCTACTTCATGGTGCTGGCGGCGCGGCCCGACGTGGTGGATGGCGCGTTCCGGAGAGAATTCAACGCCCTGAAATTCGATCGCAATGAACTCTTGTGGCAGGCATGGTGCGAGGGTGCCACCGGCTATCCGCTGGTGGATGCCGCCATGCGCCAGCTAAACAGCACCGGCTACATGCACAACCGACTGCGCATGGTGGCGGCCTCGTTCCTGGTGAAGGACCTCGGCCTCGACTGGCGGCGCGGCGAGCGGTACTTCGCGCAGCAGCTGAACGACTTCGATCTTGCGGCGAATAACGGCGGCTGGCAGTGGGCGGCGTCCACGGGCTGTGATGCGCAGCCCTACTTCCGGATATTCAATCCGGTGACGCAGTCGGAGCGCTTCGACGCCGAGGGCCGTTTCATCCGCAAATACGTTCCCGAGCTGGCGCGGGTGGCAGCGAAATTCGTGCATGCCCCTTGGCGCATGGACGCAGGCGAGCAGGTACGGATCGGCTGCGTGATAGGGTGCGATTATCCGGCGCCGGTTGTGGATCACGCCGCGGCGCGAACGCGGACGCTGAAGCGCTACGCGGCGGCGCGAACGCGGTAAGATCATCGAGGTTTTTTCCCCGGTAATCACAGGAGCACGCAATGGCAAAAGCGATGGACACCAGAATCTCGGCAAAGCACCGCGCGGCGATCGCCCAGGGCCTTTCCAGGCTGCTCGCGGACACCTACGTCCTCTATTTCAAGACGCACAGCTTTCACTGGAACGTGGAGGGTCCGATGTTCCAGACCCTGCATCTGATGTTCATGGGCCAGTACACCGAAACCTGGAATGCGATCGACCCGATCGCCGAGCGCATTCGCGCGCTGGGGCACTACGCGCCGGGCAGCTACAGGCAATACGTGAAGCTGGCGACGGTGAAGGAGGCCGAAGGCGTGCCCAAGGCCGGGAAAATGATCGCCGAGCTGATCGACGGCCAGGAGGCGGTGGCACGTACTGCGCGTTCGGTGCTGCCGCTGGCCGAAGCGGCGAACGACCAGCCGACGCCAGATCTCCTCACGCAGCGCCTCGACATCCACGAGAAAAATGCCTGGATGCTCAGGAGCCTGCTGAAGAAATAGGATGAGCGGTGTGCGTACGGAGAAGGATTCCTTCGGTCCGATCGAGGTGCCGGCGGAGCGGCTGTGGGGCGCGCAGACCGAGCGCAGCCGGCGTTTTTTCCGCATCTCCAGCGAGCGCATGCCGCTGGCCGTGGTCCATGCCCTCGCGCTGGTGAAGCGCTCGGCGGCCCGCGTCAACGCTTCCCTTGGCCTGCTCGAGGCGAAAAAAGCGGACGCGATCGTGCGCGCCGCCGATGAAGTGCTTGCCGGGCGGCACGACGAGGAGTTTCCGCTGGTGGTCTGGCAGACCGGCTCGGGCACGCAATCGAACATGAATGTGAACGAAGTGATCGCCAACCGCGCGTCCGAGATTCTTGGCGGGGAGCGGGGACCCAAGCGCCTGCTGCATCCGAACGACGACGTCAACCTCGGCCAGTCGTCGAACGACGTCTTTCCCACCGCGATGCACGTTGCCGCCGCGCGCGCCCTGCAATCCGATGTGATTCCGGCGCTCGACCGGCTGTGCGCCGCGCTGACCGCCAAGCGCGATGCCTTCGCGCAGATCGTCAAGATCGGCCGCACCCACCTGCAGGATGCGACCCCGCTCACGCTGGGGCAGGAGTTTTCGGGGTACGTGGCGCAACTCGAGCAATCGCGCCAGGCGCTCGAGGTCGTACTGCCCGGCCTCTACCAGCTGGCAATCGGCGGCACGGCGGTGGGTACCGGCCTCAACACCCATGCGCAGTTCGGCGAGCGCGTGGCCGCCGAAGTTGCCCGGCTGTCGGGACTGCCGTTCGAGCCTGCGCCGAACAAGTTCGCCGCGCTCGCCGGGCACGAGGCGCTGGTATTCGCGCATGGTGCGCTCAAGACCCTCGCCGCCGCGCTGATGAAAATCGCGAACGACGTCCGGCTGCTCGCTTCCGGCCCGCGTTCCGGAATCGGCGAGATTTCGCTGCCCGAGAACGAGCCCGGCAGCTCGATCATGCCGGGCAAGGTCAATCCCACGCAGGCCGAGGCGATGACCATGCTTTGCGCCCAGGTATTCGGTAACGACGTCGCACTCAACATCGGCGGCGCTTCCGGCCACTTCGAACTGAACGTCTACAAGCCGCTCATCATCAATGCGTTCCTGCAAAGCGCCCGGCTGCTCGCCGATGGCATGGCGAGTTTCGAGGAGCATTGCGTGCGCGGCATCACCGCCAACGAGGCGCGCATCCGCGACCAGCTGGAGCGCTCGCTGATGCTGGTCACTGCGCTCGCACCGCATATCGGCTACGACCGGGCCGCCGAAATCGCGAAGAAGGCGCACAAGGAGGGCACCACGCTGCGCGAGGCCGCCGGCGCGCTCGGCTACGTAAAACCGGAGGATTTCGACCGCTGGGTACGGCCAGAGGACATGGTTTGAGATCAGTTGTCGTCCTTATATCGGGGCGGGGCAGTAACCTGCAGGCGCTCCTCGATGCGGGGCTGCCCGTCTCGGCGGTCATCAGCAACCTGCCGGGCGCCGCGGGGCTGGCGATAGCCGCTAAACATGGCGTCCCGAGCCGCGTGGTTTCCCACAAGGACTTCGCCTCGCGGGAGGCGTTCGACGATGCTCTGGCGAAGGAAATCGACCGGTACTCGCCCAGGCTGGTGGCGCTCGCCGGGTTCATGCGCGTGCTGACGCCCGGGTTCGTGCAGCGCTACCGGGACCGGATGCTCAACATTCACCCGTCGCTGCTGCCCGCGTTTCCCGGCCTGAATACGCATCAACGTGCGCTCGCCGAAGGGGTCAAACTGCACGGCTGCTCGGTGCATTTCGTGACCGCCGACCTGGATCACGGTCCGATCGTCGCCCAGGCGGCGATTCCGGTGCGCCGGGAAGACACCGCGGCGTCGCTGGCGCTGCGCGTGCTGAAGCAGGAGCATGTGATCTATCCGCGCGCCGTGCGCTGGTTTCTCGACGGCAAGCTCGTCATCGAGAGCGGCACCGTGAGCGTTAAGGGAAATGATGCGCAACTTGTATTTGACGATAGCCCTTAGTTTTGCAACCGCCGCGGCGGCGGCGCCGCCGCAGCAGGTCGAGATCGGCTATGAAATCACGGGCAACGGATCGGTCCTGGCCGAGGTGAGCCAACGCCTGGAGCACGACGGGCGTTCCTACCGGCTTTCCGAGACCTGGAAAGGCATGGGCATTTTGGCCCTGCGGGGCGAGGCGACCCGCTCGAGCGAGGGCGCGGTCGTGGCCGACGGCCTGCGCCCGCAGAAATTCGAGGACACGCGCTTTGGGCGCGACACCTTGCACGTCGAGTTCGATCCGGCCGCCAGGACGGCGACGCTGCTGCGGCAGGATCAACTCAGTTTCTTCTGGACCCTGGCGTTCGCGCCGCCGCGCGACGTGGTGACTGCAAGCGTATCCGACGGCAAGCGCGTGGCGACCTCCACTTATCGGGCTGCGGGGCGCGAGCGGGTGAAGACCCCGGCGGGCGAATTCGATGCTTTCAAGCTCGTCAAGCGCAAGGACAATCCTCAGGACAAGGCCACCGAGGTCTGGCTCGCCGTCGACCGGCAATACATTCCGGTGCGCATCCTTGTGATCGAAAAGGATGGCACGCGCCTCGATCAGGTCGCGGTGAAAATCAGTCCCCAGTGAGGCAGACGCCGGCGCTGCTTGCGCACGCCGTTTCGGCGCTCGCGGAATTGCTGGGTTTTTCCCGCCCCGCGGACCAGGCGCTGTCGGCCTACTTTCGCAGCCACCGCGAACTTGGCCAGCAGGACCGCGCCTTCATCGCCGAAACGGTGTTCGCGGTGCTGCGGCGCAAGCGTTCACTCGAGGCGGCCGCCGGCAGCGTCGCGCCGCACGCGCTCGCGATTGCCGCCTTGATCCGCGTGTTCGGTCTTTCCGGCAGGGCGCTCGCAGACAGCGACGCCGCGCTCGCCGCCCGCATCAAGTCGGTGCAGACCGGCGAATTTTCGCAGGCGGTGCAGGCTGATCTGCCCGATTGGCTCTGGCAGCGCCTGAGTGCCGAATACAGTCCGGTGGAAGCGATCGCCATCGCCCGCGGCCTGCTCAATCCGGCGCCACTGGATCTGCGCGTGAACCTGGCGAAGCTCACCCGGGACGAGGCGCTGGCACGCCTGGACCTGGAGGCGGCGCCGACGCCGCTTTCGCCGGCCGGCATCCGCCTCAAGGGCAAGCCGCAGATCAACCGCCACACGCTGTTCCTGGATGGCTCGCTGGAAGTGCAGGACGAAGGCAGCCAGCTGCTGGCGTACCTGCTCGCGCCGCGGCGCGGCGAGATGGTCGCGGACTTTTGCGCCGGCGCGGGCGGCAAGACACTCGCGATATCGATGCTGATGCACGGCACCGGCCGGGTTTACGCCATGGATGTGTCGGAGAAGCGCCTGCGCGAACTGGCGCCGCGCGCGACGCGCGCGGGGATCTCCAACGTGCATCCGATCGTGCTGTCCGGGGAGGGTGATGTGCGCGCGAAGAGACTGGCCGGCAAGCTCGACCGAGTATTGGTGGATGCACCATGCAGTGGTTTCGGCACGTTGCGGCGCAACCCCGACCTGAAATGGCGCCACGGCGAAAGCGCCGTGGCTGAGCTTGCCGCGAAGCAGTCGCGCATTCTCAAGGCGGCGGCGAAGCTTCTCAAGCCCGGCGGGCGCCTTGTCTACGCGACCTGCAGCATCCTGTCCGAGGAAAACGAAGCGGTGGCCGATCGCTTCGCCGCGGAACATCCTGAATTCGTGTCACTTTCCTGCACGGAACTGCTGGCCACGCAGCGCATCGTCCTGGATACCGGCGAGCGGCTGCGGCTCTGGCCGCACCGCCACGGCACCGACGGCTTTTTCGCCGCTGCCTTCCAGCGGCGTTAGCGAGGCAGGTTCCTACCAGAGTACTCGCAACCCCACGGTGCCGAAGCGGCGCTCCAGCGAGGAACGCTGCACGCCCACGGTGGTGTCCACCTGCACCCGGTTGGGCACGATCCAGATGCGCAGGCCGGTGTGCACGGTCGGTTTCTCGCCGCGCTGACCGTAGGTTTCGATGATGCCGTAGAGACGCGGTGCGATCAGCAATACCTCCGCCCCCGCACCCCAGGTGCCGCGTGAAATTTTCGCTGCGTTGTCGCGCAAGACGCCGAGGTTGGTGTGTATGACGATGCGGTCGTCAGCGAAGGAAAAGCTGCCGATCGCGTTTAGATAGGGATTGGTGGTGGCGCCGTAAAGGGTTCCGAGCGTGAGCGCGAATCCGGCGCCGTTGGTGACGAGCGGCTTGAGCAGCGTCTTGGCCTGGAGGATCGTGGTGCGCGAGTCGCCCAGCGTGCTGTCGACACGGCTGTGCCCGGCGGTGAGTTCCGCGCCCCACGGATTGCAGGCCGGCAGCAGCCAGAATTCGGTTTCATCAAAGCGGCGCTGCCTCTTGACGAAGGTCTCGACCTGGCAGCCGTCCTTGTCCACGACGCGCGCATCGTCGGTGACGAACGGCCGCGCGGCGTCGGCTCCGGACGCGGCAAGGAGGAGAGCGAGAAGCAGCACGCGCATGGTTCGGTAAACTACCTGAAATCCATGACAGAAAACCAGATTGGCCGGCTGCTCGCTGGCGTGTGGGCGGACCTGCACCAGCCGGCAATCCTGTGGCAGGCGGCTACGCTGGTCCTGTGCCTGCTGGCGGCATTTCGCGCCCGGGATATCGAAATTGCATATCCGCAACGGGAGGTTAGGCTCGTTCCAGTACCGGACGAAAAATGATCCTCAAAAAAGCGGGTTTTCCAGTAGAATCTGCCGCGCCCGCCTCAATATAACCAGTCTAAAGACGACCTAAGAACCCTGTGCTATTCAATGGATTAGTCGATCTGCCCTGGTGGGGCCTCCTGTTGGTGGCCCTAGGCCTCACGCACATTACGATTGCG
>CAMDRF010000019.1 GCA_945906765.1 Nitrosovibrio sp. Nv4 | reverse complement strand
TTTAGGTTCCGCAAGCCAGGATCGGTGGAAGCGACCCTTTTTTCGGAAAAGGAAAAGCCGGAAGGCTAGGTCTTAGGGCTACGCGCGCGGAAGGTACCGATCGCCTTCGCGACCAGCTCCCCCTTTTCGTCCCGCGCTTCGCCTTCGCAAAAAATTGTCGTTTGACCGGCCTTCATGACGCGCCCCTCGGCGCGCAACAGGCCCGTGGCGGTGCCGATGAACTGAGTGGAGAGATCGATGGTCATGATCGAGCGCGGCGGGTCGTAGAGCGTGCGCGCGGTCATCGATAGCGTGATGTCGAGCAGCGCGAGGATCGAGCCGCCGTGCGCGGTGCCCCAGCTGGTCATGAATTCGGGCCGGATCGCCATCGACAGGCGCGCCACGCCTTTCTCCAGCGCGTCCACCTTGATCCCGAGATGCTCCGAAAACGGGATGTGCCTGGTGAATTCGTAAGTTTCCCGCGGCACGCCGCTCATATGATGGTCGCTCCGCCGTCGACGACGATGGCCTGGCCCGTAATATGGCTGCCGGCGTTCGACGCGAGCAGCACTGCCACGCCCTTCAGGTCTTCGTCGTTTCCTACCCGCCCGGCAGGTGTGGCGTCGATGATCATCTGCAGGTCCTTGCCGAGCGTCGCCCTGGTCATTTTCGAGGGGAAGAAGCCCGGGCAGACGGCGTTCACCGTGATGCCGTAGCGGCCCCATTCCGCCGCGAGCTGGCGCGTCAGTCCGACCACGCCGTGCTTGGTGGCGACATAGGCGGCGGTACGCACCAGGCGCGGGTCGTTGGCCTGCACGCCGTTGACGGACGCGATATTGATGATGCGGCCGTGCTTCGCCGGAATCATCGAGCGTTTGGCGATCAACTGCGTCAGCACGAACATGCCCGAAAGATTGACGCTGACCAGCTTGTCCCAGGCGTCAAGCGGATGATCCTCGGCCGGCGCGCCCCAGGTGGCGCCTGCGTTGTTCACCAGGATGTCCACCTTGCCGTACTTCTTCAGGATCGCCCCGGCAACCGGTGCGATCGCTTCGCGCTTGCCGATATCGCAGGCCCAGGCGGTTGCATCTATGCCTTGCTGCGCGAGCTGCGCCACCGCCACATCGAGCTCGTCCTGCTTGCGCGCGGTGAGCACGACTTTTGCACCCATTTCACCGAGCGCTTCGGCGATTTGCAGGCCGAGGCCGCGCGAGCCGCCGGTGATGATGGCGGTGCGTCCGGCCAGATCGAAAAGCTTCTTGACACTCATGCGCGCTCCCCTAGTATGCAGGCCTCCATGTTAGCAACAACAGACACGGCAGGATGGCAACGCGGGGTTTACACGCGCGCCGAACTCGATCGCCTGATCGCGCCGCGCTCGATCGCCATCGTCGGCGCATCGCCGCGCGCCGGCTCGTTCGGCTTGCGCACGCTGGAGAATCTCGCGCATTTCCGCGGCGCCATCTGGCCGGTAAATGCCAAGTACCAGAAGGTCGGCGAGCACACCTGCCATGCGTCGCTCGGCGCGCTGCCGGGCAAGCCCGACCTGGTGGCGCTGGTGGTGCCGCGCGAGAGCGTCGAGGCGGCTCTCAAGGAGGCGGCGGCAGCGGGCGCCGGCGGGGTGGTTGTGTATGCCTCGGGCTATGGCGAGATGGGCCGCGACGAAGGCGCCGCGGCGCAGCGACGTCTGGCCGGCATCGCGCGCGCCGCGCGCATGCCGCTGCTCGGGCCAAATTGCATGGGGCTGGTCAATCACGAACTCGGCGTCGGGGTCAGCTTCATCCCCGAATACGCGAAGATGCCGCGCACGCTCGGCCCGATCGCCTTCGTCAGCCAGTCCGGCGCGCTCGGCTACTGCCTCGCGCAGGCCTGCGAGCGGGGACTCGGCTTCCGCTATTTCTTCTCCGCGGGCAATTCCTCCGACGTGGACGTCGCCGACCTGATCAGCGCGATGGCGGAGGACGATGGCGTGCGCGCGATCGCCTGCCTGTTCGAGGGCGTGCCGAGCGCGCAGCGGCTGCTCGAAGCAGGCCACAAGGCACGCCGCGCCGGCAAGCCGGTGATCGTCTACAAGCTGGGCAACAGCGAGGACGGCGCCGCTGCGGCGAGCTCGCACACGGGGTCGCTTGCCGGTTCGGCGCCGGCGTTCCGCGCGCTGTTCGACCGCGCCGGCTTCGTCACGGTGGATAACTACGAGGCGCTGGTCGAGTACGCGAAATTCTTCGCTGCGGCGGGCAAGCCCGCATCTACAACCCCGGCGCGCGGCGTGGCGGTGGTTTCCGGCTCAGGCGGCGCCGGCGTGATCGCCGCAGACATGGCGGCGCGTCACGGCGTGCCGATGCCCCAGCCCACGGCGGCGACCACGGCCGCGTTGCGCACGGTGGTGCCGGAATTTGGCGCCGCGCGTAATCCTTGTGATCCGACCGGGCAGGTGCTGAGCGTGCCCGAGTCCTACAACAAGTGCTGCCAGGCGCTGCTCGACGATCCGCAATACGGCGTGCTGCTTTGCGTGATGAGCGTCTCCTCCCGCGAAACCGGCGCGAAGCGATCCTCGGACATCGCCGATCTCGCGCGTTCGCAGTCCAAGCCGATCGCCGTGGTCTGGGTATCGGAATGGCTGCAGGGGCCGGCCTCCGAGGCCTACGAGGCCGACGACCGGGTCGGGTTCTTCCGCTCGCTCGACCGTTGCTACGCCGCGATTGCCGCTTGGCAGCGCTGGCATGAGGCGCCGCCCGTGTCAGAGGCGCGCCTATCGAAGAAGAATGTTTCCCTGCTCACGGGAAAAACCGGAACACTGACTGAACGAGCGGCAAAAGCAGTCCTAGCCGAATACGGATTGCGCGGCGTTCCCGAGCGCGGGGCGAAGAATGCCGATGAGACCGTGAAAGCGGCGTCCGAGTTGGGCTACCCGGTGGTCCTCAAGGCCGACGGCGACATCGCGCACAAGACGGAAGCTGGTGCGGTGAAGCTCGATCTGCGCGATGCCGATGCGCTTCGCGCCGCCTGTGCGTCGATGACAGTGGCGAAGAATGGTTTCCTCGTGCAGCCCATGCTCAAAGGCGGCGTCGAACTGGTGGTCGGCATCAAGCGCGACGCGCAGGTCGGCCCGGTGCTGCTCGTGGGCCTGGGCGGCGTGCTGGTGGAAATCATGCGCGACACCGCGCTCGCGCTTGCGCCGGTGGGCCTGGCGGAATCGCGGCGCATGCTGGAGAGCCTGAAAGGCTTCAAGCTGCTGCAGGGTTACCGCGGCACACCGGCGGCGGACCTCGATGCGGTGTGCGAGGCAATTGTGCGCATCTCGGAATTTGCCGCCGATTTCGCCGATGAGATCGAGGCAATCGACGTCAACCCGTTGCTCGCTCGCCCGGACGGCGCGATTGCGCTGGATGCGCTGATCGTGCTGCGCGCATGATTTTCCTCCGAGCATGAGTACCGATACGCCCGAGACCATTCGCAAGGCGCAGATCGACGCGCTGCTGCTCAAGCTTGCCGGCGTCAGCGCGAAAAAAATAAATAACCTGGACGCCTACTTCGTCAACGACAGGATGTTCGCCTGCATCAGCGGCCGCGGCATCGGCTTGCGGCTGCCCGTTGCCAGCGCGACCGAACTGCAGTTCTCGAGGGACAACGTGGTGCCGTTCCAGCCCGGCGGCATGGCGAGTTCCAGGGAGTGGATCCAGATCGACCGTGCCGACGCGCTCGAATACGAGAAGGATCTCGAGCTGTTCCGCGCGTCGCTCGAGTTCGTGAAGAATGCCCGGTCCCGCTAAGCGGGATCGGGGACCTCCCGCTATTTCTTGCCGAGTCCCAGGCGCTGGGCGCCGTCGGTGTAGAGCTTGATCTTGTCTTTCATGAAGGCGTCCATCTCGGCGCTGCCGACGTTGACGAGTTCGAAGCCGCTCTTCGCCGCCAAGTCCTTCATCTCCGGATCGTTGTTCAGCGACAGCCACAGGTCGGAGAGCCGCTTCTTCACGTCCGCCGGCGTGGATTTCGGCACGCCGATGCCGCGGTAGGCGCCGTCCACCCAGTCGATGCCCAGTTCCTTGAAGGTCGGCGCATCCGGCAGCAGCGGGTGGCGTTTGTCCATCGCCACCGCCAGCGCGCGCACCTTGCCCTTGTTGTTGACCGCGAACGCGGTGTAGGACATCGCGCCGCCGACGTGGCCGCCGATCACCGCGGTGGTCATATCGCCCGTGCCCTTGAACGGCACATAGGTGGTCTTGAAGCCGAAGGCCGCGTTCATGCGCTCGTGCGCCGCGTGGTTCGCGGAGTTCAACCCCGAACCGCCCAGCGAGACCTTGCCGGGCTCCGCCTTGGCGGCCTTCACGAAGTCCTGGAAGGTCTTGATCGGGCTGGATTCCTGCACCACCAGCGCGTCGGGCGTGTAGTGGAACCAGAACACCGGCGTGACGTCGTCGGTCTTGTACTGCACCTGGCCTTCGATCGGCTGGAACACGATGTGCGGCAGGTTGATGCCGACGATGTGATTGCCATCGCCGGCCAGCGCGTTCATCTGCGACCACATCAGGCTGCCGCCGGCGCCCGGTTTGTACTGGATGATGGTCTCGATGGACGGGCAGCGCTTCTTCAGCACCACCTGCTGGTGGCGGCCGGACAGGTCGGACTCGCCGCCGGCGGGAAACGCCTGCCAGTAGTTGATGTTCTTGTCCGGGCAGGTTTGTGCCTGTGCAGAAAATGCCGTGAAAAAGAAAGCGAATAAAAGTTTTTTCATTTTGTTCTAGCCTTTAAGTTGGAGCGACTTGTACTCGAGAAACTCCTCCAGCCCGTAGACTCCGGCTTCGCGGCCGTGGCCGGATTGCTTGAAGCCGCCGAAAGGCGCGTTCATGTTGAAGGCGCCGCCGTTCACGTCCACCTGGCCGGCGCGGATGCGGCGTGCGACTTTCTGCGCGTGTGCGTCGTCCTTCGACCATACCGCCCCGGCGAGGCCGTAGGGGGAGTCGTTCGCGATGCGGATGGCCTCTTCCTCGTCTTGGTAGGCGATGATCGAGAGCACCGGCCCGAATATTTCCTCCTGCGCGATGGTCATCGAATTTTTCACCTTGCCGAAGATGGTGGGCTTGACGAAGTAGCCTCCAGGCAAGCCTTCGGGTTGGTCGGCGCCGCCGGTCAGGAGTTCCGCGCCTTCAGCGACGCCCTTCTTGATGTAGTCCCGCACCCGGTCGAGCTGCATCTGCGAGGACAGCGGGCCCAGGCGGGTAGCTTCCGACATCGGATCCCCAAGCGTAAAGCCCTTGGCCGCTTCCACCGCCAGCTTTGCCGCCTCGTCGTATTTCGAGGCCGGCACCAGCATGCGCGTGAGCGCGGTGCAGGTCTGGCCGGAGTTCAGGTAGCAGCCGGTCACGGTGCCCTTCACCGCGGCGGCGAGGTCGGCGTCCTCCAGGATCACCGAGGCGGACTTGCCGCCGAGCTCCAGCGCCACGCGCTTCACCGTCTGCGCCGCGACCTCCGAGATGCGCTTGCCGGCGCGCGTCGAGCCGGTGAAGGAGATCATGTCCACCTGCGGATGCTTCACCAGCGCTTCGCCCGCGGCGGGGCCGAAGCCGGTGACCAGGTTGAACACGCCCTTGGGCAGGCCCGCGGCCTCGATCACTTCGGCGAGGATGAAGGCGTTGAACGGCGCGACCTCCGAGGGCTTGAGCACCACGGTGCAGCCCGCGGCAAGCGCGGGCGCCACCTTGAGCGCGATCTGGTGCAGGGGGTAGTTCCAGGGTGTGATGGCGCCGACCACGCCGACGGGTTCCCGAACCACCAGGGAATTGCCGATGCGCTCTTCGAATTTGAAGTCGTTCAGCAATCTTGAATAATTTGAAAAATTCGCGATGGGCAATCCTGCCTGGATGCGGCCGGAGAGTTTGATCGGCATGCCGACTTCCTGCGCGATGGTCGAGCCCAGCTCCGCCGCGCGCGCTTTCAGGCCGTCGGAAATCTTCTGCAGGTACTCCGCGCGTTGCACGGCGGGCGTGGCATTCCATCCTTCGAAGGCCGCGCGCGCCGCCGCCACGGCCGCGTCGATGTCCTTTGCGCCCCCGGCCGGCACCTTGCCCATCACCGCGCCGGTGCCGGCGTTGTGGACGTCTATGGTGTCCGTCGAAGATGGAGAAACCCACTGGCCGCCGATGAAGAACTTGTCGCGCAGGATCATGCAGACCTCCGGGAAATGGATCGCTATTTTAGCCGACACGCCGCGCTATACTTTCCGCCATGACCCATACATCCAGAGCAGTGATCTGCCGCGAGCTGAACAAGCCGGTGGTAGTCGAAACCATCTCGGTGGACGGTCCCAAGCGTGGCGAGGTGACGGTCAAGCTTGCCGCTTGCGGCGTCTGCCATTCGGATCTGTCTGCCACGAATGGCACGATTGTGCTGCCGCCGCCGCTGGTCCTCGGGCACGAGGGTGCGGGCGCAGTGATAGAAGTCGGCGAAGGTGTCACGGGAATCGCGGTGGGCGACCACGTGGTCACCTCGTTCATCTACATGTGCGGCAAGTGCAGCTTCTGCGCGCGCGGCCGCCCGGTGCTGTGCGTGGAGCAGGGCAAGGCGCTGCTTACGCCGGTCGAAGGCACACCCCGCACCAAAGACAAGGACGGCAAGCCGCTCAACATCTTCTCCGGCTGCGGCGTGATGGCCGAGTACGCCACGTTGTCGGCGGACAACGTGGTGAGGATCGACCCGAAGATCCCGCTCGACCGTGCGGCGCTGGTGGGCTGCGCCGTCACCACCGGCGTGGGCGCCGTGTTCAACACGGCCAAGGTGGAGCCGGGCTCGAGCGTCGCGGTGTTCGGCTGCGGCGGCGTCGGTCTGAACGCCATCCAGGGCGCCGCGATCGCGGGAGCAGAGATCATCCTCGCCATCGACACCCTGCAATCGAAGCTGGAGATGGCGAAGAAATTCGGCGCCACGCACGCTTTGCTGACGAAGCCCGGCGAGGATCCGACCAAGGAGATCAAGAAGCTCACCGGCGGCGGGCCGGACTACGCCTTCGAATGCGTCGGCTCGGGTGCGCTCGCGGAACTCGCCTACAGGGTGATCCGGCGCGGCGGCAAGGCGGTGATCGTCGGCGTCGCGCGCGCGACCGACGCGGCTTCGATCAAGCCGATGGGCATGGTGTTCGAGGAAAAAACGCTGCAGGGCAGCTACTTCGGCTCCTGCGTGCCGCGCATCGACTTCCCGCGCATGCTGCAGCTCTACATGGCGGGCAAGCTGAAGCTGGATGAGCTGATTACGAAGCGCTACAAGATCGACGAAGCGCCGCAGGCCTTCGCCGACCTCGAATCCGGCAAGAATGCCCGTGGGGTAATCGTTTTTTAGCTGACGTTACTGCTGGATCTTGATCCCCGCGTTCTTGATGATGGTCGCGTAGCGGTCCTGCTCGCTGCGCATCATGGCCGCGAACTCGTCGGGCGTGCTGGTGGCCTGATTCAGGCCCAGGCCCAGGTACCGGTCCTTCATGTCGGGCGCCTGCATTGCCTTCTGGATCTCCGCGGCAAGCCGCACGACGATTTCGCGCGGCGTTCCGGCCGGTGCGGAGTAGCCGATCCAGGCCGCGGCGTCGAACCCGGGAAGGTCGGCCGCCTCGGCCAGCGTCGGTACGTCCGGCAGCGAGGCGCTACGCACCGCGGTGGTGACCCCGAAGATCTTGAGGCGCCCGCCTTTGACGTGGCCCACGATCGAAGCCACGGTTTCCACCGAGTAGTCGACCTGGCCGCCGATGATGGCGGTCATGGCCGGCGCGCTTCCCTGGAATGGCACGTGCACCGCGCTCAGCTTCGCGGAGGAGTTGAACAGCTCGCCAAACAGATGCGCGGTCGCCCCGATGCCCGATGAGGAGAAGGTGTACTTGCCCGGGTTGGCCCGCACGATCGCGACGAACTCGCGCGCGTTCGCGGCCGGAAACGAAGGGTGCGCGATCAGCGCGAAGGGCGCCCTTGCCGTCAAGCTCACCGGCACCAGGTCCTTGAGCGCATCGTAGGGCGTTTTTTGCAGGTTCGGCATGATCGACAGCGGGCCGCTCGAGGAGGCGAGCAGCGTGTAGCCGTCGGGCGCCGCCTTGGCGACCGCTTCCGTGCCGATCGATCCACCCGCGCCGGGCCGGTTCTCCATGATGAACGGCTGGCCGAGCTGCTGCGAGAGTTTTTCGCCGACCACGCGCGCCGCGAGGTCGGTGGCCTGCCCCGGTGGCCACGGAATGATCACCTTCACCGGACGATTGGGATACTGCTGCGCGAATGCACTGCCCGCGACGAGCGCGAGCACGGCCAACAGGTACGTCTTCTTCATGGTCTCCCTCCTCAGGGAATGATCAAACAATTTCAAAAAGTCCCGCTGCTCCCATGCCGCCGCCGATGCACATCGTGACGACGACGTACTTTACTCCCCGGCGCTTGCCTTCGATCAGCGCATGGCCGACGAGGCGCGAGCCGGTGACGCCGTACGGATGGCCGACCGCGATCGCGCCGCCGTCGACGTTGAGCCGGTCGTTCGGGATGCCCAGTTTGTCGCGGCAGTAGATCACCTGGACCGCGAAAGCCTCGTTCAGTTCCCACAGGCCGATATCGGCGATCTTCTTCCCGGTGCGCTCGAGCAATTTCGGGATCGCGTACACCGGGCCGATGCCCATCTCGTTCGGCTCGCAGCCCGCGACCGCGAAGCCGCGGTAGATGCCCAGCGGCTTCAAGCCGCGCTTGGCCGCGGTCTTGTCGCTCATCAGGACCTGCGCCGCGGCGCCGTCGGAAAACTGGCTGGCGTTGCCCGCGGCGATCACACCGCCCTGGATCGCCGGCTTGATCTGCGACACGCCCTCGTAGGTGGTATCGGCGCGGATGCCTTCGTCATGTTCCGCCGTGACCTCCTTCAGCGTCTCGGCGCCGGTGGTTTTGTCCACCACCTTCATCTTGGTCGTGATCGGCGCGATCTCGTCCTTGAACTTGCCCTCGGCGCGCGATTTGGCGGCGCGCAACTGGCTCTCGACGCCGTAGCGGTCCTGCGCCTCGCGGGGAATGGCGTATTTCTTCGAAACGTATTCCGCGGTTTGCAGCATCGGCCAGTAGATCTCGGGCTTGTGGCGATTCAGCCATTCGTCGTGGCCGTGGTGCTTGTTGGCTTCGTTCTGCACCAGGGAGATGGATTCTACGCCGCCGGCGACGAAGATGTCGGCCTCGCCGGCGAGAATGCGTTGCGCGGCGAGCGCCACGGTTTGCAGGCCGGAAGAGCAGAAGCGGTTGACCGTCATGCCCGATACCGTCACCGGCATTCCCGCGCGAATCGCGATCTGCCGCGCGATGTTGCCGCCGGTCGCGCCCTCGGGCGTGGCGCAGCCCATGATCACGTCCTCGACTTCCTGCGGTTCGACTTTCGCGCGATCGAGGGCGGCGTGCACCACGTGGCCGCCCATCTTGGCGCCATGCGTCATGTTGAGCGCGCCGCGCCAGCTCTTGCACAGGGGCGTCCTTGCTGTGGAAACAATCACGGCATCAGTCATTGAATTTCCTTCCTTCGTTTGCGAGTTTCACGAGTAGAGGGGCCGGCTTCCATACGGCTCCCTGGTATCCAGCTTGAAACTTTTGAATTGAATTCAAAACATTCTTCAGCCCGACCGTGTCGGCGTAGAACATCGGCCCGCCGCGGTAGGGTGGGAAGCCGTAGCCGGTGAGGTAGACCATGTCGATGTCGGAAGCGCGCAGCGCGATGCCTTCCTCGAGGATATATGCCGCCTCGTTGACCAGCGCGTAGATCAGCCGCTCGACGATTTCCTCGTCCGGGATCGCGCGGGTTTGGACGTTGTTTTCAGTTCTATATTTTTTGATTATTTCCTCAACTTCAGGATCTGGAATCGGCGCCCGGCTGCCCGCTTCGTAGCGGTACCAGCCCTTGCCGGTCTTCTGGCCGTAGCGCCCCAGTTCGGCGATCTTGTCGCCGACTTTCGAGTAAATAAAATCTGGCCGCTCGATGGTGCGGCGCTTGCGGATTTCCCAGCCGATGTCGAGGCCCGCCATGTCGCCCATCGCGAGCGGGCCCATCGCCATGCCCCACTTGGTGGCCGCCGCGTCCACCTGCTGCGGGCTGCAGCCTTCATCGAGCAGGAACAGCGACTGCTGGCCGTATTTCTCCACCATCCGGTTGCCGATGAAGCCGTCGCAGACACCGGAAACCACCGCCACCTTCTTGATGGTCTTGGCCAGTTTCATGGTGGTGGCGAGCACGTCCTTGGCGGTTTTCGCGCCGCGCACCACTTCCAGCAGCCGCATCACGTTGGCGGGCGAGAAAAAGTGCGTGCCGATCACATCCTGCGGCCGCTTGGTGACATCGGCGATCGCGTTCACGTCCAGCGTCGAGGTGTTGGTGGCGAGGATCGCACCGGGTTTCATGATCGCGTCGAGCTTGCGGAAGATGTCCTGCTTCACGTCCATGCGCTCGAATACCGCTTCGATCACGATGTCGGCATCCTTGCCCGCGGCAAGATCGAGCCCCGGGGTGATGAGCGCCATGCGCTTGTCCATCTCCTCCTGCTTCAAGCGCCCCTTCGACACGGTGGCAGCATAATTTTTCCTGATCGTGGCGATGCCGCGCTCGAGCGCGTCCTGCTGCACCTCGATGAGGGTCACCGGGATGCCCGCGTTGACGAGGCACATGGTGATGCCGCCGCCCATGGTGCCGGCGCCGATCACCGCCGCGCTCCTGATGGGGCGCACCGGCGTGTCTTGCGGCACGTCGGGAATTTTCGAGGTCTGGCGCTCGGCGAAGAACATGTGCCGCATTGCCTTGGATTCGTTGCCCTCGACCAGCGAGGCGAAGCGCTGGCGCTCTTCCTTGCGCCCTTCGTCGAACGGCTTGGCGACCGCGGCTTCGACGCAGGCCACGATCTCCAGCGGCGCCGGGTAGCCGCGCGAGGCCTTGCCGACCTCGGCGCGCACTTTCTCGAAAAACGCCTTCGGCTCGCCCTCCACCTTCACCGTCATGTCACGGATGCGGCGCGGGCCTTTACCCGCGGCGACAATTTTTTTCGCAAATGCGAGGGCGCCTTCGAGGAGATCGCCCTGCACGATCTCGTCCACCAAGCCCAATCCAAGCGCCTTCTCGGCGGGCACGGGATTGCCGGTGGTCATCATGAGCACCGCCTGGGCTGCGCCCACCACGCGCGGCAGGCGTTGCGTGCCGCCCGAGCCCGGCAGCAGGCCGAGCTTCACCTCCGGCAGGCCGAGCAGGCTCTTCGGCAGCGCGACGCGGTAATGGCAGCCGAGCGCGAGCTCGAGGCCGCCGCCGAGCGCAAAACCGCCGATCGCGGCAACCATCGGCTTCGGACAGCTATCCTGCGCATCATTGATTTCCGGCAACGAGGGCAGCACATTCATTTTCGGCGTGTTGAACTCGCGGATGTCGGCGCCGCCGGAGAATGCCTTCGCCGTGCCGATGATCACCAGCGCCTTCACCGCCGGGTCGGCGCCGGCTTGCTTGATGCCGTCCATGATCCCGGGCCGCAGCACGCTGCCCAGGCCATTGACCGGCGGATTGTTCATGGTGATGACGGCGATGCCGTCGCGAACGGAATACGATGCCGCGTCGCTCATTGCGCGAATCTCCTCTTGGGGGAAGGCAATTCTAGCAAGCCTGTCCGCCAGAGGGTTAGCATCTGTGCAATTGTTTCAATATCGATCGGGGACGAAAGATGTCGTTCGGATTCAGACGCGGTTCGCGGGCCACCGCCGGACTGGCGCTCATCTTTGACCTGGACGGAACGTTGGTCGAGAGCGCGGCGGACCTGCACGCGGCAGCGGCGGTTGTTTTTACAGAGCGCGGCCTCGCGCCGCCCGATCTCGCCAGCGTGACCTCGTTGATCGGCCATGGCATATCGAATCTTGTCGAACAATGTTTCATTGCCGCAGGAACGCCGTTGCCGAAGGCGAACCTCGGGCAGGCGGTAGAGCGCTTCACGGAGATCTATGCTGCTGCCCCGGCGGAACTCTCGCGGACCTATCCGGGTGTGCGCGCGGCGCTGTCTGCGTTCACGGCACGCGGGATCCTTCTTGCGGTCTGCACCAACAAGGCGGAGGCCGTCTCGCGGAAAATGCTGGAGATTATGAATCTCTCCGCCTTTTTTGCATTGGTGATCGGCGGCGATACGCTGGCCGTCAGAAAGCCGGATCCGGAAATGATCCATGCCTGCGCGCGCGGACTCGGCGTCCCGCTCGACCGGCTCTGCTATGTCGGCGACAGCGAAACCGACGCCGCCACGGCGTCTGCGGCGCGGATTCGGTTCGTGCTGTTCACCAGAGGTTACCGAAAAGCGGCCATCCGGGACATTGCCCATGCGGAGCGCTTCGACAACTGGCTTGATCTGCCCACGCTGATCGCGCGTTTAGCGCGGTAACATCATGCTTGGAGGTGCATCCAAGTCGACCATGACCATTCGCTTGCCCGAAGACAAGCATGCGCGCATCAAGCAACTGGCGCGAGCCCGCAAGATCAGCGTCAACAAACTGCTTGAGGAGCTGGCCACCGCCGCGCTGGCCGGGCACGATGCCGAACTGCGATTTCGCGCTCTGGCAGCGATGGGCAACCCCACCAAGGCATTGAAGATTCTGGACCGGCTCGACGCGAAGCGATAGAGAACCAATCGGAGAGGTGTGCGTGAAAACGACCGTCGAACTTTCCGATGCCCTGTTCCGGCGCGCGGGGTGGTCGATTCCGGTGTGCCTGATCGCGCTTCCAATGCGAAGCGCCTGAAGGGCTTCGGCCGTGACGCGCGCCGCAATCGCTGACACCGGTCCGCTGGCGTTGATCCGGCCCTGACGAATGATTTGCTGGCGCTGAAAATTGCTAGCGAATGAGGGTAAGGACCCGCCAGCCAAGCTCCTTTGCAAGTGACGAGAGCTTCGCGTCCGGGTCCACCGCCACCGGGTGCGTCACGCGCTCGAGCAACGGCCGGTCGTTGATCGAATCCGAGTAGAACCAGCTTTCGGAAAAATCGCCAAGGGATTGCCCGCGCGCGGCCAGCCACTCCAGGGTGCGCGTTGCCTTGCCCTCGCGGAAGCTCGGTGTGCCGGCCACCTTGCCGGTGAAGCGGCCGTTGCGCATTTCGGGCTCGGTGGCGATCAGGTGCTCGACGCCGAGCGCTTGCGCGATCGGCTCGGTAATGAAGCGGTTGGTGGCGGTGGCGATGACGACGAGGCCGTCGCGGTGGCTGTCCAGCAGCCGGCGCGCCGAGTCGGGGATGCGCGGGACGATCCACTCGCGGACATATTTCTCGCGCCAGGCGAGCAGCACCGGCATTTCGTGCGGCACGTAGAGCTGGAGGAAGTATTCGCAGAATTCCAGCGTACCGACGCTGCCCTCGCGGTAGCGGCGCACGATGTCCGCCTTTGCCGCCTCGCCCGCCTGCCGGTCGAGCGCGCCCTCGGCGGCGAGAAAATTGAACCACTCGTCGTCGCTGTCCCCCGTCAACAACGTGTTGTCGAGGTCGAAAAGCGCAAGCCGGGTCAAGCCGCCGCGGCGATGCGCTTGATGCCCATCGCTTTGACGGTGTCGGCGATCGCCGCGACCGCGCCGTTCATGCCCTCGGGGCCGAAGTGCCCCATGCAGCCGATACGGAAGGTTTCCACCTGCGTGAGCTTGCCCGGATAGAGGATGTAGCCGCGCTGTTTCACTTCGTCGTAGAAGCGCTTGAAGTCGTAGGCCGGATCGGCGGGTGCGTGGAAAGTGACGATGATCGGCGCCTGCAGCGCGCGCGGCAGGAAGCTCTGGAAGCCGAGCGCCTGCATGCCGGAGATAAGCTGCTCGCAGTTCTTCGCATAGCGCGCACCGCGCGCGGGCTGGCCGCCTTCTTCCTCGAACTGGCGGATTGCCTCGTCCAGCGCCGCCACCACGTGGGTTGGCGGCGTGAAGCGCCATTGCGTCGTCTTGCCCATGTAGATCCACTGGTCGTACAGGTCCATCGCCAGCGAAGGCGAATTGCCTTCGCACTTCTCCAGCACCGGGCGGCGAATGAGGATGAAGCCCATGCCCGGAACGCCCTCGAGGCACTTGCCCGAGGCGCCGATGATCGCGTCGATCGGCTGCTTGCGCACGTCGATGTCGATCGCGCCGAAGGAACTCATCGCATCGACGATGAGCCCCTTGCCGTGCTTGGCCGCTACCCGGGCGACGTCTTCGAGCGGATTGAGGATCCCGGTCCCGGTCTCGCAATGCACCAGGGCGACGTGCGTGATGGAGGGGTCCGCGGCAAGCTTGCGGTCGATGTCTTCGGCGCGCACTTGCGCACTCTCGGCATAGTCCAGCGTGCTGTGGCGCCGGCCGATGGTCTTGCAGATCTTCGCGATGCGCTGGCAGTAGGCGCCGTTCACGGGCACCAGCACGTGGCCGTTTTTCGGCACCAAGGTACCGATTGCGGCTTCGACCGCAAAGGTTCCACTGCCCTGAAGAGGAACGCATTCATGCGTGTTTTCAGCATGAATGATCTTCACCAGGCTTTCGCGGATGCGGCCGGTAATGCGGTTGAAGTCAACATCCCAGGAACCCCAGTCGCGCAGCATTGCTTCCTTGGTCCTGCGCGAGGTGGTGAGCGGGCCGGGGGTAAGCAGAATCGGATCGTTCGTCATGAGGGCCTTCTCCAGCGTTGAGTGCGGCGTTCGGCCAGCCGGCCGATGCCAAGGTAGAGGATACAGACAACGAGCGAGGTTGCGGCAATTGGCACCGCCATTGCGGCGACGCCTGCTTCGAGTTCGTCTACTGGCACGATTGGCCGAACACCCTGAACGAACTCGCCAAGTACCGCGCCCCCAAGCGCAAGGCCGGCCCCATCTCTCGACCGCGGAAGGCCACGCCATCATGAACCTCTGCATGGCCGCCACCTACGACCCCGATCCGCGCGCGCCCCTCAGCTTCCGCATCCCCTTCAACGCCGAGACCGGCGAAGTGATCCCCGAGCGCTGGCGCCAATGGCGCCGGCACGATCCTGTTAATTTAGTTTCTTCTTACAAACAAAACCTGAAATCCCTGCGCGGCATCACCATCGACTGCGGCTGGCGCGACCAGTGCCACATCCACTACGGCTCGCGCATCCTCTCCCAGCGCCTCGCCGATGCCGGCATCGGCCACCGCTACGAGGAGTTCGACGACCACCACTCCGACATCGACTACCGGATGGATGTCAGCCTGCCGTTTCTCTACCGGGCCTTGCGCTAGATTTGGCTTAAGGCGATTCGCCTCAAATAATCAGTGATTTACGCGGAAGTGGTGTTTACAGCATCTGCTGAAAGTGTGTATTTAGATGAAAAAAATGGCTTTATTTCACTAAAAATGCTATTTTCAGCATATGCTGAAAGAGCTACAGATTAGCGGAAAAGAGCTGGAAGAGCGCGCAATTGAGCACATGCGCCATCTCCTGGCGCCTATGCCGTTGGCTGCGAAGAACCTGCAAGTCGAGGAGCAGCCACGAATGGGATCTCTGCGGCCCGACTTCTTGATCAACCTTGGGTCCGGAAGCGAGGGATGGACCCTTGTATGCGAAGTAAAGAGCGACGGTCAGCCGAGGAACGTTCGATACGCGGCGCTCCAGGTGCGGGATTGTATTGGCCGTGGACCGAAGGGCCAACGCATGTACCCAGTGGTCATCGCGCCCTACATTTCGCCGGCGTCGCAGGCGATCTGCAAGGAAATGGAAGTCGGCTATGCAGACCTTGCTGGCAACAGCCACCTCGCGTTTGGCGATATTTACATCGATCGTCAGGTCACCGAAAACCCGTTTCATCGGCGACGCGAGCAGCGGTCCTTGTTTTCTCCGAAGTCGGCGCGCGTGCTACGCGTCTTGCTGACCAATCCATTGCGGCCGTGGAAGGTAGAAGATCTGGCCCGGCGGGCGCGCGTCAGCTTTGGCCTGGTCAGCAACGTGAGAAAGATGCTCGTTGACCGGGAATTCGGCGCGGCGAAGCGCGGCGATATCCGGGTTAGCGTCCCATACCGGCTGCTGGAAGAGTGGCAATCGGCTTATGTTCCTGCCCGATCCGCACGCAAGCTCTATTACACTGCCTTGCACGGCCCAAAACTCCAGGCCGCGATTGAAGAAGCATTCGCGGTCAATGGATTTGCGAAGGCGCTGAATGAAAAACTTCCAAGCCTGTTGCTGTCTTCCTTCTCGGCGGCCAGGTGGCTTGCGCCGTACGCGCGCATATCCGGCGAATACTTCTATGCCGACGAAGACGGAGAGCAGGCGCTGGTCAGCCACCTGAAGCTTGAGCCTGTGTCCCGCGGCGAAAACGTGGTGCTGGATCGGCCTAAGGACGACGGGGTCTACCTGGAAAGCATCGAGCCCAAGAAGGGACTGCGCAGCACCGGTCTCATACAGACTTATCTCGAACTCCATGCAACCGGGGAGCGCGGGAGAGAAGCGGCGGTGCATTTCCGGGAGCTGGCGATCGATCCGGTATGGAAAGGCCTCGCGTGAGCGAGCCAGTGGTCGCGAAGAATTAGGACGATCGCGGCGCGCGGGCCGCGCACGCGGTATTGATCGAGATCGGGCAGGTGCTCGGCGCGCACAAGGACGCCATCGTCGTCATCGGAGGATTAGTGCCCTCCCTTCTCCTGCCGAACGTGCAACCCGCTCACATCGGGTCTCTCGACATTGACCTGAATCTCGACACCGAGAAGCTTGCGGATCAGGGCTATGCCGAGCTGGTCGAAAAGCTTGAGCAAAAAGGCTATCTGCGTAACGTCGAGGGCCTGAAGCCATTTCAGTTGAAGCGCATCGTCGATCCGGAAGACGGCGGCGCGCCCGTTGCAGTCATCGTCGACCTCCTGATGCCGAAGGGAGCCAAGACAAAGAAGCACCGTCCGGAATATGTTCAAGGCTTGCGGGTGCAGGAAATCGATGGCGGCCACGTGGCGCTTCGAAGCAACCTGAAAATGATGATTGCCGGCACCATGCCGGACAAGCGCTACAACAAGGTCGAGATGCTCGTCGCGTCCATTCCCGCGCTACTGGTAATGAAGGGCTACGCGCTGGTACAGCGTGACAAGATGAAGGACGCTTACGACATCTACTTCTGCGTCCGGGAATTCGAAGGCGGGATTGAAGCCCTGGCCGCGGAATGCCGGGCGCTCATGGAAGACGAAGCGGTGCTGACGGGCTACAGGAACATCGCCGGCAAGTTCGAAACGGAAGGCAGTTTCGGACCCGAAACGGTGCGCCGTTTCCTCGCGGAGTCCGAGGCGCTCGGCGACATGACCGTGGATCAGGTCAGAACGGATGCATTTCGCCAGGTCGGTGCCTGGCTCAAGGCGATCGGACTCAAGGGCTGAGGGGGGAGCATCCATGCTGGCGCGATCGTGAACGGCGGCAAAGGCGGGGACGACGAGCTGTCCGGGCTGTTCGCGATGTCGGCGAAGCCGGGCGCGTACTCGAGCCGCGGGACGCCCTGAAGAAGACCGAGGCGCGCTGGCGCAAGGCGTTTCCGCAAACCAAGCCCGGCCTGACCGCGACCCAGCACGGTTTCACCGGCATGTGGATCGAGCCCGCGTCCTGGCTCGATTTTCTCGAGCGCGACGCGCTCGCCTGGCAGAGCTTCGACGTGCTCGATGACCTCGCGATGGCCGTCGAGGCGCTGCCGGTCATCGGCGCGGGCGCGACGCTGCTCGAACCGCTGCTCGAAAGAGGCGCCGCGCTGCTCGAGGCGAACCTCGCCGCCGCGCCGCCGGGCAACGGCACGCTGCAATGGGGCTGGGTCGAGAACCGCCCGGCGCTGCGCATGCTGGCGCACCTCGCCTGGCGGGCCGCGGCGGACATGGACCGGGGCGCACCGCCCGAGCGCTTCGTCGCGCTCGCCGAGCGCTACCCGGCGGACTTTTGCGGCCCCACCCTCAACCGCATCCTCGCCCTGGTCCGGCTCGGCCGCCGCGCAGAAGCGCTCGGCGCGCTGCGCGCTGCGGCGCGCAGGCACCGCGTCGCGGTCGAGATGCTGCTCGCCGAGGCGCCCAGGCGTCCGAAACCCGACCCCGGCTTTGGCGTCGTCATGGGCGGCAAGGAAGAGGCCTGGGACTATCGCGCGGCGCAGCGCGCGCTGTGGGAGCGCGACGGCGCGCTCGACTGGCTGCGCGCGGCGTGGAACGAGGTGCGCAAAGCGCACCGGCCCTATACTGGCAAGCCATGAACCTTGAGGTCTCGATCGCCGCGGTAACAGACGCGCTCCTCGCCGATGAGCGGGTATCGGCGGCGATTCTTTTCGGCTCCGCCGCGAAGGGCGTCGCGCGCGCGTCGAGCGATCTCGACCTGGCGCTGGTCGCCCGCTCGGCGCGGGACGCCGCCGGGATCGACGCGCAATACCTCGACCTCGTGGGCCGGCTCACGCGCGCGGCCGGACGCGACGTGCACCTGGTGCTGCTCGATTCTGCCGAGCCGGTGCTCGGGCGCCAGGCGTTTCTCGGCGCGCGGGTGCTCTTCGAGCGCGAGCCGTCGCGCACGGCGAATGTCCTGGAGCGGATCCTGGTCGAGTACTTCGACGGCGAATATCACCGCCGGATGCGCGCCGAGGCGCTCGATCGCCGCCACGAATCGCGCCGTGGTTGACCGCGACGTCGCGCTGCGCGCCCATGCCGATGGCCCGGGCCCGGCGCCGACGGCGTAGTGCGGCCTCTGGAAGACCGAGAAACTCCCGGGCAAGGAAGGCCACGCCGTCATGAACCTCTGCATGGCCGCCACCTACGACCCTGACCCGCGCGCGCCCCTCGGCTTCCGCATCCCCTTCAACGCTGAAGCCGGCATCCGCCACCGCTACGAGGAATTCGACGACGACCACTCCGACATCGACTACCGGATGGACGTCAGTCTGCCGTTTCTCTACCGGGCGCTGCGCTAAGAGCTATTAGAGGCGTGGTGCAACTGGCAGGACGTGCGCATAATGATTGTGCCCTCCGGCAAGCTTGGGCGTGTCCTGGTCGACATTGCGGTGACCCATAGCCACAATTGCGGATACGGCGGGTGCATCGGGCTGCACGCCGCGCCGGCGGGAGGACGGAAACTGATTGATATATATGGGGTTATGGGATTGACGCCGCTGCCGGCCGCCGCGGGAATGCCCGCCTATCTGAGAATCAACGACGGTCGCTATTTCTATCTGGATGAACCTGAGGCCCAGAAGTGGTCTAATTCGTTGAGTCCCTACAGGTGACCGCGTGAGTTCTGATCTGACACGAATCATGACCTTCGCAACGAAGGAACAACTGGCGAGTTCGCTGGAACTCTCCAAGTCGTCGCTGTCGATGAGCGCGTTCTTGGCCGATTTCGTGGGTTTTCTCAAGGCAAACCGACTGGACGACATCGAGCGCATGGTTGCCGAAGGCGAATTCGAAGCGCATTTCCCGCATTTCGAGAGTCCTGAAGCGGCGCCCCGGAAATGGGATGAAATCGAGCGCGCAGAATCCGCGCCAATCACGCAAGAGCGCTACGATCGTTTCCTCGCGGGTTCCTGAGCCCGCGTTTCCGGGGAAAATATCGTGACCGCAGGATCGCCATAACGCGCCCTCGGAGTTAGTTTCCGTAGTTAACCTGCGCACGCTTTCGCGCCCGCCCGAATACGCGCTCGCGCTCTCGGCGTGGAAGCGGGCGGGCGGCACGCGCTGGGCGCTGCGCGTGAATCCGTCGAGCGGCAATCTGCATCCCACCGAGGGCTGGGTGCTGATCGGCGGGATCGCGGAGCCGGGCGAGGGGCCGGGCCTCTTCCATTACGCGCCGGCGGAGCATGGCCTGGGGCGGCGCATTGTCCAGGGCGGGTTCGAGGTGTAGCCGTGCATCCATGGGCAATTTCCTGGATTTCGAGTCTGTGCCGCACGGCGCCTGAGTGCCGAGGGCTGGATCAAGGAGGATGAGCGCGATCTCGCCTGCGCTCGCCTCGCATAATGAGCTAGCGCGATCGAATTGTCGTTGACCCCGCGATCCGCGGCGGCAAGGCGTGCGTCAAGGGCACGCGGATCGCGGTCTACGACATTCTCGACTACCTCGCCGGAGGGATGTCGGAAGACGACGTGCTGCGCGACTTCCAGGGCCTCGCGCGCGACGAGGTGCGGGCGGCGCTCGAATTCGCCGCGGCGCGCGAGCGCCGGCTCGCCGGCCGTGTGAAGCTTACTCTTCGGCGAAAACCTGAGCCCCGGGTTCGTCGCCCTTCTTCAAGCCGATCATTCCGCCAGCGCGTCTTCCTGCCCGGACCGCCTCCGAAGGTGGGTTGGCTCTCGGTCGGGAATGCCGGCACCGAGGCCATTGCGTCGCTTGTGCGAGCGCGCGCGGAGAATCTGAAGCGCTTCGAAGCGAACCCGGAAGAGGCGCTCCTGGTTATCGAATCGATCTGAGGCCGATCGCGGAGCCGGGCGAGGCGCCGGGCCTCTGCCATTACGTGCCGGCGGCGCATGGCCTGGAGCGGCGCGCCGACTGCCCGGAGGCGCTTCCACGACCGACGCCGAGTGCGTATGATTCACCGCAGAGCAGGGCGCCAGGGAGGTGAACGATGGAAGTTTTCCCGGGGGTTTCGGTGGACGCGGGGGTGCGGTTCGGCAAGCCATGCATCGCCGGCACCCGCATGGACGTCGCTACGGTGGTCGCGGCGCTCGGGGCCGGTGAGAGCTATGTGGATGTGGAACGCGATTACAACCTGACCCGCGAACAGGTACTGACCGCACTGCGTTATGCCGCCCACGTGGCGGCGCACCTGCCTCCCGCGGTGAAGGCCGCGTGAAGGTATTGCTCGACGAGAATTTCCCGCTTCCCCTCTATCACCGGCTCCGTGCAGCCGGGCATGACGCCGAGCACATCATCGTCCTCGGTCAACGCGGGATTCCGGACTCAACCATCCGGCAACGGTTGATGGCGGAGGAACTCGTGTTCCTCACCAACGACACCGAGTTCGAGGATCACCCAGCCGACTATCGCGCCCAGGTGGTGATCTCCCGCGTTCCGCAGCGCTTGCCGACGGCGCGGCGCGTGGAGATATGGTTCGGCGCGCTCGAAGGGTTCCTCAAGGCAAAACCCACGGGACGGCTTTTCGATCTGTACGAAACAGGCCAGATCGTCGGGTGGACGATTCGCGATAGCCGATAGGTCGCGTTCGGCGTTCTCGCAAGGGGCGAGCAGCCGGCTGGTGGAATGCGCCGCACGCAACGGAGGCGCCATGTCCATGAAACGTCAACAGATTCTCGCGTCGCTGGCCGAGCGCCGGCCGGAGGTGGCCGCGCGTTTCGGGGTCAAGCGCCTTTCCCTGTTCGGCTCGGCGGCACGCGACGAGATGGGCGAGGGCAGCGACGTGGACGTGCTCGTCGAATTCGAGGGGCCGTCGACCTTCCGGGGTTACTTCGATCTCAAGGACTATCTCGAGGCGCTGCTCGGCAGGACCGTGGACCTGGTGACCGAGCGGGGGCTCAGCCGCGGGCGCGACGCGATCTACGCGAATCCGGACGCAGACGAGAAGGAGTTCCTGCACGCGGCGGAGCTGGAGGCGAAGTGCGCGGAGTACGGCGGCTACACGGCGGCATACACTTCCGTTTAGAGCTCTGGAGGGCAGGTCATCTTGTAGCGGGGGTTGCGCGTTGATGGCTTTATGCGAGGCGAGCGGGGTTTGCAAATCATAGCACTGGGTGATATGATCTGCAGGGTTTGCCGCCTGTGCGCGTCCTGAAGACGAAGTCGTTTTCCCGATGGGCGCGCAAAAGCGGTGTCACCGATGCCCGGCTGGTGATCGCGGTCGAGGAAATGCTGCGCGGGCTCGTCGATGCGGACCTGGGCGGCGGCCTGCTGAAAAAGCGCATCGCGCGGCCGGGCGCGGGCAAGCGCGGCGGGTACCGGACATTACTGGCGAGCAATCGGCACGATCGCTGGGTTTTTCTGTTCGGCTTTGGCAAGAACGAGCTTGAGAACATCGACGACGACGACGAATGGGACTACAGGAAACTTGCCGGAATCTTCCTGGGCAAACGCGAGAACGACATCGCGCAACTGATCCACGACGGTGAACTGCAGGAGATAAAGAATGGCAAACCGGAGGCTTCGTAAGGAACTATCCGAAACGGTGCACGGCCTGTACCGGGTTGGCGCAATCGACGTCAAGACGATGCGGGAGTTCAAAACTCTGCGCGTCGAGGAACCGAAGAGCTATACCGCCTATGACATCAAGCGGCTGCGCCTGAAGGAGAGGGCGAGCCAGGCGGTTTTCGCGGCCTACCTGAACACCAGCGTTTCGACCGTGCAAAAGTGGGAGATTGGCGACAAGACGCCGAGCGGGCCGGCCCTGCGGCTCCTCGATCTCGTGGAGCGCAAGGGCTTGGAGGCGCTGACGTAGCGCGAGATCAGCGGGCGGGCGACGCTGCTACAATGCGCCCTCGCAGTTAGTCCTAATTCAAAGCTGGCTGAGGCCGGCTTTTTTGTTTCTGGAATTCCAGTGATCGTCGCTTCCAACATCGCCATGCCGTCCGGGGCCAAGCCCCTGTTTTCGGACGTCGCTGTGAAATTCGGCGGCGGCAACCGCTATGGGCTGATCGGGGCGAACGGCTGCGGCAGGACCCGTTCGTATAGAGGAAAGCGGGTGCTGGACGTGGTGCTGCAGGGCCACGCGGAGATGTGGGCGGCGATAGCCGGTAAACGAGGACGACCCCGCCGGCGTTGATCGCCAATGGGAGCTGGGGTTTTGCAGATGGTAACGGTTAGGTTACCATAGACATGGCGGCAATTCGCGTTCTTGAGTATCTCGAGAGTTCCGGCCGTTCGTCGTGGCGGCGCTGGTTCGACGATCTGGACGCGATTGCCGCGGCGAAGGTCGGCGCCGCGTTGTACCGCCTCGGTCAGGGCAACTTTTCTACCGTGGAGGGCGTGGCAAGCGGGGTATTCGAGGTCAGGATCAATTTCGGTCCGGGGTACCGGATCTATTTCGGCAAGGACGGCGAGACGGTCGTGATACTGCTGGGCGGCAGCACCAAGAAGCGGCAGAGCGCCGCGATCGGCGCGGCGCACAAGGCGTGGGAAGACTACAAGCAGCGCCGCAGGAAGGGCGCGGCATAGGAGCAGGCATGGGATTGACCCGGGATTTCAAGGAAACCGTCGTGGCGCGCGCGCGAAGCGATACGAGATTCCGCGACGCGATGTTCGCGGAGGCGGTCAACGCCTACCTGGCCGGGGATACGCAAACCGGCAAGGCGATGCTGCGCGACCTGGTGAACGCGACCATCGGCTTTGAAGGCCTGTCGGCGGAGATCAGAAAGCCCTCGAAAAGCCTGCACCGCATGCTCGCGATGCGCGGCAATCCGAGCACCGAAAATTTCTTTGGCATCGTGAAGGCATTGCAGAAGAAGACCCGCACGCGCTTGCGCGTTGCGGCGCAATCCCTGTGATTGTCGCCTCCGGCATCGCCATGCAGTTCGGGGCCAAGTCGGCGACAAGCATCTATGATTCGGATGCCGAGTTCACGATGAAGGGCGGCGTACCGCACTAGTTCTGCAGGATCTTCAAGCGCGGTCAGCGCAATGCAGACACCCGGGAGCTGCTTTGCTGGCTTGCCGATCCGGGTTACGACCCGGTCATGCAATCACGCCATCGTCATAGCGCGAAATGGGCGTGGTGGTGAACTGCAATGCGGCATCGTTCATGGAGTTTTTCTCCAGCTTTGAGTGCGGCGCTCGGCCAGCCGGCCGACGCCAAGGTAGAGGATACAGACAGTGAGCGAAGTTACGGCGATCAGCACTGCCATGGCGGCGGCGGCGCCGGGCTCGCCCGCTTCGTCCAGGTTGAGGATCGTCAGCGCGACCAGCCGCGTGTCGGGGGAGTAAATAAAGACCACCGCCGAGATGGTGGTCATGGCATTGATGAAGAAATAGCGGCTGATGTCGATCAGCGCCGGGGTGCAGATGGGGAGGGTCACGCGCCAGAAGGTCTTCCAGAACGGCACTTTGAGCGAGGCCGACACCGACTCGAACTCGGCATCCAGCGCCTTCAATGCGGTGACGGCGGTGAGGTGGCCGGTGGTGTAGAAATGCACGATCGTGCATAGCACCAAGAGCGTCATCGTGTGATAGAGGAAGTTGAGCGGGTTCTGCGGTGCGTTGAAGAAAAAGATGTAGCCCAGGCCCAGCACGAGGCCCGGCACCGCCATGGGGATCAGCGCCAACAGTTGCACGGGCGCACGCAGCCAGTCCGCGCCGCGCGTCTTCTCCATCAGGTAGGCGCCGCTGAAGACGATGGCGGTGCCGGCGAGCGCGGTCCAGAGCGCGAGCACGACGCTGTTTTTCATCGCCACATTGACCTCGCCGTCGACGATGCCGAACGCGTAGTGGCGCAGGCTGAACGAGAGGTCGTAGGGCCAGAATTTCACGAACGAGGCGAATAGCGCCATGCCGGCCACGGCGAGCATTAGAAGCACGATGACGCTGCAGTAGGCGGTCATCGCAGCGTCACGCCGGCGGCTCGGCTTGGGCGCGTAGGGGACGGCGCGCGCGGTGAGCATCGAAGTCTGTTTTTTCTGCACCAAGCGGTCGACGACGAAGGTGAGGAGCGCCGGCGCGAGCAGGAAGAGGGCCACCACCGCGCCCTTGGGAAAATCCTGCTGCCCGATCACCAGCTTGAACACATCGGTGGAGAGGACGTTGAAATTGCCGCCGATCACCTTGGGGATGCCGAAGTCGGTGATCACCAGGGTGAAGCTGACCATGGCGGCGCTCGCGATGCCGTACTTGGCGCCGGGCAGGGTGATGGTGAAGAACTTGCGCGCGGCGCTGGTGCCGAGCGCGTCGGCCGCTTCATAGAGGCGCGCGCCGAGAGGTTGCCCGAGCTTGCAGCCGACCTGGCTCTGCAAAAGTGCGACATCTATCTGGCGCCCAGCCCGGAAGCGACCCTCGTCGCGCTCAAGCAGGCGACCGGCAATGCGCCCATCGTGATTGCAGCGAATGACTACGACCCCGTGGCGAGCGGCCATGTCGCGAGCTTTGCCCGGCCAGGGGGCCGTATCACGGGCATCTACCAGCTGCAAGAGGGGTTGGCCGCGAAACGCATCGAGGTATTGAAGGAACTTCTGCCCGGGGCCAGGAGAATCGCCGTATTGGCCGACGCGTCGTCGTTACGCCAGCTTGTGGCAGTGCGGGGCGCCGCGAAGAAGCTGGGTGTGGAGCTGCTGGTGCATGAGTTCCAACGCGCACCCTATGACTATGAAGCCGCCTTCGCCGGGTTCGCGCGCGGCAAGGCCGATGGGCTGCTGGCGCTCGCTTCCGGTTTTTTCGTGCCGGCGCGGCGGAAGATTCCGTCGTTGGCGCTGCAGCATCGGCTGCCGGGGATCTATAACAATGCCTTTTGGGTAGAGGAAGGCGGGTTGCTTTCGTATGGCGTGGACTTTTCAGGCGCGTACCGGCGCGTTGCGGAACTGGTGAGCATGGTCCTGAAAGGCGCGAAGCCCGCCGAGCTGCCGGTGGAGCAATCGAGCGTGTTTGAATTGGTGGCCAATCTGAAGACCGCCAAGGCGCTGGGCGTGACGATCCCGCCAGCCATCCGCTTGCGGGTGGACCGGTTGATTGAGTAGTGACGGCTGTCTCTCAAATTTTCCGGTCCCCGAGCCCGCGTCGTCCATCGCGTTTTGCAGCCGGCAACCGTAAATATGGTAATATGGGTCGGTGAAAACGACGCTCGAGATTCCGGAGCTTTTGTTTCGCAAGGCCAAGTCGAAAGCCGCGGAGCGCGGCCAGACGCTCAAGCAGCTTGTCACCGAGGCGCTGCAGGAGAAACTCGCCACCCGCACGGACAATAACCGCCCCGGCGAGCCCGGATGGATGCAGGGGTTCGGCAAGCTGCGCCGGTTGCACAAGGAGACGCAGCGCATTCAAGCCAGAATAGACGAGCACTTCGAGGTCATCGAACCCGAGGATCGGGCGTGATCCTGGACACCAACGCCTTGTCGGCGTTTGTGGACGGCGAGGAAGGGGTGGCCGAAGTCCTGCGGCGGCAGGTGCGTGCGGCGATTCCTGTAATCGTGCTGGGCGAGTTCCGCTACGGCATCTCGCAGTCCAGGCACCGCCCGGCCTACGAAGCATGGCTGGAGTCTCAGTTGCCCTACTTCGACGTTCTGGCGGTAACGGAAGAAACTAGCGTGGCCTACGCGGCACTGAGGTTATCGCTCAAGCGGGCGGGGCGACCGATTCCGGCCAACGACGCGTGGATCGCGGCGCTGGCGCTGCAGCACCGCCTCCCCGTGCTCAGCCGGGACGGTCATTTCGACGCGGTGCCCGGTCTCGAGCGAAAAAGCTGGTAGCGTCAATCAACGCGCAACACTGCCGCGATCCAAGCGCCGTTGACGTGCCCCTGTGAAAATGCGAACGGATTGGCGTGCGGACTGTTGAAGGACTGAGTGCGAGATTGCGCGCGGCGCGCAATTTCCGGGCGCAGGGCTTTGCGCGCTTCGATGTTGGGTTCGAGGCGATCGGCTGGATACGCCGCGACCTGGCAGCCCTGTTGCGTTCCTGGCCGGAAGTATTCGAGTTCCCTGAAGGCAACATTCGCCTGCGGCCGGCGACCGAGGCGGACTTGAGCGCCTCGCTGGCGAAAGTCGCGCAGGGCCTGGCGCGCGATGGCGCAATCCGCGGCTGGCGCGGCGAAACCTATGCGATCCGCGCGAACGATGGCGCGGCCGTCCTTTTTCATCTCGAGCGCGCGGCGATGCACTTTTTCGGCCTGACCTCATCGGCGGCGCACCTCAACGGCTATACGGGCGAGGGGTCAAAGCTGAGAATCCTGATTGCCCGGCGCGCGGCGATGAAGGCGATCGACCCGGGAATGCTCGACAACCTGGTCGCCGGCGGTGTGCCTTCCGGGGAGGATGCGTGGCAGACTCTGCTGCGTGAATGCGGCGAGGAAGCAGGCATCGCGCCCACGCTGGCGGAGAAAGCGCGGCCCGCGGGCGCGCTCCGGGTGTGCCGGGAAGTTCCCGGGGGACTGCACAGCGAGATTCTTTTCATTCACGACCTGCCGCTTCCTGCGGACTTCGCGCCGCGCAATACGGACGGCGAGGTGAGCGAATTCTTGTCGCTCGATCCCGAAACGCTCATCGAGCGCATCGCGCGTGGTGAGATGACGGTGGAGGCGGGGCTGGTCGCGGTGGATTTCGCCCTGCGGCACGGCTTGCTGCGCGACACGGATCCGGCGATAGGCGCGGCCGTCGCTCACTGTCTTGATGCCAGCATTGATGCCGTATCAGTATATGGTATTGTGCTGTCCTAGCCATTTCATTTTGCCGGGAGTGCCGGTGCGCGCGAGACTGAAAAAACTCACCATTCAGGTGCCGGAGGAGTTGTTGGCGCGGGCGACCGCCGCCTCCGGCGAGGGCATCACGCCGACCATCCGCCGGAGCCTCGAGCTGATGGCGGCCAGCGCCGCCTACGCCAAGCTGCGCAAGCTGCGCGGGAAGGTCAAATTCGGCATCAGGCTGGCCGAACTGCGGCAGGACTGATGCTGTGCATCGACACCAGTTCCTTGATCGCGTTTCTCGAAGGCGAAGCCGGAGAGGATGTCGAGCTGGTGGACCAGGCCTTTGCCGACCGGGTCGGCGCCATTGCGCCGGTCACCCTCGCCGAAGTGTTGAGCGACGCCTCTCTGAGCAAACCCGCAAGGGACGCAATCTTGCAATTGCCGTTGCTTGCGCTCACCGAGAACTATTGGGTACGGGCAGGGGAGTTGCGGGCAAAAATCCTGAAGAGCGGCCACAAGGCCCGATTGGCGGATACATTGATCGCGCAAAGCTGCCTGGACCATCAGGCCACGCTGGTCGCGCGCGACCGCGATTTTCGCGTTTTCCAGCGGCTTGCGGGGCTGAAGTTGCTCGGCTCGACGAAAAGTTGAAGCAGGGCCGCGTCAGACCCCGCGCAGGTGCCAGGCCTTGGGTCGCGTCATCGCCTGGATGCCGTAGGTGGAAAGCGTCACGCCGACGCCGGAGTGCCCGACGCCCGACCAGGGAAGCCGCGGACTGACGCGGTCGCAGCAGTTCCAGTAGACCGAGCCCGAGCGGATCTGCGCGAGGATGCGCCGGGCGCGCGCTTCGTCGGGCGTGTAGACGCCCGCGGTCAGGCCGTACGCGGTGTCGTTCATGAGCCGCAACGCTTCCTCGTCGCCCGCGACCTTCTGGATGCCGATCATCGGGCCAAAACTCTCTTCGCGCATCAACTCCATCGAATGGTTCACGCCGGAGAGCACGGTGGCCTCGAACCAGTTGCCCTGCTGCGCGACGCGCCTGCCACCCGTAAGAAGTGCGGCGCCCTTGGCGATGGCGTCCGCGACCTGGCGCTCGAGCGCGGCCAGTTGCGGCGCGCGCGCGAGGGGGCCGAGATAGGTCGTCTCGTCCATCGGATCGCCGCGCTTGAATCCCTTGACCGTGGCGACGAACGCCGCCACGAAGCGCTCGTGAATCTGCTCGTGCACGTAGAGGCGCTCCACCGAGCAGCAGCTCTGCCCCGCGTTGTACATCGCGCCGTCGGCGAGCGATTCCGCCGCGGTCTTCACGTCCGCGTCCTCGCAGACGTAAGTCGGATCCTTGCCGCCCAGTTCGAGCTGCAGCTTCAGCATGCGCGGCGTGCAGGCCGCGGCGATGCGCGCGCCGGTGGCAAACGACCCAGTGAAAAATACGCCATCGACGGGCTGGTCCACCAGCAGCTTGCCCGTGTCTCCGGAACCGATGAGGACGGAAAATACATCCGCAGGCACGCCCGCGGCGTGCAGCATCTCGCCGATCGCAAGGCCGGTCAGCGTCGCGAATTCGGAGGGTTTGTACAGCACCGCGTTGCCCGCAAGCAGCGCCGGCACGAACACGTTCGAGCCGGCGAAATAAGGGTAATTCCAGGCCGAGATGTTGGCCACCACGCCGAGCGGTTCGTGCGTGATACGCTCGGCGAGCTTGCCAGGCGCGTCCTCCAGCACCGACTCGGGGGCGAGCGCAGCCTGCGTTTTGTCGAGAAAGAAATCGATGCGTCCGGCGAGCGCGTTCAGTTCGTTGCGCGATTGCGTGATCGGCTTGCCCGTCTCCTGCGTCAGCGTGCGGGCAAGCGCATCCTTTCTGCTTTCCACCTGCTCCTTAAATTTCCTGATCACCGCCAGGCGATCGTCAAGCGGGCGGGAGGCCCATTGCGACCGTGCAGCACGCGCGCGGGCGTACTTTGCGGCAACGGCCTGCGCGTCGTCCTCCGCGAGTTCGCGGATCAGGGTGCCGTCAGCGGGATTGAGAATGTTCACGCGAGGCCTGCAGGAATTCTTTGAGCAGAGGCGCGGCATCCAGCACGCCGTCGTCGCGGCCGTGCAGGAACTCGGGGTGCCACTGCACGCCAACGAGGTAATCGGGTCCTTGGTGGCGGATCGCTTCGATCACGCCGTCCTCGGCCGAGTGCGCCTCGACCGCGAGTCCCTTGCCCAGGCGGTTCACTGCCTGGTGATGCAGCGTATTCACTTTTGCCCGCGTCACGCCCGGGTAAAGCCTGGCCAGCCGCGAGCCGCCGAGAATGTCGATGTGATGGTAATTTTCGTCGTAGATCGCAGGATTCTGGTGCAGTTGCGCGCCCGGCTTCTGCGTCGCGGTGTCCTGGTAGAGCGTGCCACCCATTGCAACGTTGATCAATTGCTGCCCGCGGCAAATGCCCAATATTGGTTTTTTCAATTCCCAAAATCTTTCCAGGAGTTCAAGCTCGTAGCGGTCGCGCTCCGGGTCGCCGGCCCACTCGGGCCTGAGCGGCTCTTCGCCGTACATCTGCGGCGAGATGTCGGCGCCGCCTTGCAGGACGAGACCGTCGAGTTCCTGCGCGTAGTCCGAGAGCGTGAGTGCATTGGCAGAGCGGTCCACGACGTCGGCGACGAGATAGACGAGCACGCCCGCCGATTGCAGCCAGCGCGCGAAGGACTGCTCGAGGTAGTAGATGTTCTTCTTGAGGTATCCGTGCTTTGCCGCATCGCCGTACTGGATGCGCGCCGAGACGCCGATCCGCAGCCGCCGTTTCATAGCGCGGCGGCGAAGAGCTGCTCGAAATCCTGCCGCGTGCAGGGTCGGGGATTGGTCTGGTGGCAGATGTCGGCGAACGCGATATCGACGAGACGAGGAAGGTGTTCGGCTTTTACTCCCAGAGAATTCAACTTTGCGGGAATGCCGAGTTCGCTTTTCAGGTTTCCCAACCAGTCAATCAGGTCTGGTGCATCGGCGACCCGCGCCAGTTCCTTCATCTTCTCTTCGGCGGCCGGGCGGTTGAAGCGCATGACGTGGTCGATCATCACGCCGTTGGCGAGCCCGTGGTGCAGGCCGGCCACCGTGGAGAGCGCGTGCGCGCAGGAATGCACGGCGCCCAAATCTTTCTGGAAGGCGATGGCGCCCATCATCGAGGCCATCAGCATGTCGCCGCGCGCTTGAATGTTTCGGGGTTCTCGAAAAACCAAAGGTAATGCCCGGGCAGCGATCCTTACGCCTTCGAGCGCGATGCCGTCGCACAGCGGGTGGTAGGCGGGCGAGAGATACGACTCGATGTTGTGCGTCAGCGCGTCCATGCCGGTTGCGGCGGTGATGTTCGCCGGCAGGCCGAGGGTCAGTTCCGGGTCGGCGAACACCGCCTTGGCGAGCAAGGCGGCCGAGAACACGATGCGCTTCACGTGCGTGTCGTCCTCGGAGATCACCGACGAGCGCCCCACTTCGCTGCCGGTACCGGCGGTGGTGGGAAGCGCGACGAAGTGCGGCAGCGGCTTGTTGATCGGCCGCACCTGCGGGTGGTCCCAGGCGTACTCGAGCACGTCGCCCGGGTGCACCGCCATCAGCGCGACGACCTTTGCCACGTCGAGCGCCGCGCCGCCGCCGAAGCCGATCACCGAATCGGCGCCGTGCGCGCGGTACGCAGCCGCGCCCGCCCGCGCCTGGGATGCAACGGGATTGCCCTGAACGCCGGAGAAAACGTCCAATTCGATTCCTGAGAAATAGGAGCGAAATTCGCCCAGCACAGGCAACGCGGCCAGACCCTTGTCGGTAACGAGCAGCGGTCTTTTGCAGCCCGCTTCAAGGAGGTGCGCCGCGACGAGCTTGCGCGCCCCAGGGCCGAAATGGATTGTGGTCGGGAACGCGAATTTCTGGATTGACATCAGATGATCTCGAAATAGCGCTTCATTTCCCAGTCCGTCACCGCGTCCTGGTACTGGCGCCACTCCCACTCGCGCGTGCGCACGAAATGGTCGACGAAGGTCGCGCCGAACAGTTCCGGCGCCACCTTGGAGCGCTTGAGGTTGGCGGTGGCCTCGCTCAGGCTGCGCGGCAGGCGCGGGATTTTGGCCGCGCGCGCGGCGTCGCCCGTGAGCGGCGCGTCCTTCAGCTTCAGGCCCTTCTCGATCCCCCAGAGGCCGGCACCGACGCTCGCGGCGAGCGCCAGATAGGGATTGGCGTCCGAGCCCGGGCAGCGCGTCTCCAGGCGCGTGGACTTGGGCGAGCCCGGAATCACGCGCAGGCTCGCGGTGCGGTTGTCCACGGCCCAGGTGCGCTTCACCGGCGCCCACATGCCGTCCACCAGGCGCTTGTAGCTGTTCACCGTCGGCGCGTACAGGCACTGGATGTCTTCCAGCAGCGCGAGTTGCCCGGCGAGATAGCTCTCGAAGAGTTTCGACATGCGGTACGGGTTGCGCGCATCGTAGAATACGTTGCGCTTGCCATCCGACAAACTCTGGTGCACGTGCCCGCTGCAGCCGGGGTACTGCGTGCTCCACTTCGCCATGAAGCTGGGCATGATGCCGAAGCGCTGGCCGATGTCCTTGGCCGATTGCTTGAAAAGCACGCCGCGGTCGCCGGACTCCACGCCCGCGGCATACACGATCGCCGCCTCGTAAACGCCCGGTCCGGTCTCGGTGTGGAGGCCCTCGATCGGCACACGGAATTCCTCCAGCTCCTCCATCAGCGCCTGGAAGTAGGGCTGGTTCTGCCCGGCGCGCGTGAGGGAGTAGCCGAACATGCCCGGCGTGATCGGCGTCGGCGCGACGTAGTTCTTGGCCGCCATGCTCTGCGGCGTTTCGCGAAAATTGAACCACTCGTACTCCAGGCCCGTCAGCACCTCGAAGCCCATCCTGGCGGCGCGCCCGAGCACGCGCTTGTACACCTGCCGCGGGCAGACCGCGCCGGGCTCGCCCGAGGGTTCGACGAAATCGCCGAGGAAAAACGGCACGCCGCCGTCCCAGGGCACGCGGCGGAAGGTGGCGAGATCGAGCTGCACCATCGCATCCGGAAAACCGCTGTGCCAGCCGGTCCAGACGGTGTTGTCGTAGGTCGCGTCGTTGGCGTCCCAGCCGAAGACGACGCTGCAGAAGCCGAAGCCGGACTGCGCCGCGGACAGGAATTTATCCTTGTGCAGGTACTTGCCGCGCAGCACGCCGTCGATGTCGGTCACGGCCACTTTCACACGCGTCGTCGGCAGGCGGCGCACCTCGTCGATGACGCGGCGCGCGGCGGCAGTCATTTTTTGCGGCATGGCTTCCCCTTGCGTGTATCCCATATTGTCGCGCAGGCCGGCATTATCGCGCTTAAAATTTCGGCCATGAGCTGGGAAAAAGAGATCGAGGAACTACGCCATCGCGAGGAACTCGCGCAGCGCATGGGTGGGCCGGACAAGGTCAAGCGCCAGCACGACGGCGGCATCAGGAGCAAGCTGCTGGCGGCGGCGGCTCGGTGAGGAACCTCGAGTTGCAGGGCCACTCGCCGATGCCGAAGGCCTTTCTCTGGGATTGGTGGACCGACAACCTGTCGGAGGTTCCGGTGGTGTCGCTGGCGCTCGGTTCGGTGGCGGGTCTGGGCGCGGCCCGTGTGGTCGCGAGCCACTACTCGGTGATGGTCAAGGGGTCATCGCAAATGTTCGTCGCCGGACCGCCGGTGGTGGAGTGGACGCACGGCAAGTTCGAAAAGAACGAACTCGGCGGCAGACACATCCACACCCGCAACGGCGCGGTGGACGACGAGGCGGCGAGCGAGGCCGATGCCTTCGAGCGCGCGCGCAAGGTCTACAACATGCGCAGGATCGTCGCCGCGGTGGTGGACCGGGATTCCTTTTTCGAAACCGGCAAGTTCTGGGGCCGTTCTGTGATCACCGGCTTCGCGCGCCTGTCGGGCTGGCCGGTGGCGATCATGGCGGGCGACCCGATGCATTACGGCGGCGCCTGGACGGCGCGCGCTGCCGAGAAAATCATGCGCTTCGTGGACCTGGCGCAGACCTTCCACCTGCCGGTGGTGCATCTGGTCGATTGCCCAGGATTCCTCATCGGGCCGCAGGCGGAGGCCGAGGGCACGATCCGCTACGGCATGCGCGCGGCCGCCGCGATCCTCCAGTCCATCGTGCCGTGGTGCTCGGTGATCGTGCGCAAGGTCTTCGGTGTCGCCGGCGCCTTGCACCAGAATTCCTCGCGCTACGGCATACGCATGGCCTGGCCTTCGGCGGAGTGGGGTTCGCTGCCGATCGCGGGCGGACTGGAAGCGGCCTACCGGGCGGAGATCGAGGCCGCGCCCGATCCGGCCGCGAAACGCACGGAGATAGAGCAGCGTATCCGCAAATTCGCCTCGCCGATGCGCGGCGCCGAACGCTTCGACGTCGAGGAGATCATTGACCCACGGCATACGCGCAAGCTGTTGTGCGAGTTCGCCGAACTTGCCGCGCCGCTGCGCACGCCGGGACGCACTTCGTTCGGCGTTCGTCCGTAATATTGCGCCGCCTGTCGGATTGGAGATGAACAAAGGTGAAATGCGGTGCATAACGGGGCGCGACCCGTGATATTCCTAGTAAGTTGCAGACGGCAACAGGGAAAACCATGAGCGAAGAAAACGAAACGCTGAGGTGGCGATGAACCCGAAGAATTTGAAGTAGTACGTGCCATGCGACAATTGTCGTATCCCTGAATTTCCTAATCATCCTTCAAGCACGCTGAGGCAAACATGGCATCCCGACAGGACGAACGCATGGTCGAGCCGGAAATGAATCCGAAGGACCTCTGGCTCGAGGAGGTATTCACCGACCGGCGCGTGGGCACCATCCGCCGCATGACGCCGGTGGACGGCAGCGGCGCGCGCGACCCGGGCCGCGAGATCCTCTACATCGGCGAGACGCAGGTGATGAGCCAGATGGGCGCGCTGCCGATCAATTTCGTGCTCGAGGCGAAGTCGCTGGAAGAGGCGGCGAAGATGTTCGGGCCCGCCGCCAAGGCCGGCATCGAGCGCACGGTGAAGGAACTGCAGGAACTGCGCCGCCAGCAGGCGTCCTCGATCGTCGTGCCCCAGGGCGGCCTGCCGCCGATGGGGGCGGGCGGCGGCGGCAAAATTCAAATGCCTTAGCGATTAGACTTCAAGCCATTCTTTGCGTATTGCCGCGTTCTCGCGCACGTCGCGCGGCGTGCCTTCGAACACGATCTGGCCGTGCCCCATGACGTAGAGGCGCTCGGAGATGTCGAGCGCGATCGCCAGTTTCTGCTCCACCAGCAGGATCGAGACGCCGCGCTTCCTGATCTCCTCGAACAGGCCGGCGACCTGCTCGACGATCTTCGGCGCCAGGCCCTCGGTCGGCTCGTCGATCATCACCAGCTCGGGATCGCCCATCAGGGTGCGGCACAGCGTCAGCATCTGCTGCTCGCCGCCGGAGAGGAAGCCGGCCTGGGTCTCGGCGCGGTCCTTGAGCAGCGGAAACAACTGGTACAGGTTATCCATGCTCCAGCGGCCCGTGGCATTTGATTTTTTCTGGCCGAGCAGCAGGTTCTGGCGCACCGTGAGCGTGGGGAAGATGTCGCGGTTCTCCGGTACGTAGCCCAGGCCCCGGTGCGCGATTTCGTAGGCTTTCAGGCCGACCATTTCCTCGTCCTTGAGGCGCACCGAGCCGGCGCAGTCCACCAGGCCCATGATCGAGCGGATGGTGGTCGAGCGGCCGACGCCGTTGCGGCCGAGCAGCGAAACGATCTCGCCCTTGCCGATGCGCAGGTGCACGCCGTGCAGGATGTGGCTCTTGCCGTAGTAGGCATGGAGATCCTTGACTTCAAGCATGGGAGCCGTCCGCACGGGCAGCTTCCTTGTGCAGGGCGCCGAGGTAGGCCTCCTGCACCGCGGGGTTGGCGCGGATCTCCTCGGGCGTGCCGGTGGCGAGCAGTTCGCCGTAGACCAGCACGCTGATGCGGTCGGCGAGGTTGAACACCACGCCCATGTGGTGTTCGACCATCACCAGCGTGCGGCCCTCGGTCACGGAGCGGATCAGTTCTACCACCTGCGCCGTCTCGGTGCGGCTCATGCCGGCGGTCGGCTCATCGAGCAGCACCACGCTCGCGCCGCCGGCGATGGTGACGCCGATCTCGAGCGCGCGCTGCTCCGCGTAGGTCAGCGTGCCGGCAAGCGTGTTGCGGCGCCGCGCGAGGCCGATGCGCTCCATGACTTCCTCCGCGCGCTGGCGCACGTCCCGCAGGCCGCCGACGCGATGCCAGAAGGAGTAGCGGTAGCCCGCCGGCCAGAGCACGCCGCAGCGCACGTTCTCGTACACCGACATGTTGTGGAAGATGTTGGTGACCTGGAAGCTGCGCGACAGGCCCTTGCGGTTGATCTCGAAGGGCTGCAGGTTGGTGATGTCGGCGCCGTGCAGCAGGATGCGCCCGGCGGACACCTCGTAGCGGCCGGAAATCAGGTTGAACAGCGTGCTCTTGCCGGCGCCGTTGGGCCCGATGATGGCGTGCCGCTCTCCCTCGCGGATCTGCAGCGACACGCCGAAGATGATCTTCGTCGTGCCGAAGCTCTTGTGGACGTCCCGCAGTTCAATCGCGCTTTTCACGCGGCCGCCTGCGCCTGCAGCTCGAGCTGGATCGCGCCCCAGCGCTCGCCGACGCGGCGCGCCGCGGCGCGCAGGCTCGCGAGGCCCGCGGCGAGGATGGCGCCGAACGCGATCCACGGCGGCGCGCTGCGCGCATCGAACGACATGCCGAGCAGTTGCAGCACGGTGCTCACGCCCTGATCGGAGAGCCGGTACACCATCTCCACCAGCCCGATCAGGCCGGCGAGCGCGACCAGCCCGGCGAGCGCGGCCAGCGCGTAGGGCAGGGCGAGTTCGCGCCAGCGCCCGGCGCGGATCACCGGGAACTGCATCAGGATCAGCGAGGCGATGCCGCCCGGCGCGTAGACCACGATCAGCACGAAGAACAATCCCAGGTACAGCAGCCAGGCCTTGGTGAAGCCGGAGAGCGCGACGATGAAGAATACGAACACGATAGCGCCGATGACCGGGCCGAAGAAAAACGGCACGCCGCCGATGAAGGTGGCGAGCAGCACGCCGCCGGAGCGGATCGCCGAGACGTTCTCCGCCGACACGATCTCGAAATTGATGCACGACAGCGCGCCCGACACGCCGGCGAAGAACGAGGACAGCACCAGCTGCAGGAAGCGCACGTGGCGCGTGTTGTAGCCGACAAATTCGGCCCGTTCCGGGTTGTCCCGGACCGCGTTGGCCATGCGCCCGAGCGGCGTTTGCGTCAGCGCGAACATCCCGGCCATGCCGAGGAAGCACCAGAGCGCGACCAGGTAGTAGACCTGGATCCCCGGGCCGAAGGTGAGGCCGAGGAAGGGCTGGCCGACCATGCGGTTGGTCGAGATGCCCGCCTCGCCGCCGAAGAAACCGGGGAACATCAGCACGCAGGCGAACACCATCTCGCCGATGCCCAGCGATATGAGCGCGAAGGTGGTGCCCGCGCGCTTGGTGGTGACGTAGCCGAACAGCAGGCCGAAGGCGAGGCCCGCGATGCCGCCCACCAGCGGCAGCAGCGGCACCGGCAGGTAGAACGTGCCCGCGCCGATCTGGTTGAGCGCGTGCACGGTGACATAGGCGCCCAGGCCCGAGTACACCGCGTGGCCGAAGGACAGCATGCCGCCCTGGCCGAGCAGCATGTTGTAGCTGAGCGCGAACAGGATCATGACGCCCATCTGCGTCAGCATGGTGAGCGCGAAGCCGCCGGGGAAAAGGTGCGGCGCGGCGGCAAACAGCAGCGCGGCGCCGCCCCAGATGATCCAGCGCCCGAGATTGAGAGGCTGGTAGGTCATCCTTCGCGCGTTCCCGCCATTGACGCGCTCATCCTTCGCGCGTTCCCATAAGGCCCTTCGGCCGGAAGATCAGCAGCAGCACCATCAGCAGGTAGGGCAGCACCGGGGCTACCTGCGAAATCTTGATGCCGGCCAGCGACCAGTCGAGCGACACCGCGAAGGTCTGCATGCAGCCGATCAGCAGCGAAGCGACGAAGGCGCCCGCGAGCGAACCCATGCCGCCCACCACCACGATGACGAAGATGATCGGCCCCACCGCCGCGGCCATGCCCGGTTCGGTGACGAACGCATTGCCGCCGATCACGCCCGCGAGCCCTGCCAGCGCGCAGCCGCCGCCGAACACCAGCATGAAGACGCGCGGCACGTTGTGGCCGAGCGCTTCCACCGTCTGCGGGTGCGTGAGGGCGGCCTGGATCACCAGGCCGATGCGCGTGCGCGTGAGTGCCAGCCAGATCGTCACCAGCACGGTCACCGACACCAGCATCATGAAACCGCGGTAGATCGGGTATTGCGAACCGATGATCCGGAACAGCGGGCCGTCCAGTTCGGCGGGCACGCGGTACTCGACCGCCGAGCGGCCCCAGATCAGGTGCACGGCTTCCTCGATCAGGTAAGCCAGGCCGAACGTGAACAGCAGCTCCGCGACGTGGCCGTGCTTGTGCACCTGGCGCAGGCCCCAGCGCTCCACCAGCATGCCGATCGCTCCCACCAGCAGCGGCGCCGCGACCAGCGCCGGCCAGAAGCCGATCTTGGCGCTGACCTGAAAGGCGAAATAGGCGCCCAGCATGTAGAAGCTGGCGTGCGCGAAATTGAGCACGCCCATCAGCGAGAACACGAGCGTGAGCCCCGAGGACAGCATGAACAGCAGCAGCCCGTAGCTGATGCCGTTCAGGGTCTGGACGAGGAAGAATTCCATGTCAGAAACAAAAACGGGGAACCCAAGGGCTCCCCGTTTCTTGTGCCGGCTGCGTTATGGGCGCTTCATGGCGCAGGAGGTCGGCTGCGCCGAGGTATAGGCTTCGAGGCGCGCCTCGGTCACCGGCGCGAGGCCGCTGCCCTCGAGGTCGATCTTCGCCTCTTTCGGCCCGCCCTTGGCCGCCGACTTGACCAGCGTCATGATGTACAGCGGCTGGATCAGTTGGTGGTCGCTCTTGCGCATTTCCACTTCGCCCAGCTCGCCCTCGTGCTTCATGCCCTCCAGCGCCAGCGCCACGGCCTTGGCGTCGGCCGACTTGGCCTGGTTGAGCGCCTTGGCGAACATGTCCCACATGATCTTGCCGCGCAGGAAGTAGAAGTCCGGGTTGCCCTTGGGCGCCTGCTTGCGGTAGTCGGCGTCCCACTTCGCCGCCTTGTTGTTGGCGACGTTGGAGTGGTACTCGGCGATGATCTTCACCTTGCCCGCGGCTGCCTCGCCCATCGCGGTGGGCGTGCCCAGGCCGCCCGCGTAGTAGGTATACCAGATCACGTCCAGCCCCGCCTCGCGGCCCGCCTTCACCAGCAGCGACATGTCGTTGCCCCAGTTGCCGGTGATCACGCCGTCGGCGCCGGAGGCCTTGATCTTCGCCACGTAGGGCGCGAAATCGCTCACCTTGCCAAGCGGGTGCAGGTCGTCGCCGACGATCTGGATGTCGGGGCGCTTGCGCGCCAGCAGTTCGCGCGCCGCCTTTTTCACCGCGTGGCCGAAGGAGTAGTCCTGGTTGAGCAGGTACACCTTCTTGATGTTTTTCTGCCCCGCCATCCAGGTGGTGAGCGATTCCATCTTCATGTCCGCGTTGGCGTCGAAGCGGAAATGCCAGAACGAGCACTTGTCGTTGGTGAACGCGGGATCCACCGCGGCGTAGTTGAGGTACAGAATCTCCTTGCCAGGGTTGCGCTCGTTGTGGCGGTTGACCGCCTCGATCAGCGCGCCCGCTACCGCCGAACTGTTGCCCTGGGTGATATAGCGGATGTCCTGGTCGATGACGCGCTTCAACTGGTTGAGCGATTCCTGGGGGCTCACCTTGTTGTCGAAGCCGATGACCTCGAGCTTCCGGCCGCCGAGCACCCCGCCGCGCTTGTTGATGGCATCGACCGTGAAGCGGAATTCGGCCAGGCCCTGCTCGCCGACGTTGGCGAACGGGCCCGACAGCGGGTCAAGGCCGGCGCTTGCCATTGGCGCCACCCCACGGTAACTTGGGCCGACCGCATCGTGAAAGCGCGTTTCGGAGGGAAGCCATGCAAGGTCTGATGATGGATGTGCCGCTCTTGATCAGCGACCTGATCAAGCACGCGGCCCGCAACCACGGCGATACCGA
>CAMDRF010000018.1 GCA_945906765.1 Nitrosovibrio sp. Nv4 | reverse complement strand
GGGGATTGATCGTCTTCCGCGGGGCGGAGATAGGCGGCTGATTATTTCAGGGACGAATTTCCGTGGATTCCAGTGTCATCTTTTCAAGCTTTGCCCGGTCGAGCGATACGCCCAGCCCCGGACCGGAAGGCAAACGCATTGCTCCGCCTTTTACTTCCTGAGGCTCGGCAAGGACGTCGGAGGAAAGGAAGTGCAGGCCCGAGTCGTTGGGATGTTCGATCTCCGAGAGCGCCGAGGCGAGGTGCAGGTTGGCCACGGTGGCGATGCCGGTTTCGTAGACGCTGTGCAGCGCGGGTTTCAGTCCGTAGGCGTGCGCGACGCGCGCCATGCGGCGCCAGGGGCCGATGCCGCCCCACATGAACAGGTCCCCGAGCACCACGTCCACGGCCTTGCGCCGGATCGCGGGGACGAGGTGCTCGTCCTTCACTATCCACATGTTGGTGGCGACCGGTGTTTTCACTGCTGCTTTCAGGCGCGCGATGCCTTCGAGCTCGCCGGTCGGGTCCTCGAAGAACTCCAGCCCGAGCGGATCGAGGCGCCGGCAAAGTTCGGTGGCGGTTGCCGCGCCGTAGTTGGCGTTGGGATCGAAGCGGATACGCGCCTTGGGCATCGCTTCGCGCAATTCGTTGAGCAGTTTCCAGTCCCATTCGGGCGAGTACGCGGCGCTTTTGAGCTTGAAGGAGCGGAAGCCGGATTTGCGCACCTGTTGCAGCGCGAATTCGACGACGAGTTTCGTGTTCGCGAGCACATCCAGGTGGCCGGTCAGTTCCTTGCGCGAGACGGCTTGCGGCAGGATGGCGGCGGGCAGCGTGGAGACAACGTCGATCGATTCGCGCTTTCTTGCGCCGATCAGCTCGGCGAGCGACAGCTTCAGCGAGCGGGCGACCGCATCCCAGGCGGCGAGGTCCAGGCCAGCCAGGGTCGCCAGCCCATTGCGGCCGAAACGGTTGTCGTAGCTGGATTTGCCGAGCACGTCGCGCAAGGCGAAGCGGTCGAGCGCGTCCCTGCCAAGCCAATCCCTGGCGAAGCGCCGGGCGAGGGCGTAGACGTCCGGCGTACCCCAGGTCTCGCCCAGGCCGATGACGCCGTTCTCGAGCACCAGCTCGACCACGGTGCGCTCGGTCTTCTGAATCACGTACATCGAGCCCGCGTGCACCAGGGTGAGCGGGATCGATACGCGCGTCAGGCGTATCGCTACAACGCTCAGCGTTGTCATTGACGAATCTCTAGCTTTGCCACTTGATATTGCTGAAGGAGGGTTCGACCGACCAGTCAATTCCCAGTCCTTGTTGTTCAGATACAGAAATTGAAGAAAAAGCAGGAACAGAACGCATAACAATTCTCGTGTCCTCTCCTTTTAGCGTTGCTGCCAGTGCGGCGCAATACTGCAGCTCCCAGGGATGCGCGTTCGGCGCGAGCAGGGCGATGCTCAGGTCGAAAGCGTGGGCGACGGCGGCGATGGTCTGCACCATCTCCACCGAACCCCAGGCGAAGGGGTCGATGCGCAGCAGCTCGTGGCGAGCGTCGAGGATGTCTTTTCGCAGCGCCGTCCAGTCAGGGGCAATTGCGGGAAGTTCATCTTTGACTGTTGTTATTTCTTTTCTGTAAGAACCTCCAAGAAGGCCATATAGAGGAACCTCCCTGGCTCGCGCGAGCGCGTCCCAGGCGGCCATGTCGCGGGCGACGCCGGCATCCAGGTTCAGGGTGAAGCCGAATCCCGCGGTGCCATCGGCCGCGAGTACCCGCGCGACGAGCGCCTCCGCGCCCGAGGCGAGGCGCAGCGAATGCACGTGGGTGTGTGCGATGGAGACCGGGGCGGCCATCTCAGTTCAGCGCCAGACTTCCCGCGCGATTTCGACGATGCGCTCGAGTTTGCGCCACTGCTCGTCTGCGGTCAGGCTGTTGCCGTGGTGGGTGCTGGAGAAGCCGCATTGCGGCGACAGGCAGAGGTTCTCCAGTGGCACGTACTTGCTGGCTTCGTTGATTTTTTTCTTGATGAATTCCTTGTCTTCAAGTGCGGGAGATTTCGAGGTGACCAGGCCCAGTACCACCTTCTTGCCCTTGGGCAGGTGGCGCAGCGGCTCGAAGCCGCCGGCACGCTCGGAGTCGAACTCCAGGAAGAAAGCGTCCACGTCGGAGGAGAACATCGCTTCGGCGACCGATTCGTAGCCGCCCGAGGCAACCCAGCTGCTCTTGAAGTTGCCGCGGCAGGTGTGCATCGTCACTGTCATGCCGGCGGGGCGGTTCTTGAGCGCATTGGTGACCGCATCGGCATAGGTGCGCGGCAGTTGCGCCGGATCGTCGCCGTTGTTGCGGCAGGTATCCTGGATTTTTGGATCGCACAGGTACGAAAAACTCACATCATCCAGTTGCAGGTAGGTGCAGCCCGCGTCCGCGAGGTGCCGGATCGCCCTGGCCCAGGCCGCGGACGTATCGACCCAGAACGCGTCCAGATCCGGGTACACCTCCTTCGAGATCGAGCTGCGGCCGCCGCGCAGGTGCAGCATCGCGGGCGAGGGCATGGTGAATTTCGCCGTTTGTCCTGTATTTTGTTTTAAATAGTTGAAGTCATTGACCATGATGGGCTTCGAGCAAGCCACTTTTCCCGTGACCGACGGGATTGGCGGCTGCTCCCCGGTGCCGCCGAATTTCGGCCCCGGATTGGCCACCGACGTCACGCCGTCCAGCTGCGCCATGAAATCCAGGTGCCACCAGTCGCGGCGGAACTCCCCGTCGGTGATGGACTCGAGGCCGACCGACTCCTGTTTCCGGATCGCTTCCCGGATCGATCGGTCTTCGATTTCCTTCAGGGCTGTTGCCTCGAGCTTCCCTTCCTTGAACTTCCTTCTCGCTTCAGAAAGTTCCTTCGGACGGAGAAGGCTGCCGACCTGGTCGGCACGAAATGGCGGTTTCATTAAACTGGATTCAATCCGCTTCTGGTGACACGGCCGTGCAGCTCACGGCCAAGCGCCTGCTCGCAGAATTCCGCGGTCGCAAGCAGCCGGTCCAAGTCTATCCCGGTGGCGATGCCCATGGATTCGAACAGGCCGACCAGGTCCTCGGTACAGACGTTGCCGGTAAAGCCGCCGCCGTACTTCACCTTCGCCGGGTGCCCGCCGGCCCCGCCGAAGGCGGAATCGAAGTGGCGCACGCCCGCCTCGTAGGCCGCGACGCAGTTCACGAGTCCGGTGCCGCGGGAGTCGTGAAAGTGGGCGATCGGGACGAGGTTCTTTTGCGCTTTTAGACGATTGAAAAGCCCTTTGATGGACAAGGGCGTCGCCATGCCGGCGGTGTCGCCGATCGCCACGTGTTGAACGCCCAATTCGGAAAAACGACAAGCATCCTCGAAAACACTTTCTGGATTCACCTCGCCCTCGAAAGGACAACCGAAGGCGACCGACACGGTGCCGACCAACCGGAACCTGCCATTTGCCACGCTTACCATTTCCGCGATGTTGGCCCACTGCTCGGCCCGGGTGCGCTTCAGGTTCTTCTGCGTGTGCGCCTCGGTGGCGGAAACGAGCAGGCTGATCTCGTTTACGCCGTGGCCCGCATCCAGATCCGAAATGGCGCGTTGTACCGCCCTGGGATTCGCGCAGGTGGCCTTGTAAAAAACACCTGAAAAACGAGACAAGGACCTGAGCAGATCACTGGCGTCCGAAAACTGGGGAACGACCTTGGGATTCGAGTAGGAAGTCGCTTCCACGCGAGGGAAGCCGATAGCGGCGAAGCGCTCGACCAGCGCGCGTTTGATCTCCGTGGGAATGAATCCCGGTTCATGCTGCAGCCCGTCGCGGGCGAAGCATTCGCATAAAGTAACACCCGGTGTAACTTCCTGGTACATAGTTGACAGCATCAACCAACTGCGCGATGCTGTCAATTCCCATGCCGACCATCATCCAGCCGCGCGACGAGCGCACCCAGCCGGCGCGCATCGTCGCCGGCTACCCGCAGACGCCGCTGCGCAATCCGAGGCAGCCGCTGGTGAAGCGCAGTCCGACGCTTTCCGAACTCAGCGGCCCGCTGGAGGCGGCGCGGCGCGTCAAGCTTCTCGGCGGCGACATCGCCGGCCACGGCGACAAGCAGGCCATCGGTCAGCTGATCCATCTTAAGGTGCGCGTGCTGGACGAAGACGGTGCGCCGGTGGGCGGCACGCTGGTCGAGATGTGGCAGGCGAACGCGGCGGGGCGCTACCTCCACCCGAACGACGACGACCACGCGCCGCCCGACCCGAATTTCTACGGCGCGGCGCGTCTGGTGACCGATGAGAGCGGCAGGTGCGAATTGCGCACCGTGAAGCCCGGCGCCTACCCGGTGCCGACGCGCGACGGTTGGTGGCGCCCGCCGCACGTTCACTTCTCCCTGTTCGGCAAGGTGTGGCTGTCGCGCCTGGTGACGCAGATGTATTTTCCCGGCGAACCGCTCAACGGGCAGGACCGGATCCTCAACGCGGTGCCGGACACGGCGGCACGTGAATCCCTGGTCGCACGCTACCTCCCGCCCACCGGCGATCCCCACGACGCGCTGGTGTTCGAGCACCAGATCGTGCTGCGTGGTCGTGCGGCAACACCAGTGCAGCCATGATGATTCCGACAGGAGAAGCCACGATCGGGCCTTTCTTTCCCCCGCGCTATGTGGATCAGGGAGCGAACGACCTGACCATGTTCGACGGTCGGAAAGCGAAAGGCGAGGCGATCTGGATCCGCGGCCGGGTCGTCCAGGAGGATGGCGCCGCGCTCGAGAACCTGATCGTCGAGATCTGGCAGCCCGATGCGGACGGCATCTTCCGCCATCCCGCCGACCCGCGCCATGCGCGGGCCGACCCGGATTTCCTCGGCTGGGGGCGCGCGGCCACGGACGACAAGGGTGGCTACGTGTTCCGCACGATCATGCCCGGTGCGCCCGAAGGCCGCGCGCCGCATATCAATTTCATGCTCATGTTTTCGGGGTTGATGCGAATCCTGAAAACGACCCTGTATTTTGAACATGGAATGGATGTCGTTCTTTTGGCTGTGCCCGCTTCACGCCGTGAACTTCTGATGGCTAAGAAGCAGGGGCCGGGCAGTTATCGCTTCGACATCCGCTTGCGCGGCGAGAACGAAACTCCGTTCTTCGGCGACTGATGCTGCAGCGTACATCCCCGACCATCCGCGAGTTGCTGTCGTACCGCCTGCACCAGGTTGCGAACCTGCTGTCGCGCGGCGCGGAGATGCGCTACCGGCGCGAATTCGGCGTCAGCCTGTGGGAATGGCGCACGGTGGCGCTGCTCGGCGGCGCGGGCGAGCCGCAATCGCTCAATGAGCTTGCGCGTGCCGCGGGCATGGACAAGGGGCAGATGAGCCGCGTGGTGTCCGGTCTGACGCGGAAGAAAATAGTCTCCCGGGAAACGGACGCCAACGACGCGCGCGGCATCCGGCTTTCCCTCACCCGCGCCGGAGAAAAGCTTTACCGGAAGCTGATCAGCGCCGCCGCAGAGCGCAATAACGCGTTCCTCGGCTGCCTGAGCGCGCAGGAGCGCGCATGCCTGGAGAAGGCGATGACCAAGCTCGCGCGCGAGGCGCGCAGCTTGATCCAGAAGGAGCAGCAGGCGCGATGACGACGCCGGACATCCTGCTCACGCAAGACCGCGGCGCGGTGCGCATCCTGACCATGAACCGGCCGGAGAAGCGCAATGCGCTGAATACGGCGCTGACGCAGGCGCTGCTCGATGGACTGCGCGCAGCGGACGCCTCGGACTCGGTCGCGGCGGTAGTGCTGGCGGGCGCCGGCAAGGGCTTCTGCGCCGGCGCGGACCTCTCGGAGTTCAAGGACCTGACTCCCGAGTTTCCGCAGCGCGTGGACGAGCGCGCCGAACTCAGCATGCAGCTGCACCTCGCGTTTGCGAAAATGGCGAAGCCGGTGGTGACGGCGATCAACGGCGCGGCGATGGGCGGCGGCGCCGGCCTCGCGATCGCCGGCGACCTTGCGGTCATGGCGGCAAGCGCGACGATCGGTTATCCGGAAACGCGCCACGGCATCGTCGCCGCGCTCGTCATGGCGAACCTGGTGCGGCAGGTGGGTCGCAAGCACGCTTTTGAACTGGTTTCGCTAGGGGAGGCCTTGACTTCACAGCAAGCGCTTTCGTTCGGGCTGGTCAATCGAGTCGTGCCGGATGCGGATCTCATGTCGCAAACGATGTTGCTTGCAGAAAAGCTCACGGCGATAAGTTCTCCAGCAATGAAAGCTACCAAACAACTTTTCCATGAAGTGGCCGACCTGCCGCTGGAAGAGGCGCTCAAGCGCGGGCGCGAAACGAACAAACGCATGCGCGCGTTCCGCAAGGCGTAGGCATGCATGGGCGTCACGTTCGCACTTGCCGCGATGCTGTGCTTTTCCGCCAACATCCTGATCACGCGCTACGCCGTGACGCGGCTGCCCGTGGAGGCCGGTTTTTTCATCGTACTGGCGACCAATATCCTGTTGCCGGCGATCCTGTTCCCGTTCGAGCTGGCGGCGCGCGCCGCGCCCTGGGCCTGGGACTGGAAAGGAGCGGGGTTGTTCGCGATCGGCGGCGTGATCGGCACGTTCCTCGGGCGCCGCATGCTGTTCGATGCGGTGCGCATGCTCGGCCCCTCGCGTGCCAGCGTGTTCCACTCGACGGCCCCGGCGTTTGCGTTGGTGGGCGCGTGGCTGCTGGCCGACGAGCGGCTCGGGTTCTACGAGATCGGTCTGATGGCGGTCGTCTGGTTCGGGCTGTGGTTCACGCAGCCGCGTGCAGGTTCGATGCGCGGCCCTTCCACGGGCGCCATCCCGCTCTCGCCGGCGAACGTGCCGGCGAACGTGCCGGCGAACGTGCCGGCGAACGTGCCGGCGAACGTGCGCAAGGGAATGCTCGCCGGCCTGCTCACGGTTGCGGGCTTCGGCATCGGCAACGTGTTGCGCGGCCTTGCCATGCGCGGCTGGGACGAGGCGATTCTCGGCACGGTGGTGTCTTCGCTGGCCGCGCTTGCCTGCCAGGTGGTGGCGACGCGCGGCTGGGGAAAGATCGCGGCGCAGTTGCGCGGCGCCGAGCGCATTGCGGTGTGGCTGTACGTGGGCTGCGGCGTGACCACCGCGTTCGGTTCGATATTCGTCGCGCTGGCGATGAATCGCATGGAAATCGCGCTCGCGGTGCTGGTGGTCCACACCACGCCGCTGGTGATCTTCCCGGTAAGCGTTTTGATCCTGAAAAACCGCGAAGCGCTGACTCCGCGCACGCTGCTGGGCGCCTTGATGGTGCTCTCCGGCATTGCCCTGCTGGCTTTTAGATGAAGCCACTGCAACATCTCACGATCCTCGATCTTTCGCGTGTGCTTGCCTGTCCGTTCGCGAGCATGATCCTCGCCGAGCTCGGCGCCACCGTGATCAAGGTCGAGCAACCCGGCGCCGGCGACGAAACACGCGCTTTCGAACCACAGCTCGCGCAGGACAGCGCCTACTACTTCGCCTGCAACCGCTCCAAGGCATCGATCACCGTCAACCTGCGCCAACCGGAAGGACAGAACATCATCCGGGAACTGGCGCAGAAGGTGGATGTGGTGGTGGAAAATTTTCCGGCCGGCACGCTGGGCCGCCACGGCCTGGACTTCGCCATGCTCTCGGCGCTCAACCCGAGGCTGGTCTACGTTTCCTGCACCGGATTCGGCCAGACCGGGCCCTACGCGCACAAGAAGGGCTACGACAGCGTATTCCAGGCGATGGGCGGCCTGATGAGCCTCACCGGCGAGAAGGGCGGCGGGCCGGTCAAGCCGGGATTGCCGATTGCCGATCTCACTTCGGGCCTGTGGGTGGCGATCGGAATCCTCGCCATGCTGTCCGGAAGGGAAAAGACGGGCCACGGCGCGCACCTCGATTTCTCCATGCTGGACGGCCAGGTATCGCTTCTCACCCTGGCTGCGGCTCGTTACTTCGCGCTGGGCGAAATTGCCCCGCGCCTGGGTACGCAACATCCGGGCCGCGTTCCTTCTGCCACGTTCCGCTGCAAGGACGGCAAGTTCGCCCACATCACCGCCAGCGACCAGCACTGGCAACCGCTGTGCAAAGTCCTGAACCTGAATTTCGACGCGGATCTTTCAACCAATGAATTGAGGGTTGAGCATCGCGACATCGTGATGTTGAAATTGAATGAAGAAGTATCAAAAATAGAGCGGGCAAAACTTCTGCAGATGCTGGACGAAGTGGAAGTCCCCATCGGTCCGGTCAACGACGTCGCGGAAATCCTGTCGGACGCGCATGTGCGGGCGCGCGGACTGGTGGGCAGCTTCGATTACCCCGGCGTGGGCGAATTCAAGGCGCTCGCGCTGCCCTACAAATTCCTCGGCTGGGACAACCCGGAGATCGGCGCCCCGCCGACGCTGGGTGGCGACACGGAAAAGGTTCTCGCGGATAGGTTGGGTTATTCGAAAGAAAAAATCGCGGCGCTTAAGGCGGCAAAAGCGATATGAGCGTGGTCCTGTATTCAGTCTCGCAAGGCGTCGCGACCCTCACCCTGAACCGCCCGCAGAGCCGCAATGCGCTCAACCTGGAGATGTGCGACCGATTCATTTCTGTTTTTAAGGAAATTCAATCAAACAAGGAGATAAGGCTTGTACTGATACGTGCCAACGGTCCCGTGTTCTGCGCCGGGGCCGATCTCAAGGAACGGCAGGGCATGGGCGAGGCCCAGGTGCGCAAGCGCCGCATGCAGGGCTTCGCCGCCTACGCGGCACTCGAAGCCCTGCCGATGCCGGCCGTCGCGGTGGTCGAGGGGGCCGTGGTCGGTTCGGGTTGCGAGATCGCCGGCGCCTGCGATTTCATCGTGGCGACGCCGGACGCATCCTTCCGCACGCCGGAGGCGCTGCGCGGCACCGTCGGCGCCACGCAGCGCCTGCCGCGCATCCTCGGCAAGCGCCTCGCCAAGGACATGCTGTTCACCGGCCGGACCCTTGACGCGGAGGAGGCGAGGGAAGCAGGTTTGGTCTCGAGGTTGGTCTGTGCTTCTGACTTGGAGTCAACCTTGGAAGAAATAGGAAAAAAAATCCTCAATGCTCCATCCCAATCGTTGCGCCTGGCAAAGCGCTGCATCGATCGCGGCGTGGAACTCGACCCCCAAAGCGCGCTGGAGATGGAAATCGCCGCCATCGACGAGCAGCTCGCCAGCGGCAGCTGGATGGGAAAAAAGTGAGCTGGCAGCCGAAGACGCTCGGGAATTTTCTGATTGAGAAGGATCCTGACGCCGAGGCTCTGGTCACGCCCTCGGTTCGTATTTCGTATGGAAACCTTTTTGAGAAAGTAAAAGAAACTGCAGGGTCGATGCAGGCGCTCGGCATCGGCAAGGGCGACCCTGTCGCGATCCTGATGCCCAACGGCGAGCAATGGCTGACGCTGTTTTACGCTGCGGCGCTGATCGGCGCGGTTACCGTGCCGGTCAATACTCGTTTCAAGGCGAACGAAATCGATTTTGGCCTGAAGAAATCAGGCGCCAAAGCGTTGTTTTATGTAGATCGTTTTCTGAACATCGATTTCGGGGCGATGATCAGAGAGATTGGTTTCAGCACTGCGATTGACGTTTCTCGGCTGCGGCAGGGCAAATACACGCCGGTCAAAGTCCAGCCCGGAGATCTGTTGCTGATCCAATTTACTTCCGGCACCACCGCCTATCCGAAGGGAGTGATGCTCACGCACGATAGCATGCTGCGCAATGCGTGGGCGGCGGGGACGCGCATCGGCGTGCTGCCGGGGGACCGCTACTTCAATTGCCGGCCCTTCTTTCACGTCGGCGGCTCCACCTTGTCGGCGCTGATGTCGCTGCTGTTCGGCTGTTGCCTCGTGACGCTGCCGACCTTCGAAGCGCGCGCGGCGCTGGAAATGCTCGAGCGCGAACGCTGCACGCTGATCTCGGGCAACGACACCATTTTCCAGATGCTCATGGGCCACGAGGATTTGCCCCGGCGCAAGCTCTCGCTGCGCGGCGGCTGGGCCGCGGCGGGGCCCCAGACCATGCGCGCGATCATCGACCGGCTCGGCATGAAGTCGGTCTGCGCCGCCTACGGCCTGTCGGAAGCCTCGCCCAACGTGGTGATGAGCGACTGGCGCGATCCGGAGGAGCTTCGTGTTCAGGGTCTGGCTCTTCCTCTTCCCGGAATTGAAATAAGAATTTCGGCAGAGAAAGAAATTCAGGTCCGGGGCTGGAGCATCATGCGTGGCTATTGCAACGACCCCGACGCCACGGCCAAGGCGTTTACGGCTGACGGCTGGCTGCGCACCGGCGATCTCGGAGAACTCAATGTCGAGGGCCGCCTGCGCATGGCAGGGCGCCTGAAGGACGTGTTCCGCGTCGGCGGCGAAAACGTCGCGCCGGCCGAGGTGGAGGAAGTGCTGCTCTCGCACCCCGCGGTGGAAACCGCGCAGGTAGTGGGGGTTCCGAACGAACGCTTGGGTGAAGTTGGTTGTGCTTATGTGACTTTACGTTCTGGATTTCAAGCGACGCAAGAACAACTGATCGCTTGGGTCAGGCAACGTTGCGCAAATTTCCGGGTTCCGCGTTACCTGAAAATCGTCCACGACTTCGAAGCGATCGGCATGACCGCGAGCGGCAAGGTGCAGAAGACAAAACTGCGAGAGCATGCTTTGAAGGAGTTCGGACTCTGATGTCGTTGGCGCCGCGATGAGCGGACGCGCGGTCGTCGTCCTGGCGCTCGCATCTTTTGCGAGCGCCTCGGCGCTGCGCGCGGTGGACCCGCTGCTGCCCTTGCTGGCCGAGAGCTTCGGCACCTCCGCCGGCGGCGCCTCCGCGGTGATCACGGCGTTTGCAGTGGCCTACGGCGTGCTGCAGATCGTCAACGGCCCGCTCAGCGACCGCATCGGCAAGTACCGCATGGTGTTCTGGGTCACGGCGATCTCGGCGGTGGGCAATCTCGCCTGCGCGTTCGCGCCCACGCTGCCGCTGCTCGTTGCGGCGCGTTTCGCCACCGGCGCCACGGTGGGCGCGATCGTGCCGCTTGCCATCGCCTGGATCGGCGACGTGGTGCCCTACGAGCGGCGCCAGCCGGTGCTCGCGCGCTTCCTCATCGGCAGCATGCTCGGCATCGCGCTTGCCACCACGGCCTCCGGGTGGCTCGGCGAGTTGTACGGCTGGCGCGCGATCTTTATCGCGCTCTCCGGCCTGTACGTTGTTAGCGCGGCGTTGCTGTGGTTCGAACTGCAGACCAATCCGGTGACGCGGCAGACGGCCAAGGCGAGCGAGACCATTGCACAGGCGTTCCTGCGCATGATCGGTCTGACGCGGATTCCATGGGTACGCGTGATCCTGGCGGTGGTATTCATCGAAGGCGTGCTGCTCTACGGACCGCTCGCGTTCGCGGCGTACCACGCGCATCGCTACCTGGGACTGGGCATCGCGGCAAGCGGCGCATTGATCGCGGCATTCGCTGCCGGCGGCCTGCTCTACGCCGCCGTTGCCGGACGACTGGTGCCGCGCCTTGGCGAGCGCGGCCTGGTGCTTGCGGGTGGACTATGCATCGGGGTCGGGTACCTCGGTCTCGCACTGGCGCCGGGGCCGGACATTGCCGTGCCCTGCCTGATGGCGCTGGGCGCCGGGCTCTACATGCTGCACAACACGCTCCAGTTGCACGCCACGCAGATGGCGCCCGAGTCGCGCGGCGCCGCGGTGGCGTTGTTCGCGTTGTGCCTGTTCAGCGGACAGTCAACCGGCGTGTGGCTCGCGTCGCACGTGGTGGACGCGGTCGGCACGCGCCCGGTATTCGCGGTCGCAGCCGTGGGGCTGCCGCTGCTGGCGCTGGAATTCCGGCGCCGGCTGGCGGCGCGGCGCCTCTAGGTACGCCGCAGCGGAAACACCGGGGCGCAGCCAGACCCGCGGCGGGGACTGATTGCTGCTGGTCGACACCAACGTCATCCTCGACGTCGTGAAGGATGATGCGAGGTGGCGGCACTGGTCGCAGCAGCAGCTCGAAGCCGCGTCGAGCCGGTTCCCCGGGAAGCGCTGTTTCTCGCCGGCAAGGCCTTCCTGCACTATCGCCGCAGGAGCGGCGCGAAGACCGGGGTGTTGCCTGATTTCTTCATAGGCGCCCATGCGGCGGTGGCTGGCATTCCGCTGCTGACGCGAGATACGCGCCGCTACCGGACCTATTTTGCGAAGCTTGCGCTCATCAGTCCGGATCATTCATTGGGTACACTTACGTGACCATGACAGATTCGGAACAGACGCTTCAACTGCTGCGCGAAACCATCCGCCGCTTTGTCGAGAAAGAAGTGGTGCCGAAGGCGCATGCCTGGGAAGAGCAGGGCTTCGTGCCGCGCGAGGTGCTGCGCGAGATGGGGAAACTGGGATTTCTCGGCCTGCGCTATGCGGAAGAGTTCGGCGGCGGCGCGCTCGATGCGCGCGCAACCGCGCTGCTGGCCGAGGAGCTCGGCCGTTCGACCTTCGGCGGCTTCGCGATCACCGTACTCGTGCATACCGACATGGCCTCGCCGCACCTGGTGAACGCGGGGTCGCCGGAGCAGATCAAGCGTTTCCTGCCGGGTGTGGTGTCGGGGGAACTGATCACCGCGGTCGGCGTTACCGAGCCGGATGCCGGATCGGACGTGAAGGCGATCCGTACCAGCGCACGACGCGATGGCGGTGACTGGGTGCTGAAGGGCTCGAAAATGTTCATTACCAACGGCGCATTGGCCGACCTTTACTTTATTGCCGCCAAAACCGATCCGGCCGCCGGCTCCAAGGGTATTTCGATATTCATTGTCGAGAAGGGGATGAGGGGCTTTTCCGTCGGGCGCAAGCTGGAAAAGATGGGCTGGCGCTCCTCCGACACCGCCGAGCTGGTGTTCGACGACTGCCGGGTGCCCGCCGCCAACCTGCTGGGCGAGGAGAACCGCGGCTTCTACGCCATCATGAAGAACTTCCAGAACGAGCGCATCGCGATCTCCGCCATGGCAATGGGGGAGGCGTCGCGTGCGATCGAGCTCACGCTGGAGTACGTGTGCACGCGCAAGGCCTTCGGCGCGCCGCTGTGGGACAAGCAGGTGATCCGGCAGCGGCTGTCGATGCTCGCCGCGAAGGTCGAGGCCGGGCGCCAGCTCGTGCTGTATGCCGCTTCGCTCGACGCGCAGGGCCGCGACTGCGTCAAGGAAGTCTCGATGGCCAAGGCTTACTGCGCGGAACTGCTGAACGACGTGGTCTACGACTGCCTGCAATTCCACGGCGGTTTCGGCTACATCAAGGAATCCGCCATCGAGCGCATGTACCGCGACGCGCGCGTGCAGACCATCGGCGGCGGCGCTACCGAGGTCATGCTGGAAGAGGTGGCAAAGCGTCTATAGGGTTGGATGGCGCTCGCGCCAGCCGGCCGCCTGCTCATACGCCCAGCCGATGCGCAGCGCCGTAGCTTCGTCATATCCCCGGCACGCAATCTGCAACGAGGCCGGCAGGCCATTTCGTGTGAAACCATTGCGCACCGCGAGCGCGCAGCCGTCCACCAGGTTGATCGCCCGCGTGATGACCGCCGCAGTGCCCGACTGGTCGATGTCGGCGACGCGCGGCGCCGCGGTCAGCGTGGTCGGGGCGAGCAGCGCATCGCAGCCGGCCAGGGCCTTCGACCAGTCGCGCTTCAATTGCTCGCGCTCGCGCAGCAGCAGCAGGTAGTCGCGCGCGCTTACCCCTTTTCCCAGACCGATACGCGGCCGCACGTGCGGATCGACCGGTTGCGCGGGATCGTCCGTCAATGTGCCGACGTAGGAATAGCCCTCGCAACCGATGATTCGCCCGGCCATCGCGCCCAGCTCGGCGAAACTGCGCGGCAGCTTCACGTCGACCAGCTTCGCGCCGAGTTTTTCCAGCACGGCCAGCGAGGCATCGTAGGCGGCGAGCACCTCTGCATCGACCTGACCGCGCTCGCTGGCCGGCAGACGCGCAAGCACGAGCCCGGCCACGCCGCGCTTGAGCAGCGGCATCGGATCGTCCGGCGGCCGGCGCAGGGTGAGCGGATCGAGCGGATCCGGGCCCTGCAGCAGGTTGTAGAGCAGCGCCGCGTCCTCGACGCTCCGGCACATCGGCCCCGGCGTATCCAGCGTGTGCGCGAGCGGCAGCACGCCGTGCACGCTGATGCGCCCGATGGTGGTCTTCAGGCCGGCAAGGCCGCACCAGGATGCCGGAATTCGCACCGAGCCTCCGGTGTCGGTGCCGATGCCCCAGGGCGCGAGGCCCGCGGCGACTGCCACGCCGGTGCCGGAACTGGAACCGCCGGGCGCGCGCAGCTCTTTCATGTCCCAGGGATTCCACGGCGTGCCCATGTGCGTGTTGGTGCCGAAGCTGCCCATCGCGAACTCGACGCTGTGCGTCTTGCCGAGCACGATCATGCCCGCGCCGATCAGTTTGCGCGCCAGCGTCGCGGTGCGCGGCGAAACGCGCTTCTCCCATACCTTCGAGCCGCCGGTGGTGATGCGGCCCTTCAGGTCGATGATGTCCTTCAGCGCCACCGGGATGCCGTGGAACGGGCCGATGCGGTGGCCGGAGGCGATCGCTTCGTCCGCCGCGCGCGCCGCCCGGAATGCTTCTTCGGCGTAGAGCGCTACGAAGGCGTGCAGCTTTTCGCCGTGGCGCCTGATGCGCTCGAGGCAGGCTTCGGTCAGTTTCGCGGACGTGAGCCTGCCGGCGGCCATCTCGGAGGCGAGGCTGTGAACGGGCGCGAATGCGAGTTCGTCGTGTGTCATCCGGAGATCATACCTGCGCCCTGAGCTTCAGAACGGTGCGCAAATGGGTGAAGTACTGCGGCGCGCCGATCTCGCCGCGTTCGTGCCTCTGGTAAGGATCGTCGAACTTGAACGCCTCGATGTCGACCAGCACCAAATCATCCGTCCGTCTTGTTCGCACATCGGGGATGGAAGGGTTAGGGAGCTTTCGTAATTGTACTGTGTTATTTATTGCTATTTCCCCTGACGTAGGGCTTGCCGCACCAGGGACACTGACACAGGTGCCTTGCGATGGCCCGCGCCAGACAAAAGCGTATGGTGGCGATCGACCAGGGGATGTGCCGTTGCATCGGGCCGAGCCCCGCGCGGGCGGAAGCCTTCGGGTAGGGGAGGCGCTTTGAGTCGAGCGGAGTTTTTTTTACTGCTGGTGAGCCGCTCCAGCATGAGGAAACCATAGGCAGCGATACACAGGCTCGCATGATGATGAAAACCGCGCCAATTGCGCCCTTCGTAATGCCCGAGACCGACCTCCTGCTTGAGTTCGAGATAGTCACACTCGATGCGCCAGCGCATTCTGACGCTGGCCACCAAGTCCTTGAACGAGATGTCCGCGGGCAGGGTGGACAGGAAATAGCGGGTCGGCTCGGCTTCGCCTTTGGGCCACTCGATAAGCAACCATTCTTCCTCGCGGGGTCGATCAGCGTGCGCGGCGCGCACGCGTACTCGCGTAAAGCGCGAGGAAAGAGCCGCGTTGGCGCCTTCGCGCCAAGTCACGCTGCGATAGCTGGCAGAGGACAGCCCCTGCGTGAGTTCGCGCACACCGATCGGTTGGTGAGTTTCATCACGCACAACGCGCGTGCGGCGCCGACCACGACCCTGCTTGAGCGGTGCGCGCGCAGGTTGATGCGCACCCCACCAAACCGCGGTCCCCGGCCGTATCCCCACCGCGTAAATCAACGCCTCGGCGCTCAAACGATCGCGCAACGCCGCTTCATCGCCATAGGCGGCATCCATGAGCACCGTGCCGCGCGGGGTCCCGGCAGCGAGCGCCGCCTCAATCTGCCTCCAGGCAATCTCGCCCTTGGTCGCAAAGGCAAGCTCCTTGGGCACCCCCGCACGCTTGCAGCGACCTTTGTCTTCGGTCCACTCCTCTGGCAGATACAGCCGATAGTCCAGCGGCACACTGCCCTCCACGGTGGCCAGCGACAAGCTCACCGCCACCTGGCAGTTCTCGGTCTTGCCCAACTGGCCGCAGTATTGTCGCGCCACGCCGACCGAGTGTTTGCCATATTTACGAAAGCCGGTGTCATCGATAATCCAGAAACAAGGCGCCTGTCCCGCTTCGCTCAGTACCGGCACCACCTCGCGCGCCACCGCAGCGAGCAACGCCGTATCGCTCCACTCGGAGTCCGCTACCAGGTGATGCATCGATTGATGCGCCGATGGCACATCCTGCGGATGCACCCGCGCCGCCATCGGCTCCACGCTCTTGCGCTGCCCCGGCAGCATCAGTCCGCGCAAATACCAGCGCGCCGGCTGCGCCCGATCCGCATGCCCCAGCGCCTCGACCATCACGTTGGTAAAGCGTTCGAATCGCGATTCAAGGCTCTTACCCATGGCGTACCTCCGAAATACGTACCTCCGAAATAACTTGAAGATGTCGTCATAATCCCTTATTCTTTAACACAGTGCAATTAGCCTACTGGCTGCGTTCTGACAACTTCGATTCCGTCGATCCCGAGGCAACTATCAGGGGGATAGGCTGCATGGGGCGGAACAAATGTCCGTGGAATCAACTGGGTCCAACGAGTGAGCGGATTCCTGGATAGGTGTCCCACGCTAGCGGGGACGGGCTGTCAGTCGGTGGGCGAGTTTCCGAGCAGCGGAAAGGCGCTGAAGACGTGGTGCTCACCCACGGGCGGCGCGGCCGTGACGTGCGCGGGTGTCAGTTCTGCGAAGGAGGTGACGCCGAGCAGGCCGAGGCAGGTCTGCACCTCGTTTTCCAGAATTTCCAGGGCGCGCACCAGGCCCGGCACGCCGGCGGCGGCGAGGCCGAGGCAGGGGAGGCGCCCCAGGCCCACCGTCTTGGCGCCAAGTGCGATGGCTTTCACCACGTCGGTGCCGCGCATGAAGCCGCCGTCCACCCAGACTTCGGCACGCCCCGCGACGGCGGCGACGACCTGCGGCAGCACGGTCATGCTGCCCAGGCCGTGGTCGAGCTGGCGGCCGCCGTGGTTCGACACGTAGATCACTTCGACGCCGTGCTGCAGGGCGATCTCGGCGTCTTCAGCGGTGGCGATGCCTTTGATGATCAGCGGCAGATCATGCTTGTCCTTGTAATGCTTCACCTGGTCCCAGGAGAGGCCCGACTGGAAGTTGCTGCCCTCGGGCGCGGTGGCGCGCCAGGGCTTGACGAAGCGGCCGACGAGGTCGCGCTCGCGCCGGCTGTACATGGCGACGTCGACGGTGAGGCAGAACGCGGTGTAGCCGTTGTCCCTGGCGCGCTTCACGTGGTCGTCCACCCAAGCGTCGTCGCCGCGCACATAGAGCTGGAAAATGCGGGTTGTCTCGGCCGCCGCGGCGGTCGCCTCCAGGCCCGGCTGGCAGACCGAGGACAGCATCTGCGGCACGCCGAATTGCGCCGCGCCGCGCGCCGCGGAGGCCGCGCCCCCCTCGACGATGGATTCGAGGCCGCCGATCGGCGCGAGCATCACCGGCAGGCGCATGCGCTGACCGAGGAACGGGGCACCGGAGTCGATCCGGCTCACGTCGCGCAGCACGCGGGGCCGGAAAGCGATCGAGTCCAGTGCCATCCGGTTGCGGCGCACCGTGGTCTCCGTCTCGGCCCCGCCGATCAGGTAGCTCCACGGCCCGGCCGCGGTGTTGGCGCGCGCGGCGGCGACGATTTCCTGCAGGGTGAGAAACGGCTCGCGCATTTGTGCCGACAAGGGGGCGTTTATGATGCGCAAGGCTACCACTCGCAGGTACACTCGCCCACATGAGACTACTTACGTTTGCAGCAAAGAAAAAAGGCGCCGCGCCGCGCGTCGGCGTGATGTCGGGCCCCGAGCACCTGATGGAGGTGAAGGTTCCGGACATGCTGTCGCTGATTGCGATGGGCGCCAAGGGCAAGGTCCTACTGAAAAATGCCATGAAACAGAAGGCGGCGAAGGCGATTCCACTATCCTCCGTGCGCGTCCTCGCACCCATCCCGCGGCCGCGCAAGAACGTGTTCTGCGTCGGCTGGAATTACGTCGAGCACTTCGAGGAGGGCGCCAAGGTGCGCGCCAACGCCACGGAGTTGCCCAAGCATCCGACCTTTTTCACCAAGTCGCCGCTGGCGGTGAACGGCCCCTACGAGCGCATCCCGCTGCACGCGGGCGTGACCGAGAAGGTGGACTGGGAAGTGGAACTGGGCGTGATCATCGGGCGCGGTGGCATCAATATCAAGGAAGCCGACGCGATGAAGCACGTGTTCGGCTTCACCGTGATCAACGACGTCTCGGCGCGCGAGATCCAGCGTCAGCACGGCCAGCAGTGGTTCAAGGGCAAGTCCCTGGACGGGCATTGCCCGATGGGGCCGTGGATCATCACCGCCGACAAGGTGAAATCCTGGTGGGATCTGCGGGTGGTGACGCGCGTCAACGGCGCCATCAAGCAGGATTCGAACACCCGGCACATGCATTTCAAGATCCCGCGCATCATCGCCGAGCTCTCGGCGGGGATGACGCTCGAGCCGGGCGACATCATCTCCACCGGCACGCCGGCCGGCGTCGGCCACGCGCGTACGCCCCCGGAGTTCCTCAAGGCGGGCGACATCCTGGAAACCGAAATCGCCGGAATCGGACTGCTGAAGAACAAAATCGGCTAAAGACTTGCCCCGGGCTTGCCGAGCGCGTGCTCGGTGAGCTGCTGCACCAGCCAGTCGAAGGCTTCGTCCACCGAGTCGGTACGGTAGACGAGGTTCACGTCCTCCGGGCTGATGGTGCCGTGGCGCACCAGCGCCTCGAAGTTGATCACTTCACTCCAGTATTCGGTGCCGAAGAGGATGATCGGCATCGGCTTGCGCATCTTTTTCGTCTGCACCAGCGTCAGTGTCTCGAACAATTCGTCAAGCGTGCCGAAACCGCCCGGGAACGCGACCATCGCCTTGGCGAGATAGGCGAACCAGAACTTGCGCATGAAGAAGTAGTGAAAATGCAACGACAGGCCGCGCGTGATGTAGGCGTTGTCGGTCTGCTCCATCGGGATCGAGATGCCGATGCCCGCGGTCAGGCCTTTCGCCTCGGAGGCGCCGCGGTTGGCCGCCTCCATGATGCCCGGGCCGCCGCCGGTGGTGACGACGAAGCGCCTCTCGCCCGAAGCCAGAGCCTTGGACCATTGCGTCAGGCGGTAGGCGAGTTGGCGCGAGGCTTCATAGTATTTTGAATCCGGCTTGGTGCGCGCCGAACCGTAGAACACGATCGTGTCCTCCAGCCCGTGCGCCTCGAAGCGCGCCTTGGGTTCAAGGTACTCGGCGAGGATGCGCAGCGCGCGCGCGTCCTTGCTGTTGATGAACTCGGCGTCGTGGTAGGCCTTGACTCTGTTCAACCTCTTCCCTCAAATGGCATCTTGGTCGCCTTGATCGTGAGGAACAGGACGTTCGTCTCGATCGGGAAGCCCGCCATGTGCAGCACCGCCTGGCCGACGTGGGCCACGTCCATCAGCGGCTCGGGCTTGATCGAGCCATCCGCCTGCGGCACGCCGTTCGCCATGCGCGCGGCCATCTCGGTAAGCGCGTTGCCGATGTCCACCTGGCCGACCGCGATGTCGTATTTGCGGCCGTCGAGCGCGCCGGTCTTGGTCAATCCCGTGACCGCGTGCTTGGTGGCGGTGTAGGCGACCGACCCTGGCCGCGGCGCGTGCGCCGAGATCGAGCCGTTGTTGATGATGCGGCCGCCGCGCGGGCTCTGGTCTTTCATCACCTTGAAGGCCTCCTGCATGCACAGGAACATGCCGGTGAGGTTGATGTCGACCACGTTCTGCCACTGCTCCAGGCTGAGCTCCTCAAGGGAAGTGCCCGGTGCGTTGACGCCGGCGTTGTTGAACAGCACGTCGACGCGTCCCCACTTCTGCTTTGCCGCGGCGAACAGCGCCTTGACCGAATCCTGCTTCGCGACGTCGGTCGGGACGCAGAATGCGCGCTCCCCGGCGCCGGATTCCTGCGCCGTTTTCTCGAGCGCGTCCTTGCGCCGCCCCGCGAGCGCGACCTGCCAGCCGTCCTTGAGGAACGCCAGCGCAGCGGCCTTGCCGACGCCGCTGCCGGCGCCCGTGATGATTGCGATCTTGCTCATGAACGATTCCCCAGGCACGCGAAAGAGCGCGCATGGTAACGCATCCATGAGCGTTTTCAGCCCTTTTGGCCGCGCTCCTGGCGCTGTTCCTGGCGTTTCTCGCGCCGCTCCTCACGCCGTTCGGCGCGCGGTTGCACCTGGACCTGTTGTTGTGCCTGCACGGCCTGCCGCCCGGCGAAGGCTGCCCGGCGCTGCGCATCGTTCTGCCAGCGCTGTGGCGACACGGCGAGCGTCCGGTTCGCCTGCGCCGCGGAACGGTAGTAGTACGCGTTGGGGTGCGCATAACCATGCCAGGGCGCCCACGCGACCGGCCGGTACGCCGGCCATGATTGCCCGCAGCCTGGGCGCGGCGCCTCAGTTGCTGCACCGTATCCATGACGTGCGGCTGCTGGCCGAGGAAGGTCTCGCCGAGCCTGCGCGTCCAGTCGGGGTTTTCGTCCATGCGCGCCAACACCTGCGGAAACGCGACGAGCGATTGGACGCTCGGATCCCAGTCTTTGTACTGCGCCGCGCGCACCGCATCGTCGCTCTCCAGGCCGAGGTTGGCGCGCGACCAGCGTGCCGCCTCGCGCACCTCATCCGGGTAGGTCGCGGCCATCAGAACTTGCGACAACAGCGCATCGGGATAAAGCGCGATCGGCGCGAGCATCTGGTCGAGCTCGGCCTGGGAGTAGTAGCCCTGGACCGCCGCGCGCGGGGCTTGCGCGAAGGCGGCGGGGGCGGCGGCAAACAGTGCGAACAGTACGACGAGGAATCTGCCGGCGATGCGCGTCATGGAGTTCTCCTTTGTTCCATTAACGCTTCTACGCCGTTTCAGCTAACCGCACTTCCTCCTGAATTGAAACACAATGTAAGGCGTGTAACTACTCCACCCTTGCGCCGCAATTGCGCAGCGCGCGCTCGATTTCCGGCGCCTCGCCGCGGATCTCGCTGGCGAACGCCTCGGGCGACACCGAGGGCAGGGCGTCCATGCCCTGCGATGCGATCTTCTCGCGCACTTCCGGTTTCGAGAGGCCCTTCGCGGCCGCCGCGTGCAGGCGACGCACGATCTCCATCGGCGTTCCCGCCGGCGCATACAGGCCGAACCAGAACGTCGATTCGAAGCCGGGCACGCCTGCTTCATCGCCGCCGGGAATCCCGGGAATTGAAGGCGAACCCTTGGACAGGCTCACCAACAGCGGGCGCATGCGCCCAGCCTTGATCATGCCGGTCACCGTGGGCGAGGTCGCGAACATCATCTGCGTGTCGCCGGCGAGCAGCGACTGCGACGCCGGTCCGCCGCCCTTGAATTGCACCGAGGTGACCTTGATGCCGGCGGCCGCCTCGAAGGCGCAGGCCGCGATCTGCGGCGCCGAGCCGAAGCCGGCCGAGGCATTGAAGAGCTTGCCGGGATTGGCCTTGGCGTAGGCGACCAGTTCCCGCGCGCTCTGGTACGGCGTGGCGTTGTTCACCACCAGGACCGTGGCGCCATTGGCGACCCGCGAAACGGGGATGAAATCCTTGTCGCCATAGGAAAGGTCCTTGTAGAGGGACCGGTTAATGGCGTGATTGCCCTGGTTGAGCAGGGTATAGCCGTCGGGTGTGGCCTTGGCGACGAATTCAGAGGCAATCGAACCACCCGCACCGGGCCGGTTCTCGACAATAACCGAGATTCCCAGTTCTTTCGACAACTCATCGCCGATGATGCGGGTGGTGAAGTCGCCCGAGCCGCCCGGCGGGTAACCGACCACGATGCGGATCGGTTTTACCGGGTAGTTTTGAGAAAAACTTGAACCGGAAAAAAGGCAGAAAACAAGAAGACCCAAAATTCGCATGACTTACCTGCCCTTGAATTGCGGCGTTCTCTTTTCCATGAACGCCTTGCGGCCTTCCTTGTGGTCTTCGCTGGCGAAGCAGGCCTCGACCATCTTCATGGCCTTCGCCATGTCGCGCTCCGGCTCGTTTTTTTGCCATTGCTGCACGGCGAATTTGGCCGCGGCGACGGTGAGCGGCGCGTTCTCGCCGACCATCTTGCAGTAGTCGGCGACGGTCTTTTCCAGATCGCCTACAGCTACCACTTTGCTGACGAAGCCCATGCGCAGTGCTTCTTTTGCGTCGAACTTGCGCGCCGACATGAAGATGTCGGTGGTGTTCGCCGCGCCGAGCACATTCATGAAGCGCCGCACGCCCGCCGGGCTGTAGCCCAGCCCGAGGCGTGCCGCCGGCATGCGGAAAATGGAACCCTCCGAGCAGATGCGCAGGTCGCAGGCAGCGGCGAAGCCGAGGCCGCCGCCGATGCAGATACCGCGAATGCGTGCGACCACCGGCTTGCTGCAGGCCGTCGGCGCGCCGTAGGCCTGCTCCACGGCCTTGTTGTATTCAGCCTGCGCTTCGTCCGTGCCGCGCAGCTTCTCGAACTGCGAGATGTCGGCGCCGGAAATAAAGGCCTTTTCGCCGTCGCCCGCGCAGACGATGACGCGCACCGCGGGATCGCGGTCGAGCTCGGCAAACACCTTCGGCACCGCCCGCCACATGTCGTAGCTCATGGCGTTTAGCTTCGGCGGGTTGGAGAAAAGGATCGTCGCAACGGCGCCGTCGATCGATGTTTTCAATTCGGCCATCAGATAATTCCTTCGCTCTTGAATTTATCAACTTCTTGAGAATTAAAACCCATTTCAAGAAGAACTTCTTCCGTGTGCTCGCCGCGCTCCGGCGTCGCCGTCAGGAGTTTCGCCGGCGTGCGCGAGAGCTTCACCGGCTGGTTGATGAGGCCCAGCTTGCCGAGCCTGGGGTGCGTGACTTCCGCCCGCACCTGCATGTGCTTTACCTGCGCATCGGCGAACACCTCGTCCATGCGGTAGATCGGGCCGCAGGGCACGCCGCCCTGGTTCAGGATCGCGATCCACTCGGCGCTGGTCTTCGCCGCAAAGCCGCGGTTCATTTCCAGGTTCAGCGCCTTGCGGTTCTTCGCGCGGCCCTCCGCGGAATTGAAGTCCGGGTGATTTTCCAGGTCAGGCCGGCCGATCGACTCGCAGACGATGTGCCACATCTTGTTGCCCGAGGCGGCGACGTTGATGTGGCCGTCAGCGGTGGCGTAGGCCGAGGTCGGCATGCTGGTTGGATGATCGTTGCCGACCTGCTCCGGCACTTCGCCCGACATGGTGTAGCGAGCGGCCTGGAAATCGAGCAACTGGATCGCCGCCTGCAGCAGGCTGGACTGTACCCACTGGCCTTCGCCCGAGTGCTCACGCTCGAGCAGCGCGGTCATGATACCCAGCGCGGCGAGCAGCCCGCCGCCCACGTCCGCGACCGCGCAGCCGACGCGCATCGGGCCTTCGCCGGGCTTGCCCGTCACCGACATGATGCCGGAGAGGCCCTGCGCGATCTGGTCGAAACCGGGCCGCGCGCGGTAGGGGCCGTCCTGGCCGAAACCCGAAATGCTGGCGAGGATAATGCGCTTGTTGACCTTCTTCAGCGATTCGTAGTCGATGCCGAGGCGGTCCTTCACGTCCGGGCGGTAGTTCTCTACCACCACGTCGGCGGTCTTCACCATGCGCATGAAGATCTCCTTGCCCTGCGGCGACTTCAGATCGAGCGTGATCGAACGCTTGTTGCGGTGCAGGTTCTGGAAGTCCGGCCCGTCGCGCGGCCCACCCATGTCTTCGGCCGCGGTGTTCTCGATCTTGATCACGTCGGCGCCGAAATCGGCGAATTGGCGCACGCAGGTGGGCCCGGCGCGCACGCGCGTGAGGTCGAGGATGCGGAGCTTGGACAGAGCGGCAGAGGCGGAGATGCGAGGCATGCCCCAATTCTAAACTGCCAACACCCCGTTCTGGTAATCGTGGATCGCCTGCTCGATTTCAGCTCGCGTATTCATGACGAAGGGCCCGTACTGCACCACGGGTTCCCCGAGCGGCTTGGCGGCCAGCACCAGGAACCGCGCACCGTCGGCGCCCGCGCGAATCTCGACCGCATCGCCGGAACCGAGCACGCCGCCCTGGTGCGTTTTCAGCGCACGCTCGCCGATCTCGACGCTGCCCTCGAAGGGGTAGACGTAGACCGAATGGGTTTCGGCAATGTTCGCCGCAAAGGACTTCCCTGAATTCAATTCAACGTCCCAATACAGGGGTTCCGTCGTACCCCCTTGAACCGGTCCGCTCGTGCCTTCATACGTCCCGGCCACGATTTTCAACTTTCCATCGGAAAACAAAACAGTCGGAATTTCCTCCGGCTGGATGTCACGGTAGCCGGCCGGCTTCATCTTTTCCTTCGCCGGCAAGTTGATCCAGAGCTGGAAGCCGCGCATGCGGCCGTTCTCCTGCTGCGGCATCTCGGAATGGATGATGCCGCGGCCCGCGGTCATCCACTGCACGCCGCCGCTTTTCAGGTTGCCGCGGTTGCCGAGATGGTCCTCGTGCAGCATGTGGCCGTCGAGCAGGTAGGTCACCGTCTCGAAGCCGCGGTGCGGATGCGACGGAAAGCCGGCCACGTAGTCGTCCGGATTTTCGGACGAGAACGCGTCCAGCATCAGGAACGGGTCCGCCCGAAGGTGCTCGGCGCTGCCCAGGCTGCGGATCAGCTTCACCCCCGCGCCATCGGAGGCCGGCAGGCCGGGAATGACTTGCTGAATTTTGCGCATGGCCATGAAACAATGCTACACGGACTCACTTCAAGGGAAAATCATGGAATCCTGGTTCATCCTCAGCGGCAAGGACGCGACCTCGGTGGAATTGCGGGACGTTGCCGTCCCCGAGCCCAAGGCCGGTGAATTGCTCGTCAAGGTCCATGCCGCGGGATTGAACCGCGGCGAATTCATCGCCGGGCACGGCCTGTCGGGCGGTGCCGCCAAGGTGGGCGGCATCGAAGCCGCAGGCGAGGTGGTCAAGGTCGGCGACGGCGTGAAGGAATTCAACGTCGGCGACCGTGTCATGGGGCGCGCTTATGGCGCTTTCGCGGAGTACACCATCCACCGCATCGGCGATGCCATGCCGGCCCCGGCGAAACTGTCCTGGGAGGAAGCGGCGGGCGCGGCAATCGCCTACCTGACGGCCTACGACATGCTGTGGCCGGGCGGCGAACTCAAGGCGAACGAATGGCTGCTGGTGGCGGGCGCCTCGGCCGGCGTGGGCGTCGCCTCGGTGCAGTTGGGCAAGCTGATCGGCGCGAAAGTGATCGGCACCTCCGCTTCGGCAGACAAGCTGAAGAAGCTCGCCGCGCTGGGCCTGGACCTCGGCCTGCAGAACCGCAACGGTGGCTTCGAGAAGGCGGTCATGGATGCGACCGGCGGCAAGGGCGTCAACCTGGTGGTGAACAACGTCGGCGGCAGCGTGTTCGCCGAATGCATCCGCGCGCTCGCCTACCGCGGGCGGCTGGCGACGGTGGGCTACGTGGACGGCGTGGTCAAGGCCGAGCTCGACATCCTGGCGCTGCATTCCAAGCGCCTGAAACTGTTCGGCGTGTCGAACAAGATGCGCAGCGCCGCGGAGATCGCCGAAGGCGTGCGCAACTTTTCGCGCGATGTGCTGCCGGCGCTCGCCAGCGGGCACCTGCGCCCGGTGATCGACAAGGTGTTTGCATTCGCCGAGCTGCCGCAGGCCAAGGCGCACATGGAAGCCAGCGCGCACCTTGGCAAGATAATTATTCGGAACTAGCGCAACCGCTTGCGCACCAGGCCGATGGCGCTGCGCAGCGCGTAGAGTTCGTCGGCGTAGGCGAGCGGCACGGCGACGCGCTCGACCTTGACGTCCAGGTCGTCCAGCTCCACCAGCAACCTGGCGCGATCCGCGTTCTTGTCCGTGAGCGCATTCTCGATCTGGCGCAGGTGGCGGTACCACTTGTAGATGCGCGAGCGGATGCGGTACTGGTAGAGCGGGGGTACCACGCGCGCCAGCGGAATCAGGATTGCGATGATGGAGAACAGCGCCACCCACATGCGGTCCACCAGGTTGGCGAGCCAGAACGGCAGGTAGCGCTGCAGGGCCGGCGGGCCGTTGCGGTAATAGCGTTCGGCATCACGCGCCAGCGGGAACTCGGTGTTCGACTGGGTCGGGAACTGGCCGGTCTTCGAAATCCAGCCGCCACTGCTGTGGATCCGCGCGGCCGCTTGCACGAAGAGCTGCGCCAGCGCGGGATGCAGATCCTCGCGCGCGACCAGCGAGCAGGTGGTCGCCACCATGTCCAGGTCGTGCGTCGGCACATTGCGCGGCAGGTCCACCACGCCGCGCGGCAGCATCACCGGATTCAGGTACCGGTAGCGCCGCGCATAGGCCTCGGCCTGGTCGAATTCGAGCAGGCGGATGCCGGGCGTCTGCAGCAGCATCTGCACCAGCGGCGACTCGGGCGCCGAAACCATCGCCATGGCATCCAGCTTGCCCGACAGCAGGGCGACCACCGCGGGCGTGAGGTCGAGGTTGTCGCGCTTGATGTCGGTGCGCTCCATCTGGTTCGCGAGCAGCATACGGTTGACGATGCCGGGACTGCCGCTGCCCCGGGCGCCGACGTTCACCCGCAAGCCGCGCAACTGCGTGAATTCGGTGAGGAGGCCGTCGCGCCTGATCTTTTTCGCGGCATCGGCGCGGTAGAACAGCCACAGCGGTTCGTAGAAAACGCTGCCGAGCGACATCACCGGCAGTTTCTCTTGCGCGCCTTCGTCGGTGGTGGCCGGCGTCTCGCCCGCCCCGCCCTGCACGAACGCGATCTGCACGTCCTGCTTCGGGTCCTGCAGCAGGCGCAGGTTCTCGCGCGAACCCGCGGTGGGCCGCAGCACCACCTCGATGCCGAAGCGCTTCAGTTCCTCCTGGTAGCGCTTGCCGAAGGCGACGTAGGCGCCCTGCTCGGGGCCGGTGGCGAGGACCACGCGCTTGGGCGGCGTGGGCTTGAGGAAGTAGTAGGCGCCGGCGAGCAGGGCGGCCGTGAGGACAATGAATGGACCGCCCGTGATGAGCATCTCGCGGACCGAGACCAGCGTGTCGCGGATGACGCGGGGCATGGCCTCAGTGTAGCCTTGGACGAAGTAACATGAGATTCATTATCCCTGAAAGCGAAATCGAGTTGAGCGCGGTGCGCTCGGCCGGCGCGGGCGGGCAGAACGTCAACAAGGTGTCGAGCGCGATCCACCTGCGCTTCGATGTTGCCGCTTCTTCACTGCCGGCCGCCGTGAAGGCGCGGCTGCTCGGGCTCAAGGACCAGCGCATCACGCGCGACGGCGTGGTGGTGATCAAGGCGCAGCAGCACCGCAGCCAGGAGATGAACCGGCAAGAGGCGCTCGACCGGCTCCACCGGATGGTGGAAAACGCGTCGCACGTGCCAAGGCCGAGGAAAGCGACAAAACCGACGCGCTCGGCGAAAAAGAAACGCCTGGAGAACAAGGTCCGGCGCGGCCGGATCAAGCAACTGCGGGGGAAGGTAAATCCCGAAGGCTAGTAGCGTTTACCGGTGTTGAACTCGCTCTTCAGGCGCGCGACCTGGCGCCGGAGGAGTTCGAGTTCGGCCTGCGCGGCCTGCACCTCGGCCGCGACGTTGCCCGCGTGGGCGAGGCGATAGCGCTCGTTGGCCGCGGTCCAGCGCTCGACCAGCTGTTGCTCTTGATCGCGCCAGGTTTTTTTCTTGTCCATGGGATAGGGGATAAAAAAAGCCCGGTTGCCCGGGCTTCTTGGTTTCAGCCGCCTTCGACTTTGGCTGCCTTCCTGGGTTTCTTGGTTTTGCCAGGGCGGGCCGTAGCCGTCTTGGCCGCCTTTGCCTTGCCGCTGAGCACTTCGTCGCACAAGGCAACGACTTCCGGTTCATGAAGCCGCTCCGCATTGGCGCGCAACTGCTTCACCTCCGGTTTGCTCAACGTTTGGATTCGGTCCTTGGTCCAGTCCATGGCTTCTTCCCGCACCCGCCTTTATACCATCGAACCAGGGGACAGGTCTATGTTTTTTTTGATTTTTTCCCAGGTAAGTCGAGCTCGGGATAGTGCCGGAAGATGCCTTGCCGGTTGAATGGAATACGCCTCGCGGAAGCGAGATAGGCCGCCAGACGGGGGCGCGACGCGACGCGCTCATGCACCTCAGCGATGCGCGCATGGCGCTTCTCGAGCCGGCCAAACACAACCGGAAAGGCATAGCGCAGTCCCGCAACCATCTGGAAAAGGGACAGATCCGCATAGCCGCACGTTTTGCCGAGCAGGTAGCCGCCCGGCGCGCGCCGCAGCACGTCTTCGAAATAGCCGAGGTATTTCGGCAGCCGCACGGCGAGAAAATCGCCGGCGCGGCGCTTCGCCTCGCGCTTTTGTTCCTCGTAGTACAGGCCCGAGCCGATCGGGTGATGCACATCGTGTACCTCGACCAGCCAGTCGGCGATGGTGAGCTGCAGCTGGTGCACCCAGAGGCGGCCGGCCTCGGCCTTCGGCGCGAGGCCGAGGCGCGGGCCGAGGTACTGCAGGATGCTCGCAGTATGCGAGATGACAAGCTTGCCGGCGACGAGGTAAGGCAGCGCGAAGGGCGCCGGATTCTTCGGCAAGGAAAAGTCTTTGGAATGACGCAGCACATCCACATAGTCCGCATCCGCGTATTCCAGCGCGAGGCGAACGAATTCACCCCGGCCCTGGATTCCAGGCCAGTAGTAGAGTTTGTATCTCAAGAAGCCGTCCCGCCCTTGGCAAGCCCGGCGATGACCGGACGCGAACCTTCGAGAGCCACGCGCTGCAGGTAGAACGACAGCGCGCGCCACCCGCCGAGTTCTTCGCCGCCACCCGCGCGCCCCGGACCGCCGGTGTCGCGTGCGTAGGCGAGCGCGGCGGCGAGGTCGATGCCTCCACTGCTCGCGGTGGCGAGTGGATCCCCGGTGGCGGGATTGACGAGGGTTTGCGTTGCGCCGCAGCCCTCAATCCAGCGGCCGGAAAGAAAACTTCGCAAAACCTGCATCAAAATGGATTATAGGTTTTCTTTGGCGTGTAGTGCACGTAGCCGATGCTCGCGCCCGCGCGCAGGCCGACGCCAAGCCGGATCGGCGCAAGCGTGACGCCGCCGCGCCGCTGGTAGTTGATGCCGGCGCCGCCGACAATAGAAACTGCCGTCCACCGCCGGAAAGCGCTGGAACAGGGCTCCCGAGTTTTTCATGTGGTAGACCAGCACGAACACCTTCGAGGCGTTGGCGCCGAGATCGAAACCGATCGACGGCCCCGACCAGAACACATGCCGGGGTTTCACGTTCTTCATCACCAACGTGCCGTCGCCGTAGATCAGGCCGACGGTGATCGCACCGGCTGCTTCCTGGCCCTTGATGTAGCCGGTCGGGCGGCCGTTCTCCTTGAACGCTTTTTCGATTATCTTGGCGAGTCCCTCGGCGCCCTTGCCGAAGAATGCCTCGGCGTCGTGCAGCACGGTGCCCTGGTCGAAGGTGTCGCCGTCGGCGGGCTTTTTCTTCTCGTCGGCGGCGAAGGCGGAGCCGGCGGCGAATGCCGCTATGATTGCAAGCACGAGCAGGTCGCGTCGTTTCATGGATGCCATTGTGCGCCCCTGGCGGGAGAATAACCGTGCAAAAAGTCCCACAACCCTATCGTCTTGCCGTTCCTGACGCCGCGCTGGCGGACCTGAAGGAGCGCCTCGCGCGCACGTGCTGGCCCGACGAGCCGCCGCTTGCGCCCTGGTCCACGGGAACGAGCCTGGCGTACCTGCAGGGCCTGGTTCGTTACTGGCATGGGGGCTTCGACTGGCGCGCCGCCGAGGCGAAGCTGAATGCCTTTCCCCACTTCATCGTGCCGCTCAAAGGCATCGACCTGCATTTCATCCACGCACCCGGCAGGCGGCCCGACGCGATGCCGCTATTGCTCTCGCATGGCTGGCCGGGCTCGGTATTCGAGTTCCTCAAGCTGATTCCGCTGCTGCAGGAAGACTTCACGGTGATCGCGCCGTCTTTGCCGGGCTACGGGCTGTCGTTCAAGCCGGGCCAGCCGCGCTTCGGTACCGAAGAGATGGCCGAGGCGTTCGCTGAGTTGATGACCGATGTGCTGGGTTACAAACGCTTCGGTTGCCAGGGCGGTGACTGGGGCGCCTCGATCAGTTCGGTGCTCGGCCACCGCTATCCGGAGCGGGTCATCGGCATTCATTTGAATCTGCTGGTTGTTCGACGGGATTTGAATTTTTCTTCTGAAGATTTGGCACGGAAAAAATACAAGGAACAACTGACAAAATTCTTGAAGGAAGAAACAGGTTATCAGGCCATCCAGGGCACCAAGCCGCAGACGCTCGCTTACGGCCTGAGCGATTCGCCTGCCGGATTGGCTGCGTGGATCGTCGAGAAGTTCAGGACCTGGAGCGACTGCGGCGGCAATCCGGAGAACGCCATCTCACGCGACGAAATGCTCGCCAACATTGCGCTTTACTGGTTCACCGGCGCGATCGGCTCTTCGTTCTGGCCGTATTACGCGCGGCTGCACGCGGGCTGGCCGATCCCCGAGGGCGGCAGCATCGGCGTACCGATGGGCTACGCCGAATTCCCGAAGGAGATCCTGATCCCGCCGCGCTCGCTCGCGGAGAAGACCTACACCGATATCCGGCGCTGGAGCGTGATGCCGAAGGGCGGCCACTTCGCCGCGCTCGAGCAGCCCGAAGCGCTGGCGCGCGAGGTGCGCGAGTTCTTTGGCGCGCTAAGATAGGCGGGAGGCGCCGGTGGCGATCGCCGCGACCAAGCAGATGATCTCCTACACGCGCGACCATTCGGTCGCCGAGAGTTTCGATTACCTGAACGCCCTGCAGCCCGCGATCTTCGACATCGAGGAAATCAAGCGCGCGTTGAAAAGCGCGAAGCGCTAGAACTTCAATGCGCGCTGAATCGCCGGGCGCGCGGCCATCACGTCGCCCCAGCGGGCGACGTTCGGCATGCCCTCGACCGCGTCCGGCGCCGCTGCCTTGATGCGCGCATAGCCGGCGTAGAGCGAAAGATCGGCCACCGTCAGTTCGTCGCCGACGCAGTACTTGCTCTTGGCGAGGGCCGCGTCCCAGACCTGGAACAGGCCGCGCACGCGGTCCTTGAACAACTGTACCGTCGGCGGATGCGGCTCTTTGGCGCGCGCCGCGGCGAAATAGGCGCCGAAAATCGGCGTCACGTCGGTCGAGGCGCTCATCAGCGCCTGCAGTACCGCGGGCCAGACTGCGGGATCCTTCGGCATGAATTTGCCCGACTTCTCGGCGCAGTAGAGCAGGATCGCGGTGGACTGCGACAGCGTCACGGACAGGCCGCCGGGGCCTTCGTGGTCCACGATCACCGGTATCTGGCCGTTCGGGTTCATGGCGAGGAACTGCGGCGTCTTGTTTTCGCCCTTGGCGAGGTCGACCGGGATCAGTTTGTAGGGCAGGCCGCATTCTTCGAGCGCGATGCGGGCGCGCATGCCATTGGAGGTGCCGGCGGCGTAGAGATCGATCATGGGAGTCCTTTCAGCTTGCGAATTATCGAGGGCGGAACTTTACCCGCATTCAGGACTTGCGCAGGCAGGATTCAAGGAGTTGCAGCGCGCGGCGCGCGAACTCCCACATGTTCGCCTCCCGGTCGGCGCTGCCCGTTTCAACCGTGATCACCGCTTTCACCGGGCCGCTGACCGCGATGCAGGCGTGCCCCGGCGCGTCGCCGTAGCGGTTGCCGCCGGGGCCGCTGGCGCCGGTTTCGCTCAAGCCCCAGGTGGTGCCCAGATTGGCGCGCACCGTTCTCGCGAGCAGCGCCGCATAGGGTTCGCTCGCCGAGCGCATGCCGGTCACATCCTGCGGGCCGAGGCGAAGCAGCGCCTCGCGGCCGGCTACCGTGTAGATCACGCCGCCGCCGAGGTAGTACGAGGAGGCGCCCGGCACCGCAACCAGCGCGGCGTTGATCAGCCCGCCGGCGGAGGATTCGGATACGGCGATGGTGTGCTTGCGTTCTTTCAGCAGCGCAGCCACGGTGCCGCCGAGTTGGGTAAGCGGGCTGGTCACCGTCGAACGGGTTACGGCTTCGCGTCCGGCCGCTTGCAGCCGAGGAATTGCGCCGGCGGATCGAGCAGTGTCGCGTTCTGCGGCGTGATTTCGAGCCGCAGCTTGCCGGCGGCGTAGACCGTGCCCGTTTCGCCGGCGGGTTTTTCCAACCGGATCTGGCGGTCCGGCGCAATCAGCCAGACGGCGCCGGCGTCGAGGTTGCGCACGTAGAACACCTTGCCGCCCTCGCACTGGTATTCAGTGGCATCGGCCGGCTTGCGGCTGCGCTCCGTCGAACCGGAGGAACCGAAAGGCCACAGACTGAAGCCGCCGCAGCCGGAGAGCAGGGCGGCAACGAGAAAACAAATCGGGGTCAGAGCCCGCCGCGTTTTGCGAGCGGGCAACTTAGCTTTCGTCAGAGGCCTGGGGGAACGCCATGCCGTGCGGCAGTTCTTCGCGCGGCGGCGTGGGGGCGTCGACCGCGACTCGCGGCGGCGCGCCTTTCTTGGGGCGGCCGGGACGGTACACCGCCTGGTAGGGCACCAGCGGCGGCACGATCGGCGGCTTTTCCATGAACAGGCAATCGGACTCCGAGGGCACGCTCGCCATCGCGCCGATGCGCTTGCCATCGACGAACACCGTGTAACGGAACATGTGCGCCGAGTAGGGAAAAGGCTTGGCGATGATCTCGTACTTGCCAACCATGTAGCGCTTGCGTTCCAGGATCGGAATGCTCATAGGGTTTCCAAATGAAAAGAGCCCGGTTGCCCGGGCTCTCTTTAAGCTGATCGGGCTATCAGACCGGCTTGACGTTGGTGGCGTTCGGGCCTTTCGCGCCCTGGCCGATATCGAACTGCACCTTGTCGTTCTCTTTGAGCGACTTGAAGCCGCCGCCCTGGATCGCCGAGAAATGCACGAAAAGGTCTTTGCCGCCGTCGTCCGGCGTGATGAAGCCGAAACCCTTAGCGTCGTTGAACCACTTAACGGTACCTGTACTCATGTCTTATTCCTTGAAATTAATTAAAAGTAAGGGCGTTTTGCTTGTATGCCCTGCGGAAAATCAAGGAAGAGATGGGACCTGATGAGCACAGCGCGAACGCTACGACCTGACCAGCCTATTCACTGCTTGAGAATCCTGCCGCGCCTTTATACAGGTATTCTAGCGTTCGGTCAATTAAATCAAAAGCTTGGACTTTTAGGGCGGAGGCACCGCAAGCCATGAAACGCAGAACGGCATTGAAGATGGGCGCCGGATTCGCATTGGGGCTCGGCCTGACGCGCGTCGCGCGGGCCCAGGACCCGGCGGCGAACTGGCCCGCAAAGACGGTGCGCCTGATCATCCCGTTCACGCCCGGCGGCAGCACCGATTTCCAGGGCCGCATCCTGTGCGACTGGCTCGGCCGCCATTTCGGCCAGCAGTTCATCATCGACCACAAGCCCGGCGCGGGCAGCAACATCGGCGTCGCGGAAACCGCGCGCAGCGCGCCCGACGGCTACACCCTGGGCTGGATCACGGTCGCCTCGCACGCCATCAATCCGACGCTCTACGCGAAGCTGCCCTTCGACCACATCAAGGACTTCGCGCCGGTGTCCATGACCGGCACCTTCCCGAACCTGCTGGTGGTGAACAACAACCTGCCGGTGCGAACTGTTCAGGAATTAATTTTCCTATTGAAAAAAGAACCGGGTAAATACGCGTTTGCGTCCTCAGGGCAGGGCACGTCGCTGCATCTCTCCGGCGAACTGTTCAAGATGCTGACCGGCACCGACATGTTCCACGTGCCCTACAAAGGCGGCGGGCCCGCGCTCACCGATGTGATGAGCGGGCAGGTCGCGATGACTTTCGGCAACATGCCCACCGTGCTGCCGCACGCCAAGGGCGGCAAGGTGCGCGCCCTCGGCGTGACCTCGGCCGAGCGCTGGTTTACGTCGCCCGAGATTCCCGCCATCGCCGAAAGCGTGCCCGGTTTCCAGGCCATGTCCTGGCACGGCGTCGCGTTTCCCGCCGCCACGCCGCCCTCGATCGTGGAAAAACTTTCCGCCGCGATCCAGCGCGCCATGGCCACCACCGAGATGCAGGATAAGTACGCCGCCGGCGGGTCGAAAGCCACCGCTATGACGCCGCAGCAGTTCGCCGCCTTCATCAAGGAAGACACCGAGCGCTGGGCGCCTGCGATTCGGGCCTCTGGCGCCAGGGTGGAATAGGGAACGCGTTTTCAGGCGTCCAGGAGAGACGGCGAGGGCTTCAATTCCCCTCTCTCCACTTTGGTTACGATCTCAGTGAGCTTCACGTGGCTCGGCGCGGCGATGCCTACCGCGGCGCCTTTCGCAGCGATGAAGCCGTTCATGGCGTCGATCTCGGTGCGCCGGCCTTTGCGGATGTCCTGCGCCATTGAGGGGCGCTGGATGTCGGCGCGCGGATTGGCGCCGGGCTTCGGGCTGAGCGCGGCCTCGGTTTCGGCGAGCGCCGCGGAATCGCCTTCGGCGGCGAGCGCGATGCGCTCGGCATCGAGGCCGCGGATTTTCTCCAGCGGGTAGCCGAGCGCCTGGCCGATGCGGATGGCTTCGCCGGCGAGCTGGATCTGGAAGCGGCGGATGGTGTCGTTGCGCGCGCAGTCGCTCGAACTCAGGCCGGTCGCCGCGCTCACGCCGTTGCCCATGCCGTTCGCCACCAGCTTCGACCAGCGCTCGCCCCACAGGTTGGTGGTCACTTTCGAGCTGTCGATGCCGCGCAACCATTCTGCGAGTTCCTCCACGCGGCGCGTCACGCGCCCGTGCGGCTCGCCGACGCGGAACACCGTGTGCTTGTCGCCGCCCTTGGAAACGGTGCGGCGGATGCGGCCGGCCTCGTACAGGTCCACCGAGATGATCGAGGCGACCACGCCGACGGTGCGCCCCCAGCCGACGATGCCAGCGATGGTTTCCTCGTTCAGGCAGTTCTGCAGCGAGACCACGAAACCTTCGGCTGCGAGGTAGGGCGCGATCAGCGCCGTGGCCCATGCGGTGTCGTAGGACTTCATCGCGACAAAGGCGATGTCCACCGGGTTTTTTGCGAGCGACTGGACCTCCGTGATGTGGATGATCCGTGGACGAGCGACGAACTTCTCTTCCGGCGTGGCGCCGTCGAGTTCGAGGCCGCGCGCGCGGATCGTTTCGACGTGCTCCGGCCAGGGGTCGATCAGGGTGATGTCGTGGCCAAGGTGCGCGAGCGAACCCCCGACGTAGCCGCCCAACGCTCCCGCACCCACGATTACAATGCGCTTGCTCATTCAGTCTTCCTCCATGATGATATCAATGATGCCCCGGATTGCCCCTCTTGCCGGCGCCCTCGGCGCAGAAATTCTGGGTGTGGATCTCCTCAATCTTGACGCGCAAGGCTGGGAGGACGTTCATCGGGCCTTCCTGCAATACTCGGTCCTAGCGATTCGCGAGCAGAAGCTCGAGCCGGCGGACATCATGAGGGTCGGCGCGAAGTTCGGCGAGCCCTGCCACTATCCGTTCGTCACCGGCATGGACGGCTACCCGTTCATCTTCGAAGTGGTGAAGGAGCCCGAAGAGAAGAAGAACTTCGGCGGTGCCTGGCACTCCGACACCGCCTACCTGAAGCAGCCGCCGCTGGCGACGCTGCTCTACGCCGTCGAAACCCCGAGCCACGGCGGCGACACGCTCTTCACCAGCACGTATGCCGCCTACGACGCGTTGTCGGAGGGCGTGCGCAAAGTGGTGGACACGCTCATCGGCGTGAACAGCGCCGAGCTGAAGTACGGCGGCGGGCGCACCGCCATGCACCAGAAGATCGGCGGCATGAAGGTCCATGACACGGACAACGCCGACCAGTACGTTTCAGAGCATCCCGTCGCGCGCACCCATCCCGAAACCGGCCGCAAGGCGCTCTACGCGAGCCGCAGCCATACCACGCACTTCAAGGGCATGACGGAAGAGGAGAGCGCACCGCTCTTGAATTTTTTATTTCAACATCAAACAAGACCTGAATTCACCTGCCGGGTTCGCTGGGCGCCGGGCACGCTGACCGTGTGGGACAACCGCTGCACGCAGCACAACGCGGTCAACGACTATCACGGCCAGCGCCGCCGCATGCGGCGCCTGACCGTCGGCGCCCAGATCCCGCAGTAAAAAATTGAATCGGGTTTAGAGCCCGATTACTTGCGACTTGCGTGCCTTGTTGACCGCGGCAATCACCGTGAAGACCGCGGCGCCGGCAAAAATGCCGACCACGGCATCGGCAAAGAATGACAGCGCGCCCGCCCAGCCGTGGGCCGCCGCACCCAATGCCGGGATGCCGTGCACGATGATGCCGCCGCCCACCAGGAACATCGCCGCGGTGCCGGCGACGGACAGGAACTTCATCAGCCAGGGGGCCGCTTTCACGATGCCGGCGCCAAAGCTGCGCGCGATGGCGCTGGATTGCCGGTTCAGGTAGAGGCCCGCGTCGTCCAGCTTCACGATGCCCGCCACCAGGCCGTAGACGCCGACCGTCATCAGGGCCGCGATGCCGGCGAGCACCGCCACCTGGGTGGCGAAGGGCGAGAGCGCGACGGTGCCGAGCGTGATGACGATGATCTCGGCGGAGAGGACGAAATCGGTGCGCACCGCGCCGCGGATTTTTTCCTTCTCGAAGGCAACCAGGTCCACCGCCGGATCGGCAAGGGCGTTCACCAGTTCGGCGTGATGCGCCTGGTCCTCGGCGCGGCTGTGCAGGAACTTGTGCGCCAGCTTCTCGAAGCCCTCGAAACAGAGGTAAGCGCCGCCCAGCATCAGCAGCGGCGTCACCGCCCAGGGCGCGAGCGCGCTGATGGCGAGCGCGGCGGGCACCAGGATCACCTTGTTCACCGCCGAGCCCTTGGCCACCGCCCAGACTACCGGCAACTCGCGCTCGACCCTGACCCCGGCGACCTGCTCGGCGTTCAGCGCGAGGTCATCGCCCAGCACCCCGGCGGTCTTCTTTGCCGCCACCTTGGTGAGCAGCGCCACGTCGTTTAGTACCGTGGCGATGTCATCGATCAGCGCAAACAAGCTGCTTCCGGCCATGCGCGAATGCTGCCAGAAAACTAGCGCAGCAGCGCCTCGCGCACGAATTCGAGGCGGTCCTGGCCGAAGAACATCTCGTTGCCGACAAACAGGGTCGGCGCGCCGAACACGCCGCGCTGCACCGCTTCGTCGGTGAGTTCGATCAGCTTCGCCTTCACTTCCGGGTCGCCGGCCAGCGCGGCGAAGGCGGCGGGGTCGAATCCCGCTTTCTGCAGCGTCGCGGCGACCACCGCCGCATCGCCCAGGTTGCAGGGCTCGACCCACATGGCATGGAACATCGCGTCAACGTAGCGCTGGAACTGGCCGGGCTGCCGCAATTGCAGGCCGACCGCACCGCGCATCAGCGTGAGCGTGTTGATGATGAAATGCGGATTTTTCAGCAGCGGCACGCCGTAGCGCCACGCCCAGCGTTCCATGTCGCCCCACATCCAGGCGCCCTTGAGGGCGACCAGTACCGGACTCTGGTTGCCGGTCGCCTTGAACACGCCGCCCAGCAGCATCGGCCGCCACACGATCCCGGCGCCGCATTCGGCGGCGATCTTCGGCAGCTGCGTGTAGGCGAGGTACGCGGTCGGGCTGCCGAAATCGAAGAAGAATTCGACCTGCTTGCCGGCGGCGGGAGAGTTCATGCGGCGATTTTCGCATACGATAGAGTCGAACCACCGGAGATCGCATGATCCAGCTTCACTACTTTCCCGGCAACGCGAGCTTCGCGCCGCACCTGCTGCTCGAGGAGCTCGGCACGCCGTTCGAACTGCAGTACGTGGACCGTACCGTGGGGATGCACAAATCGCCCGCCTATCTCAAGCTCAACCCCAACGGCCTGATCCCGGTGCTGGTGGACGGCGCCCTGCTCGAGCAGATGGATGCGCATCTCGCCGCGCACGGCAAGGACTGGTTCTTCGGCGAGCGCTACGGCGCGCCCGGCCGTGCAGCGCGTGTTCGCAACGGAGCAGCTGGCCGCGCCTTACGTCTGACGTCATGGCCACGACTTATCCGATTACCCGCTGGAACATCGGCGCCGCCAGCATCACCCGCGTGATCGAGATCGAAGGTGCCTCGCCCTGCACCTTCTTTTTCAAGGAGACCAGGCCGGAGCAGCTGCTGCAGCACGCCTGGCTGAAGCCGCACTTCCTCACCGAGGAAGGCCGCGTGCGCGCCTCCATCCACTGCTTCGTCATCCAGTCCGAAGGCCGCTCGCCACACCCGGCGCGACTTCCTCGAACGTTACGCCAACCGGCCGGAGCTCGTCCTGGGAACCCATTTCGCGACCCCGACCGGCGGCAGGATCGTTCGCGACGCGGAAGGTTTTCGTTTCGCGGTTTCGTGAGACAGTAGGCGATCATGGCAGCGCGTAGCGGCGACCAATCCGTGGCCCGGCGCATCCTCGAGCACATCGAGCGCGGCAGCACCGACACCGGTACGCAGGTGTGGCGCGAGCCGGTGGCCAATTACCTCTCGGCGAGCCGCCTCGCCGCCGAACTCGCCCTGCTGCGCCGCGTGCCGGTGCCGTTCTGCCCGTCGGCGGCGCTGCCGCGGAACGGTGCCTACGTCGCGCGCGAAGCCGCCGGCGTACCGCTGCTCGCGGTGCGCGGCGCCGACGGCAAGGTGCGCGCCTTCCGCAATGCCTGCCGCCACCGCGGCACGCAGCTCGCGAACGGCTCGGGCTGCGCCAAGTCCTTCGTCTGCCCGTACCACGCCTGGACCTACACGCTGGAAGGCAGGCTGCGCCACGTGCCGCACGAAGAAGGCTTTCCCGGGCTCGACAAGAATCTGAACGGCCTGGTGCCAGTGCATGCGGAAGAGCGCCTTGGCCTTGTGTTTATCAATCAAGACCAGACCGTAGATTCAAAAGACCAACTACCCATGCTGATCCGTCCGGACCAGCCCATGTTCGCCACGGCGGAGCGCGAGCTCGAGGTCAACTGGAAAGTATTCCTCGAAGGCTTCATCGAGGGCTACCACATCCGCTTCACGCATCCTGAAAGCTTCTTTCCCTATGGCTTCGACAACCTGAACCTCATCGACTTCTACGGCCGCAGCAGCCGCATCACCTATCCGTTCAAGCGCATCAAGAAGCTTGAAAAGGTCGCGCCGGCAGAGCGCAGGGTCGAAGGATTGCTGACCTACGTCTACCACCTGTTCCCGAACGTGCTCATCACCATCCTGTCGCGCCACACCAACGTCGTCATTCTCGAGCCGCTCGCCGTGGACCGCACGCGGCAGATCACCTACACGCTGGCCAACGATCCGGGCGAGGAAGCACTCGCCGAAGCCAAGCGCGACCGGGACTTCGTCGGCAACACCGGCGCGCAGGAAGACCTCGCGGTCGTGACATCCATCCAGAAGAGCATCGGCAGCGGCGCCAACGACGCCTTCACCTTCGGCAAGTTCGAAGGCTGCATCGTGCACTTTCACCGCGAGCTGGGCGCGCTGCTCGGCGGGAGGTACGCATGAAATTTCCGACCTTCTAGATGCAGATAGCCCGCTGGCTCGTTGCAGCGCTTCTTGCAGCCGGCAGCTTTCAGGCCGCGGCGATGGAAATGAAGCTGGAGGAAGACCGCCTCTACCTGCATTCCACGGAACTCGGCGTCGACGACTACATCAAGTACCGCGAGCTCGTGAAAGGCAGGGACATCAGGACCGTCATCCTCCTCAACCAGCCCGGAGGGAACATCGGCGCTGCCATCGGCATCGCGGACGACCTGATCGAGCGCAACGTCGCCACCGTGATCGCGGGACGGTGCAGGAGCGCCTGCACCATCCTATTCCTGGCGGGCAGGGAGAGGCAGTTTTCGGCGCGCTATCCGGCCGTTTCGACGATCGGATTCCACGGTTCCTACAACACGCAAAGCGGCGAACGCGATCACCGCGGCTGGGCGACGGTCTACTCGTACTACCGGAAGCGGCTCGGGAGCGCGGTGGACCAGTCCCCGATCATCAAGGCGCTGGAATCGCTCAACAAGTCCGGCTTCGCCTACATGTACCACCCATCCTTTCGCGTGAACGGCTCACTCTGCGAAGGTACGATCGAGAAAGCCTGCACCAGCCTTCCTGGCAGGAACGCCCTGTCGGAAAACCTGATCACGCGGGAAGAGCTGTCGGACGTGAGCCTGCCCGACGAGCTGTTGCCGAAGGATGCTCTTTTCGGGATCGATTACTCGGCGTTCGGCAAGCTCGACGACGAGGGCAGGCGGCAGTTGTGCGCGAAGTCGACGACGGGTTGCGCGGCGGCCTACGAAAAGTACGACGCCACGAAAAGCAATCGCGCCTTCGTCACCAGCTCGACGCGGG
>CAMDRF010000017.1 GCA_945906765.1 Nitrosovibrio sp. Nv4 | reverse complement strand
TCGCGACGATCGTGACGTGTACCTTTAGTATAGAAAGGACATCGTCAAATTTACCCGTGATTGCTTAGGCGATTTCAAATGATTTTCATTCGCCGCATCGCTTGATGCACCAGGGAATTGCAGCGCCATCAGTGCAGTAGAAGGTCAATACCTTAGAAGCCAATTGATCGCGGGATGGGCATCGTCGAAAAAATCCTGCGCGTTTTGAACGGCGATCCTTATAGTAGTCCTGATGAGTTAGTGAAAATCTCTCGACTCGGCCTGTAACGCTCCGAGCAATGCGCTGTGATCCGAAAGCCGCCGCGCGATGAGGTGCAGGACATCACCCTCGCGCTGAACCTCCCCCTCGACGCCAAGTAGCTGCGCCCCTAACAGTTCGCTCCGCTGCCTATCGGCCACGTTGCGCCAGACAATCACATTCACGCAACCGGTCTCGTCCTCGATCGTCACAAACACGACGCCGGAGGTCGTGTCCGGCCGCTGGCGACAGGTGACTAGGCCCGCCGCCTTTGCGCGGCGGCCATGAGGGACAGAGCGGAGCTGTTCGGCGGTGAGAAGTCTTTCCCTGCTCAATCGCGCTCGGAGAAGCGCGAGAGGATGACGACCCAGCGTTAAGCCAAGGCTCCGGTAGTCGGCGACGATGTCTTGTCCTTCAGTGGGCACTGGAAGGTCCACCGCGACCGCTACGATTGGTGCGTCGCGCATCATGTCCGTCTGCAGCCTAATACCGGCTACTTGCCATGCCGCTTGGTGGCGGTGACCTGCCAGGGATGCGAAAGCCCCCGCTGCGGCGAGACTCTTGAGGTCGCGCTGATTGAGGTTGGCCCGCGCTGCCAGCTCCTCTACCCAGAAAATCGAATCCGGCCGTGCGGCGACAAGGCGGCTACCGCCAGCCTCGGACAGACCGTGCGTCATTCGCAGGCCCAACCGGACTGCCGGTGCGCCTCCATCGCCTACCTCAAGGGTGCAATTCCAATCGCTCTCCAGCACGTCTACCGCTCGAACCTCGACGCCATGGCGCTGCGCGTCCTGGACAAGCTGCGAGGGCGCGTAGAACCCCATCGGTTGGCTGTTGAGCAGCGCCGCAAGGAATGCCGCCGGCTCATGGTGCTTGATCCAGGCGGAGACGTAGACGAGCAACGCGAATGAAGCTGAGTGCGACTCGGGGAAACCGTAAGATCCGAATCCAAGGATCTGCTGAAAGATCGCATTGGCGAACTCGCGCTTGTAGCCGCGATCGGCCATTCCTCGCTTGAGCTTCTGTTCGAAGTGTTCGAGCCCGCCCTTGCGGCGCCAGGCGGCCATGGACCGCCGGACTAGGTCAGCCTCGCCGGGATTGAAGCCGGCGGCGACCATGGCAAGCTGCATTACCTGTTCCTGAAAGATCGGCACGCCAAGGGTGCGTTCGAGGACCCCTCTCACTGCCTCGCTCGGGTACGTCACCGGCTCTAATTTCTGTCGGCGTCGCAGGTAGGGGTGGACCATGCCGCCCTGGATTGGCCCTGGGCGCACGATTGCCACCTCGATCACCAGGTCGTAGAAGGTCTCAGGCCGTAGCCGAGGCAGCATCGACATTTGCGCCCGCGATTCGACCTGGAAGACACCGACGCTGTCACCCTTCTGCAGCATGGCGTAGACCTTGGGGTCTTCGGCCGGTACATCAGCCATGCCGATGCGCTTGCCCCGAAAGCTGGAGATCAGCGCGAGCGCCTTGCGGATGGCAGTGAGCATGCCCAGGGCCAACACGTCGATCTTGAGGAGGCCAAGGGCATCCAGATCGTCCTTGTCCCACTGGATCACCGTGCGATCGATCATGGCCGCGTTCTCGATCGGCACCAGTTCTTCCAGCGGCCCGCGCGAGATGACGAAACCGCCAACGTGCTGCGACAGGTGACGCGGGAAGCCCATGATGGCGTCCGCGAGGGCGACTAAGTGTTGGCCTACCCGTGTGTCGGGATCGAAGTCCGCCTCGCGCATGCGTTCGGCAAGCTGGCTGCGGTCGTCCCACCAGGACACTGCCTTGGCGATGCGATCAACCTGGTCGAGCTCAAGGCCAAGGGCCTTCCCCACATCGCGCAGCGCACTTTTAGGCCGGTAGCAGATCACGGTAGCGGCGAGCGCCGCCCGCTCGCGCCCGTACTTGCCATAGATGTATTGGATGACCTCCTCACGGCGCTCATGTTCGAAATCAACATCGATGTCTGGTGGTTCGTTGCGCTCCTTCGAGATGAATCGCTCGAAGAGCATGGACATCCTGGCGGGATCAACCTCCGTGATGCCAAGCGCGTAGCAGACTGCTGAATTGGCTGCCGACCCGCGGCCCTGGCACAGGATTCCGCGCCCCTTGGCGAACGCGACGATGTCTTGCACCGTGAGGAAATAGGGCTCGTAGCGCAGTTCCGCGATGAGAGTGAGTTCGTGTTCGATGAGGCTGCGAACACTGCTCGGCACTGCGCCAGGGAAACGCCTGCGGAGACCAGCTTCGGTCAGCGCCCTAAGTTGACTCGTTGGCGTCTGTCCGGCCGGTACGAGCTCCTCGGGATACTCGTAGCGCAGGGCGTCGAGCGCAAAATTACAACGTTCCGCAACGTCCAGCGTCGCGGTTAGCAATTCCACGGGGTAGAGCTGCGCCAAGTGGACACGCTGGCGCAGGTGCCGCTCGCCGTTCGGATACAGCGCATCGCCGCACTCGCCCACCGGTTTGCCCAGACGAATCGCGGTGAGCGTGTCCTGCAGACGCCGGCGGGAGCGCAGGTGCATATGAACATCGCCCGCGGCTACCAAGGGGAGTTCCGCTACGCGCCCCAGCTCCTGCAGCACATCGAGCCGCGCCTTGTCGTTAGATCCACAGTGCAGTTCCACGGCGAGCCAAGCACGATCACGGAAGCATTCAGCCACCCAGCGAGCATCCGCCTGCGCCGGCTCTTGCCCTGGCACAAGAACGGCGAGGCAACTACCCAACCCTGCCTCAAGATCCCGCCGCTCAAGCAAATACTCACCCTTCTTCGTCCGCCGGCGCCCGAGCGTGATCAGACGCGCGAGGGCTCCGTATCCCTCCCGATTGGTGGCGAGGAGAACGACCTTCGGTCCATCACGCAACTGAAGCTCGCTGCCGATGATGAGAGGAATGTCTGCTTCCTTCGCAGCGACATGTGCTCGCACCACGCCAGCGAGCGAGCATTCGTCGGTGATCGCAAGCGCCGAGTATCCAAGTTCGGCCGCCCTGATCACTAATTCCTCTGGATGAGACGCGCCGCAGAGGAATGTAAAGTTCGACAGGCAGTGCAGTTCTGCGTATTCAGGCAAAAAGGCCATGTAGCAGCCAGCTCCCTTCTCGCTCCCGGTAGATCCATGCCATCGAGCCTTCCCCAGTCCGCGCAATAAAGTAGTCACGCCGCGCGTCGGCGCCGTCCCACCAGCCCGATTCGATGCGCTCCGGCCCGGCCAGCAGCACGAATTCCCCTTCCCGCAGGCGGCGCGGTGGATTGAGCAGCCAAATCGGGCGGGGTCCGTTCTGGCTCTCCTCCTTTGGAAACGATCCTTGTCCCAGAGAAACCGGACCCCAAGCCAGTTCCGGGCGGTGATCCTGGTGGATTCCTAAGCCGTAAACTGCGTCACTACCCAGCCTCGCTTGTAGGCGCTCGACAAGCCGCAGCCATTCCTCGCCGCCCGCGTGCGAATCGCTGAAAAAGCTCTTGTTTTCCCCCGGAAGAAATTCAAGATTCCCGGCTTCGAGCCTGATGGCTTCCACCGCCGCGCAAAGCGTGGTCCGTGCCAGTCGCTCGCGCAGCAGCCGCGTGAAGTGCTCGGCGTCGCGGCCGGGCGTGGCGAGCCCAACTTGGATCAGCGTCGCTGGCCGGCTGTCGTGAACAAGGTCGAGCGAAAAACCGCGAACCCCGGCGTGCCGTGCGGCGAGGAAGCCTTCCATCTGCGCGAGCAGCCGCCGGGCGGCGAAGAGCGCGTTGTCCGCCTGCATCACGGGCGCAAGCAACTCGAGCCGCGCCGAAAAGCTCGGCGGCGGCACGAAGAACTCGCGTGGCTCGGATATGCGACCGTAGGCTTGGTCCACTTGATCGACCAGATCCTGGCCGAAGCGCCGTGCGACGCCTTCGCGCGGTAGCCGCATCAGCTCGTCTAGCGTTCTCACGCCGAGACTGGGTAGCAGCTCTCGCGCTTTTGGCCCCAGCGTGACGACCTCGACCGGGAGATCCTTCAGCTCACCCCCGCCGCCTGCCGCCCGCCACAAAGCCGCGCGTGCGGTGGACGCGAGAGCGAGATCCGCTTCAAAGCCAAGGCTGGTCAGTCCTGCTCGCAACCTGTCCAGGACATTCCCGATCCCGCCGAAATGGCGCAGGCTGCCCTCGACCTCCATGAGCAGCGCCTGGGGCGGTTCGAGCGAGACGCGCGGCGTGAACTGGCAGGCCCAGGCGGCTAGCGCCGCGAGCGCCTCCCGCTCCGGCTCAGGCAGCGCATGCCCGCGCGACAGCGCCTGGCGCCTGAGCTGAGGAAAATGGAGAGCGACCCAGAGCACGCACGGGCCTTTCGATGGAAATGGATAGCGGCGCTGCGACGGGTGCGCCGCGCCGCTTGAGGATACGCACCGCGAGCCGGCCTTCCTCAGGTTCAAACGCTGGTTCGAGCGCGAGGCGCAGGACTGCTGGCGACGATTCGCAGGCCGCTTCCGGATGCCGGAACGCCAGTACGAACCCCGGGGCCCCCTGCGCCGCCACGGCCAGCCGCCGCAGTTCCGGATAGCTCGCGTGAGGCAGCCACACCAGTAGGGCATGGAAAGTGCGTGCGCGCAGCGCCTGTTCCGCTGCCCACAGCGCATCACGCCGCCCGGGCGCACGTACCACGGTCAGGCGCTCCAGACGCACGCCTGCAGCATGCAGCGCGGGCGCATAAGGCAGGTACGGCGGCGCGAGCCAAGCTACGCGGTGCCCTGCGGCAGTCAACGCCGCGAGCACCGGCAGCACGATCTGCAGCTCGCCAATGCCTTCGGTATGGCAAAAGGCTTCGACAAGCCCGCCGACCGGCCAACCGCCGCCGGGTAATTCAGCGTCGAGCGCCTTAATGCCAGTCGGCATCGCCGATACAGCCGGCTCGGCGAGCGCACCGCCGCGCCAGACGGCTTGCCGCTGGAGAATGTCTGCAAGGAGGGCCATTGATACTGTATTTTTATACAGTATCTGGCCTGAAGCAACGCCCACTACCGGCAGTAGTTTTTGCTGAACGGAACACTAAACGCTCGGCGTTAAAATCCGCCGTATGTGCTACTCCGCGATGGCCGAGGCGGATCTGCGGCGCCTGGTTCGCCACAGCAGGAGAGCCTCTGTGAGAAAGGATGCATTCGAGGTGCTCGCCCGCCGGCGCGTGCTGAACGATGACATCAAGTTCTCGAAGGCGCTCGAAGCGAACTACGATGATCCACAAGATGAAGTGGAGCGTGCTACCGCCGCGGCGATCTCCGAATACCGTCAAAGGAAGCGCACCCAGTGGGAAAGCGATCTCTTCAAGCAGCGCACTCGGCTGGTGACTGCCGAGCGAGCCTTGAGCGAGCGGGAGACGAAGAAGGCGCTCAACGATCAGCGCGTCGCCGGAAACAAGGTGAAGCAGTATCGCCGGTGGCTCGAAGACCTCGACAGACGCGAGCTGAAAGCGTCGGACTCCCGAATCTTCCCCTTCTGGTTTGCCCCCGTCATTGCCGATGTGGACGGCGAGCGCGTCATCATGCCGATGCGCTATCACCTCCGGCAAAACGGCAAGCCTGAGTGGACCGACAGGAAGTCTGACGGCCTCTACAACGCAAGGCGCGACAATCTAGAGGGGTATTGGAAGAGCGTCTTCGGTCGGCGCCATGCCATATTTGTAGCAACCAGCTTCTACGAGAACGTGTCGCTGCATACCTTCGAAAAGAGGGACCTGCGGCCGGGGGAGAAGGAACAAAACGTTGTACTGCACTTCAACCCGCGATCATCCGAACCAATGCTTCTGGCATGCCTTTGGAACTGCTGGCAGGCGCCCGGCAAACCAGACCTCTTCAGCTTTGCGGCAATCACCGATGGTAATCAAATAGCCAAGAATCCGGCCGCCACGAAGAATTTCGACAAGCTCTGTGCCGCGGGCCTCAAGCACCTGACCGCGGAGGCCATCGTCCTGGACCACCCGGACCTATTCAGCAAGGCGGCGGTGGAGGTTGCCCGGCGGCGCCTTGGGCGGTGACTTGCTGCTGCGATGCTAGAATGCTGTTCCGCACGAAGGTGCAGCACTTGGCTGTTACGACCTTTTTGAAGGCGAAGACAACTGCAGTTGTTTCAAGGGGTTAAGAAGGCGGTCCGCACGTCCACCTTCGAGTCCCTGATTCGCCACCACCCCCTTTTCGGTACACTGGTCCAATGTTCCGCATCCTTTTGGCTACCGTGCTTTTCATCTTCGCGGCAAACGCCGCGCAGGCGCAGCTGCGCACCATTCCCGCGGAGGCGAAGCGCGCCACGATCAGCCATGTGCAGGGTATGACGCTCGAGATCGACGGCAAGCGGACGGATCTCGCGGCGGGCGCGCAGATCCGCGATGCCAACAACAGGATCGTGCTGCCCGTCGCCCTGCCTCCGGGCTCGCTCGTCAAAATCATGCCTGATACCCAGGGCCATGTCTGGCGCATCTGGATGCTCTCGCCGCAGGAAGCCGCGCAACCCGATCCCAAGAAATAACGCCATGGCGGGCAAGCTTTTCATCCGCACTTTCGGCTGCCAGATGAACGAGTACGACTCGGAGAAGATCTCCGGCGTACTCGCCGCGGCCGAGGGTCTGACGCCGGCCGCGAGCGCGGACGAAGCTGACGTAATTGTCTTCAATACCTGCTCGGTGCGCGAGAAGGCGCAGGAAAAGATATTTTCCGACCTGGGCCGCGTCAAGCATCTCAAGCGCGCGAATCCCGCTCTCCTGATCGCGGTCGGCGGCTGCGTCGCCAGCCAGGAGGGCGGCGCCATCATCGAGCGCGCCCCCTATGTGGACGTCGTGTTCGGGCCGCAGACCCTGCACCGGCTGCCTGAGCTGCTCGCGCGGCGCCGCGCGAGCGGCCGGCCGCAGGTGGACGTGAGCTTCCCCGAGATCGAGAAATTCGACCACCTGCCGCCGGCGCGCAGCGAAGGCGCCACCGCTTTTGTCTCGATCATGGAAGGCTGCAGCAAGTACTGCAGCTTCTGCGTCGTCCCCTATACGCGCGGCCCGGAGCTCTCTCGTCCCTTCGATGACGTGATCGCCGAGATCGCCGGTCTGGCGGCGCAGGGGGTCAAGGAAGTCACGCTGCTCGGGCAGAACGTCAATGCGTGGCGCGGGGAAATCGACGCAGCGCCTCAGGATTTTGCGGAATTGCTTTTTTATGTGAATGAAATTCAAGGAATAAAACGCATCCGCTATACCACCTCGCATCCGCGCGAATTCACGCAGCGCCTGATCGACGCACACGCGGCGCTTCCCGCTCTGGCCGCGCACGTGCACCTTCCCGTGCAGTCGGGCTCGGACCGAGTACTGACGGCGATGAAGCGCGGCTACACGTCGCTCGAGTACCGCTCCATCATCCGGCGGCTGCGCAAGGCGAAGCCGGAGATCAGCCTCTCCTCCGATTTCATCGTCGGCTTTCCTGGGGAGACCGGCGCCGATTTCGAGGCGACGCTCGCGCTTGCCCGCGACCTGCAGTTCGACGGCTCCTACTCTTTCCTCTACAGCCCGCGCCCGGGCACGCCCGCGGCGGAACTGGAGGACCCGGTGCCGCGGGCGCACAAGCTCGAACGGCTGCAGCGGCTGCAGGCGCAACTCGAAGCGCAGGAACGCGCGATCAGCGAGGCGATGGTCGGAACGGTTCAGGAAGTGCTGGTGGAGGGGCCTTCGAAAAGGAATCCCGCGGAATTCGCCGCTCGCACCGGTAACAACCGGACCGTGAATTTCGCTGGCGGAAGCGATCTGGTGCACAGCTTTGCAAACCTTCGAATCACCGAAGCACGCCACCACTCCCTGCGCGGCGAATTGATCAATGCGATCGGATAGGACTCGGGAGACTCGTCTCCCGAACCCTAGGCCAGTCGAGGTCACGCTCGACCCGATCGACAACCAGCGCCTCGCTCGGCTGTGCGGCGCGCTGGATGCGAACCTGCGCCAGATCGAAATCGCGCTGGAGGTCGAGATCGCACGCCGCGGTGCGAGCTTCTCGGTGCGCGGCGAACGCCAACAGGCCGAGCGCGCGGCGCGCGCCATCGAGATCTTCTATGACCAGGCGGCGAGCGAACTCAGCATCGACGACGTGCAACTCGGCCTCACGGAACTGATGCAGGGGCGCGGCTCGCCGGCCGCAATGCGCCTGCCCCGGGTGTCCGCGGCGCCTGGCGAACGTCCGCAGCTGCTGACGCGCCGCGCCGAACTGCATGGCCGCACGCCACACCAGGTGAAGTATCTCGAAAACATCCTCGCGCACGACATCACGCTCGGCATCGGCCCCGCGGGCACCGGCAAGACCTACCTCGCGGTCGCCTGCGCGGTGGATGCCCTGGAGCGCGAACAGGTAAAGCGCATCGTGCTGGTGCGCCCGGCGGTGGAGGCGGGCGAGCGGCTCGGCTTTCTGCCGGGCGATCTCGCGCAGAAGGTCGACCCCTACCTGCGGCCGTTGTACGACGCGCTCTACGATCTCGCCGGCGTCGACAGAACCATAAAACTCCTCGAGCGCGGCACCATCGAACTGGCGCCGCTTGCCTATATGCGCGGGCGCACGCTCAACCACGCCTTCATCATCCTCGACGAAGCGCAGAACTCCACCCCCGAGCAGATGAAGATGTTCCTCACGCGCATCGGTTTCGGCGCCAAGGCCGTGGTCACCGGCGACGTAACGCAGATAGACCTCGGGCGCGGGCAGAAGAGCGGCCTGATCGAGGCGCGGCGCATCCTTGCCGGCGTACGCGGCATTGCGTTCACCGATTTCACCGCCGCCGACGTCGTGCGCCATCCGCTGGTGGCGCGGATCATCGATGCCTACGACAAAGAAGCCGAAGCAGCGCCGCCGCCGAAATAGGGTGCTCGTGCAACGCGCGGTCCTCGCCGCACCGCCCGCCAGGCTGCTGCGTTGCTGCGCGCTGATTGCCGCTACCGCCGGCTGCGACATCACCCTGCGCGTGGTCGGTTCGGCGGAGTCCAGGCGCCTCAATTTGCGCTACCGGAAGAAAAAGCGCGCGACCAACGTTCTTTCGTTTCCGTACCGATCGAGGCCGCTCGAAGGCGATGTCGTCCTTTGCCATCCGGTCATCGCCGCGGAAGCGAGAGCCCAGGGCAAGACGCTGGCGGCGCATTACGCCCACCTGGTCGTGCACGGCGTGCTGCATCTGCGCGGCCACGACCATCTGCGCAAAGCGCACGCCGCGCGCATGGAACAAACTGAAATTCGCCTGCTGCGCCGCCTCGGGTTTGCCGACCCGTATGCAGTGGCTGTCGCGCTAAAATAGCGCCCCCGCAATGACCGATTCCGCGCGTCCCAGCCTGCTCGAGCGATTGTCCGCGTTGATCCTGCGCGAGCCTTCGGACCGCGCCAGCCTGGTGCAGCTGCTGCGCTCGGCCTACCAGAGAAACCTGCTGGATGCGGATGCCCTCTCGATCGTCGAGGGCGCGCTCACCGTGTCCGAAATGCAGGTGCGCGACATCATGATCCCGCGCGCGCAGATGGACGTGATCGACATAAACGAGCCGGTGGACCAGTTCATGCCGCAGGTGATCAGCTCCGCCCACTCGCGCTTCCCGGTAATCGGCCAGAACCGCGACGACGTGATTGGCGTGCTGCTCGCCAAGGACCTGCTGCGCCACTATGCGGGCGAGGAGCAATTCAACGTACGCGAGATGCTGCGCCCGGCGATCTTTGTGCCCGAATCCAAGCGTCTCAACGTGCTGCTACGGGAGTTCCGCGCCAGCCGAAACCACATGGCGATCGTGGCAGACGAGTACGGCGGCATCGCCGGCCTGGTGACCATCGAGGACGTGCTGGAGCAGATCGTCGGCGACATCGAGGACGAGTACGACTTCGACGAAGCGAGCGACAACATCCTGCCCGAGCCGGGCGGGCGCTTCCGCGTCAAGGCCTTGACGCAGATCGCCGACTTCAACGCCGCCTTCGCCACCGAGTTCTCCGACGAGGAGCACGACACCGTCGGCGGTCTGGTGATCGCGCACCTGGGCCGGCTGCCCAAGCGCGGCGAGGCGCTCGCCATCGCCGGGCTCAAATTCCAGGTGCTGCGCGCCGACAGCCGGCGCGTCTATACGCTGATCGTCGAGAAACCCAAGACGTGAGGAAAACAGGGACAGACCACGTTTTCCGAAATCAAGAGTCAGGAAAACGTGGTCTGTCCCTGTTTTCCGCGTTCCTTGCAGGCGCGGCTGCGGTGCTCGGCTTTTCTCCCTTCGATTTTTTCCCCGCCACGCTCGCGGCGCTCGCGGTGCTGGTACATCTTTGGGTTCGCGCGCCTACGCCGCAGTGCGCATTCCGGCTCGGATTCTTCTTCGGCCTCGGCCTCTACGGCGCCGGCGTGTCCTGGGTATACATCAGCCTGCATCGCTTCGGCGCCATGCCGATGCCGCTCGCCGCAGCGGCAACGCTCGGCTTTTGCGCCTTCCTCGCGCTTTTTCCCGCGCTCGCCGGCTGGATCCAGGCCCGCATCGCACGCGACAGCGCGGCGCCCGTGGCATTGCGCGCCACGTTGCTGATACCTGCTTCGTGGATGCTGGTCGAATGGTCACTCAGCTGGTTCCTGACCGGCTTTCCCTGGCTCGCGCTCGGCTATACGGCGATCGACGATCCACTCTCGGGCTTCGCGCCCGTGGGCGGCGTGTACGCGGTTTCGCTGGCGCTGGCCGTCGCGGCCGGCCTGCTGTGGTGCATCGCGCTCGGCAACGTGCACCGGACGCGCTGGATTGCGGCGGGCTGTCTGGCTTTCGTGCTCGCCTGCGGCTACGGCTTGCGCACCACGCAGTGGACGGATCCGGTAGGCGAGCCGCTGCGCGTTGCGCTGCTGCAGGGCAACGTGCCGCAGGAGATGAAGTTCGATCCGGCACGCTACGAACGAACGCTCGAAACCTATGCGCGGCTCGCCGAACAGGGCAATGCGGGCGGCAATGCCCGCCTGATCGTGCTGCCCGAGACCGCGGTGCCGCGCTTCCTCGATCTCGTCGAGCGCCCCTTCCTCGAGCGGCTGAAAGCGGCCGCCGTGCGCAATGGCGGCGACCTTCTGCTGGGCGTTCCGGTGCGGACCGCGGAGGGAGGCTACCTGAACAGCGTCATCAGCCTGGGCATATCGCCGTCCGCCTCGTACAACAAGGTGCATCTCGTGCCTTTCGGCGAATTCGTGCCGCCGGGTCTGGGCTGGATCGTGCGCGTGCTCTCCATCCCGCTCGCGGATTTCTCACGCGGCGCCCCGGACCAGCGCCCGATGGCGATCGCCGGCCAGCGCGTCGCGGTGAACGTCTGCTACGAGGATGCCTACGGCGCCGAAATCATCCGCCAGCTGCCTGAGGCCACGCTGCTGGTAAACATATCGAACGTCGCCTGGTTCGGCGACTCACTCGCGCCGGCGCAGCACCTGCAGATCGCCCGCATGCGCGCGCTGGAAACCGGCCGTGTCTACCTCACCGCCGCCAATACCGGGATCAGCGCCGCGATCTGGCCCGACGCCTCGGTGCGCCAGCAGATGAAGCAGTTTGTGCAGGGCCGCATCGAATTCGAGGTGCGCGGCTACGGCGGCGCCACTCCTTACGTGCGCCTCGGCGACTGGCCGGCGGTCCTGCTCGCGCTGCTGGCGCTGGCGTTCGTCGCGCTGCGAGGGCGCTCCCGGTAAAATTCTCCGGCGAATGATCTCCTTCCAGCAACTCATCCTCAGTCTCAACACCTTCTGGGACAAACGCGGCTGCGTGCTGCTGCAGCCCTACGACATGGAAATGGGCGCGGGCACCTTCCACACCGCGACTTTCCTGCGCGCGATCGGCCCGGAACCCTGGAACGCGGCCTATGTGCAACCCTCGCGCCGGCCCAAGGATGGCCGCTATGGCGACAACCCGAACCGGCTGCAGCACTACTATCAGTACCAGGTAGCGCTCAAGCCCTCGCCGCCGGATATCCAGGATCTGTACCTGGAATCGCTGAAAAGCCTCGGCATAAACCCGCAGGAACACGACATCCGCTTCGTCGAGGACGACTGGGAATCGCCCACCCTGGGCGCCTGGGGCCTGGGTTGGGAAGTCTGGCTGGATGGCATGGAAGTCACCCAGTTCACCTACTTCCAGCAAGTTGGCGGCCTGGATTGCAAGCCGGTGCTCGGCGAGATCACCTACGGCCTGGAGCGCCTGGCGATGGTCCTGCAGGGCAAGGACTCCATCTACGACCTGGTGTGGACACCCGGTGTCACCTATGGCGATGTCTACAAGCAGAACGAAGTCGAGCAGTCGCGCTACAACTTCGAGCTGTCGAATGTCGAACTCCTTTTTGATTTGTTTAAAAACTTTGAACAAGAAGCAAAGAGGCTCATAGACGCGCAGTGCGTGCTGCCAGCCTACGAAATGGTCCTGAAGTCCTCGCACACCTTCAACCTGCTCGACGCCCGAGGTGCGATCTCCGTCACCGAGCGCGCCGCCTACATCGGCCGCGTCCGCGCCCTCGCCCGCGCCGTCGCGCAGGCCTATTACGAATCGCGCGAGCGGCTCGGCTTCCCGATGGTCAAGGCGGCGTAACTATGGGAACTACGGAAGCCACGCTGCTCGTCGAACTCCTCACCGAGGAACTGCCACCGAAGTCGCTTCGAAAGCTGGGGGACACTTTTGCGGATCAACTAGTAGCGGAGATTGTCAAGCACAGGCTTAAAACCCGCGATCCGAAGAAGCTCACCTTTGCGACGCCTCGAAGACTGGGCGTACTACTTCAAGATGTGCAAGAGCGAGGTTCCGAATCGCATCATTCAATTGAAGGTCCCCAAAGCTCGAACACAAAAGCAGTTGAAGGATTTTCCAGAAAGAACAAAGTCTCGCCGGAGTCGCTGGAGCGGCGCAAAACGGAGAAAGGCGAAATCGTAGTCGCGAATTTCACTCTGCCCGGCGTTCACCTCGATGCGGTACTGGCAAGTATCGTCGAAGAGGTGCTAAGAAAGCTTCCTGTGTCGAAAATGATGCGCTGGGGTTCAGGCGATGCGCAGTTCGTGCGCCCTGTACATGGACTCGTGATGCTCCATGGCTCGCGCGTTGTTCCCGGCAAAGTACTCGGACTCGAGTCGGGCAATCAAACCCGCGGCCACCGCTTCATGGGCAAGAGCGAAATCACTCTCGGCAATGCGGACGAGTACGAGAATAAGCTGCTCGACGAAGGCATGGTGCTGGCCGATTTCGGGAAAAGGAAGGCGGAGATCGACGCGCAGCTGCAGGTCGAAGCAAAAAAGCAGAACGCCAGCCTGGGCGAATACCAAATCCTGCTCGACGAGGTCACGGCGCTGGTGGAACACCCCAGCGTCTACGTCGGCGAATTCGACAAGGCCTTCCTGGAAGTGCCGCAGGAGTGCCTGATCCTCACGATGCGGCAGAATCAGAAATATTTTCCGCTATTCGACGCTGCGGGCAGGCTGACAGGAAAATTCCTCATCGTCTCGAACATGAGAGCCGCCGACCCGCGCCACATCATCGGCGGCAACCAGCGCGTGGTGCGGCCGCGGCTCGAAGACGCGCGCTTCTTCTACAACCAGGACCGCAAGCAGCGTCTGGAAGAACGCATTCCGCTGCTCGCCAAGGTCGTCTACCACAACAAGCTCGGCAGCCAGCTCGATCGGGTCACGCGCATTGAAGCCTTGGCCAGCAAAATTGCAATTCACTTGAAAGCCGATCAATCACTCGCCGCGAAAGCCGCCAGACTGTGCAAGGCGGACCTGCTGACCGGCATGGTGGGTGAGTTCCCGGAGTTGCAAGGCATCATGGGGCGCTACTACGCGCTGCACGATAAGGAACCGGCCGCGGTAGCCGATGCGATCGAGGCGCACTACCGCCCGCGCTTCGCCGGCGACAAGCTCCCCGAAGGACCGCTCGCCTGTGCCGTTGCGCTGGCCGAGAAGCTCGATGCGATCGCCGGCTTGTTCAGCATCGGCCAGCAGCCGACCGGCGACAAGGACCCGTTCGGCCTGCGCCGCGCAGCACTCGGTGTCGTCCGGATCCTGGTGGAACACCGGCTTCACTTGTCACTGACAGCGTTGGCGACGGCGGCTTTCGAACCATTCAAGAGCCAGGTGCCGGTCGAACTCATTCGGTTCGTGTATGACCGCTTTGCCGGCTACCTGAAGGAACAAGGCTTCTCGACGCTGCAGATTGACGCTGTGCTGAGCATGAACCCCGTCAATCTTGGTGTGGTGCTGCAGCAATTGGAAGCCGTGAAAGCCTTTCAAGCGCTGCCCGAAGCGGAGAGCCTCGCCGCAGCGAATAAGCGGATCGTGAACATCCTCAAGCAGGCGCAAGCGAAGGGCGAGTCCTTTGCCAATGCAGAACCAAGTGAACTCAAGGAGCCCGCGGAACGTGCATTGCTCGAGGCCATCCGCGCTGCAACCGAGAAGGCGAAACCTCTCTATGAAAAAGGCGACTACACGGGCTACTTGAAGAGCTTCTCGGTCCTCAAGACGCCGGTCGATACGTTCTTCGACAAGGTCATGGTGATGGTTGAAGACGAGACGCTCCGGCGCAATCGTCTCGCCCTGCTACGCGACCTGCGTGAAGCCATGAATCGCGTCGCCGACATCTCGAAGCTCGCGACATGAAATTCGCCGAAGGATCACTCGCATGAAGCTCGTGATACTGGACCGCGACGGCACCATCAACCAGGACAGCGACCAGTACATCAAGTCGCCGGCCGAGTGGCGGCCGATTCCCGGCAGCCTGGAGGCGATCGCGCGGCTGACACAGGGCGGCTGGCGCATCGCGGTGGCGACCAACCAGTCCGGCATCGCGCGCGGGCTGTTCGACATGTCGACGCTGAACGCGATCCATACCGAGATGCACCGCGCGGTCGGCCAGGCGGGCGGCAGGATCGACGCGATCTTCTTCTGCCCGCACGCATCGGACTCGAATTGCGAGTGCCGCAAGCCCAGGCCGGGGCTGCTGCTCGAGATCGCGTCGCGCTTCGGCGTCAAGCTGAAGGGCGTGCCGATGATCGGCGACTCGCTGCGCGACGTCGCGGCCGCGGCGGCGGCAGGCGCGCAGCCCTGGCTCGTGCTCACCGGCAACGGCAGGAAGGCGCGCGACGCGGGCGGCCTGCCGCCGGGCACCGAAATCGCCGCCGACCTCGCCGCGATCGCGGCACGGCTCGCGCCATGACTGCGCAGCCATGACCGTGCCTCTATGACCTATCTGCGCTCGGCCCTGTTTTGGCTCGCGCTGCTGATTTTCACTCCGCCCTACGCACTTCTTGCCATCGCCAGCGCGCCGCTGCCTCGCATGGTGCGCTACCGCGTGATCTCGGCCTGGTCGCGGCTCATGCTGCAATGCCTGCGATACTTTTGCGGCATCCGCTGGAGCGTCGAAGGGCGCGAGCACATTCCGCGGCGCCCCGCGGTGATCCTGTCGAAGCACCAGTCGGCGTGGGAAACGCTTGCCTTTCAGGAGATCTTTCCGCCGCAGGTGCATGTGCTCAAGCGTGAGCTGCTGTGGATCCCGTTTTTCGGCTGGGGGCTGGCGATGATGAGCCCGATCGCGATTAATCGCGGACGCGGCATGGCGGCGCTGCGGCAGATGGCGCGCCGCGGCAAGGAACGCCTCGAACAGGGCTTCTGGGTCGTGGTATTTCCCGAAGGCACGCGTGTCGCCCCCGGCAAGACGCGCAAATATCAGCCCGGCGGCGCGTGGCTCGCGGCGCACACCGGCGCGCTGGTGGTGCCGGTGGCGCACAATGCGGGGCGGGTCTGGCCGCGCAACTCCTTTCGCAAGTACGCGGGAACGGTAACAGTGCGCATCGGCCCGCCGATCGAGAGCGCGGGGCGTGACCCGGCAACCATCAACGCGATGGCAGAACAGTGGATCGAGACACAGCAAAAGACCCTGGACAGCTAGCGGGGTCAGGACAGCTAGCGCTGTTCGACGAACCGCCGCCTGCGGATGCGGCGCCGACGCGCCACGCACTGCTCGAGGGGCGCGCGGTCGAATTCCGCTTCGAGCGCCGGCACCGGCGCACCATCGGCATCAAAGTGAGCGCACACGGGCTTTCGGTCGCCGCGCCGATGCGCGCGCCCTGGCGCGAGATCGAAGGCTTCCTGCATGAGAAAGCAGGCTGGATCCTGGAGAAGCTCGACAAGCGCGTGGCGGCGGGCAAGCCCAGCACGATCTTTGGCGAGAGCGGCGAGACCCTGCCGTTGCACGGGCATCAAGTCGTCCTGGTAGTGTCGCCATCGCGCCGCTCGGTCAATCTTGTCGGATCCGAGCTGCAGGTAAGCCACCCCGAGCCGCATCGCAGGGGCGCGGTGCGCGCACTGCTCCTGCAGTGGCTGAAGTCGCGTGCCCTGGATGCGTTGGCCCCGCGCGTGGCGCACTTTGCGGCGCGCGTCAGCCTGCCGCCGCCGCCGCTCAAACTCTCCAACGCCCGCACGCAATGGGGCGTATGCATGTCGAGCGGCCGCATCCGCCTGTCCTGGCGGCTGGTGCACCTCGACCCCGAGCTGGCCGACTACGTGGTGGCGCACGAGGTCGCGCACCTGGTGGAGCTCAACCATTCGGAGCGCTTCTGGGCGCTGGTCGAATGGCTGTATCCTCACTGGCGCGAGGCGCGCGAGCGCATCGAGCACGCTGCCGCAACCATTCCCAGAATCTGAGGGCCCCTATGAGAATCCTGCACACCATGCTCCGGGTCGGCAACCTCGAGCGTTCGATCAAGTTCTACACCGAAGTGCTCGGCATGAAGCTGCTGCGCACCACCGACCGGCCCGACCAGAAATACTCCCTCGCCTTCGTCGGCTATGACGGCGAGGACAGGACCGCGGTGCTGGAACTGACCTACAACTACGGCGTGGACAATTACGACCTCGGCACTGCCTTCGGCCACATCGCGCTCGAGTTTCCCGACGTGGCGAAGACCTGTGACGCGGTGCGCGCCAAAGGCGGCACCGTTACCCGCCCGGCCGGCCCGGTCAAGGGCGGCGCCACCGTGATCGCGTTCGTGCAGGACCCCGACGGCTACAAGATCGAATTCATCGAGCGCAAACCCGCCGCGTGATACGCAGGTAGTCCTCCGGCGACAGGTTCTCCGGCCTTAGCGTCGGGTCGATCCCAACAACCTCGTAGTCTTCCGCTGGCAGCGGCAACGCATTGCGCAGCGTCTTGCGCCGCGCGCTGAAGGCTTCGCGCACGATCTTCTCGAGCACCGCCTGGTCCCAATCAGGCTTCTCGGCGAGCGGGACCAGGCGCACCACCGCGGAATCCACCTTCGGCGGCGGGCGGAAGGCGCCGGGGGCGACATTGAAGAGCTTGTGCATCTTGAAACGCGTCTGCAGCATCACCGATAGCCGGCCGTAGTCCGGCGTGGAGTGTCTGGCCACCATCCGCTGCACGACTTCGAGCTGCAGCATGAAGTGCATGTCGCGGACGCGGCTGGCATGGCGCGCGAGGTGGAACAGGATCGGCGTCGAGATGTTGTAGGGCAGATTGCCGACGACGCGCAGCCCGGACGGAAGAGCGGAAAAATCGAAATCGAGCACGTCCGCACTTACCACGGTAAGTCTTTGAGAAGAAAATTCGTGCGCTAGCTTCGCCGCCAGGTCACGATCGATTTCGATGGCCGTGAGGCGCCCGATGCGTTCGAGAAGCGGCCGGGTCAGCGCGCCTTCGCCGGGACCGATCTCGACGAAGATGTCGCTGTCCACGGGCGCAATCGCCTCGACGAGGCGCTTCAGGACTCCGGGATCGTGCAGGAAATGCTGACCGAACCTCTTGCGCGGCCTCACTTGTCTTCGAGGCGCATCTCGACGTAAGTGCGGTCGCGCAGCTGGCGCAGCCAGTCCTGGAAGGCTTCGTCCGCCTTGCGCTCCTTGAGCGCCTGCCGGGCCTGCATGCGGCGGCGCTCCTGCGTCAGCCCGGCCGCGCGGCGTTCCAGAACCTGGATCAGATGCCAGCCGAACGGCGATTTGACCGGTTGACTGATCTCGCCCGGCTTGAGCGCGTCCATGGCGCGCTCGAACTCCGGCACCGTATCTCCGGGAAGCAGCCAGTCAAGGTCGCCGCCGCGCGACGCGCTGCCGTCGGACGAGTGCTGGCGCGCCTGATCGGCGAAATCCGCGCCGCCCGTGACCATGCGTTCGCGCAGCTCGGTCAGCCTGCGACGCGCGTCAGCCTCGGAGACGACTTCGTTGGTCCTCACGAGGATGTGCCGCGCGTGGGTCTGCTGGACGGGGGCTCCCTCTTCCGCGCCACGCCGCTCCAGCAGCTTGACGACATGGAAGCCGCCCGGACTGCGCAGCACCGGGCTGGTCTCGCCGGAACGCAGGCTCTTCACGGCAGCGGCGAAAATCTCGGGCAGACGGTCCTCTCCTCGCCAGCCCATGTTGCCGCCCTTAAGTGCGTCCGGCGCGTCCGAATAACTTGCCGCAATTTTTGCGAAATCCGCGCCGGCGATGGATTCGGCGCGCGCCTGCTCCGCCTTCTTGCGCGCCAGCTCGATCTGTTCGGGGCTCGCCTGTTCGGGCAGGCGCACCAGCACATGGGCCAGGTTGTATTCGCTGCGCGCGCCGCTGCTGCCCTTGGCCTCGGCCAGGAACTGGTCGATCTCACCGTCGCTCACATCAATGCGATCGTCCACCTCGCGCTCGCGCAACCGCTGCAACTGGATCTGCTGGCGAACTTCGTCGCGGAACTTCTCGAACGCCACGCCGTCCTTTTCAAGTGTCCGGCGAAACACAGAGAGCGTCATCTTGTTGTTCTCCGCAATGCGCTCCAACGCACGGTCGAGCTGGGCGTCTTCCACCCGGATGCCGTTTTCCTTCGCCAGCTGCAACTGCGCCTTGTCGAGGATCAAACGATCCAGGATCTGCCGCTCAAGGATGCCGCGCTCCGGCAACGGCGTGCCCTGCTGCCGGAGCTGCCGTTCGGCCATTTCGCGGCGCTCGGCGAGCTCCGAGGCCGTAACGACCTCCCGGCCCACCACAGCGACGATGCGGTCCACCAGCAAAACGCGTTGCGGCTGCCGCGCGGCGCGCGGCGATGGCGCCTGGTCTTGTGTCTGCACGGGCGCGTCCGGGGGCAGAACCTGGCCCTGCGTGCGTACAGGATCCTGCGCCTGAACGGTCAGGGCAATGCCCAGGAAAGCGGCCGCGGAAATAATCCTCATCTAAGGCTCTGTCTAGAAAACCTGCTCGAACGGCAGGCGCGGCCGCAGACTCGGTGGCGCGAGGGCGCCCTGGGTGGGGTTGGTGACCGCGTACCCCGGAACGCTGCGCTTGAGCAAGTTGACGATCTCGTCGGAACCCAAGCCGCCGAAACCGTTGAACTCCAACTGGAAGAAGATCCCGGTGGACGTTGTCTGCACCGCGGCCTGCAAGCGCTGAAATGCGCCGCGAAATACCCAGCAACCGGCGTTGTACTCCAGGCCGGCGATTCCCTCAAGCAGGCGCGAGTCGCTCACGGAATAATTCCAGCGGCCGATTGCATACCACCCTGTCGCCACCGGCCACTGGCCCGCGATATCGACCTGCTTGAGCCGGGTGTCGCGGTTGAAGCGGTAGCTGGCGCTGACCACCTTCGCGATTTCCGGGGCATAGCGTGCCGAAACGCTGTAGCGCTCGGGGCGTGTCATTTGCGGATTGTATTGAAGCGCGCTATCGAAACTGATGCTCTGCGCCAGCCGGCCGCCGAGCCCGGCAAGTATGTCGGATTGGCCCCGCGTACGCAGGGCGGACGCCGCGGTGAGGCCCACCCGTTCGTCCGAGAAATAGTAACGCTGCCCGATGGTGGCGCGAAGCAGCTCCTCGCCATTCGGCGTCACGAGGCGCGAACTCGCCGCGACCGTGACCTGATTCGCGTCGCCAAAGCGGTCGTTGCCGGCGAAGCGGTTCTCGGAAAATATCTGGCTGGAATTAAAATCCGTGAGACCGGTATCAAATAACAGGTTCTGGCTCTGGTTCCGGTACGGCGCGTAGACATAGAACAGGCGCGGCTCGAACGTCTGGGTAAGGGACTGGCCGAACCATTTCACGCCGCGATCAAAAATCAAGCCGCTGTCCAGGCTCACCCACGGTAGCGAAACGCTCTGCTTTCCGGGCTGGCCAGAAGCGGTGTTCGTCAGGCGATAGTCGGTATAGCGCAGGCCGAGTTTTGGCGTCACAAAGTAACCAGGCGCGAGGATCGGCATCGCAAGCGTCGGATTGAGCGAGAGCCGCGTTCCCTCGACCAGCGTGCGATGCGAAAAACGCACGAATTCGCCCGGCAGCGTAACGTCGAACCGTCCGGCAATGTCGTTCTTCGAGGTGCCGAAGTTGATTTGAGGCAGGCGGGCGTAGGGCGGCGTGATCGGCGCCAGCGGGTCCTGCAGGGTCTGGTACCGCTGCACCAGGGTGCTGATACCGACACCCAATCCGGCGACCGGGAAGCCATACGACAGGCTCGCCTGCTGCGACAGAATGCGCGTCGAGACTTGGCGCACCTGCGAGCTCAGGTCGACAAAGTAGCGGCTATCGGAAACCTTGTTGAAATCGACAATACCGCGCATCGCCGGCGTAATCTGCTGCTCGTGCAGCAGGGAAAAGGCGCTGCGCGAAGTGCGCGTCTGACTGTCGTGCGGCATGATTTCATAACGCATCTCCCCTTTGTACTTCGGGTCGATATAGCGAAAATCCGTCTTCAGCTGCTCGCCCCTCTTGGTCATGAAAGACGGCGTGAGCGTCAGGTCCCTTTCCGGTGCGATGTTCCAGTAGTAAGGCGCGCTCAGTTCCAGGCCGCGCCGCGTGTTCTGCGTATAGCCCGGCGTCAGAAAACCGGACTTGCGCTGTTTGTCGAGGGAAAACGACCCGTAAGGCAGCGGCAGGATGGTGGTGTCGAAGAACTTGAGACGCCCGTCGCGGAGCGTGGCCACCTGCTTGTCGTTGTCGATCTCGAGCTCGCCCGCCTCGAAGCGCCAGTCTTCCTTGCCAGGCTCGCAGGTGGTGAACATGCCCTGCACCAGCCGGATCCGGTCCTTACCCAGGAACTCGAGGCGCTCGGCCTTGCCGCGCATCATCGTGGTCTCGCCGCGCAGAAGGTAATTCGAGCCCTCGAACACGCCGGTGTCGTCCTGGGTGTTGTAGCGCAGGCGCGGGCCGAAGAAGCGATCCTGGCCGCGCAGGAATCGCACCCCGCCATCGGCCTCGATGCGCCCGAATTCCTGGTTGAAGCGCAGGAATTCGCTGTACACGGTGAGATCCTCCCGCTGGAACTCGACCTGGCCGCGCGCGGTGAGCTCGAGCTCCGAGACCCCCTCGATGCTCTGGGCGTCGATGGTGGCCGGCCCCTTCGGCTTGGCTGAGGGCGCGGGTACAGGCGCGGGTACCTGTGCCCAGGCGAACTGGGCGCCGGACAGGAGGAACAAAACCGGAAAAAGGAGCGCCGCGAAGCGCGCCGGACGATGCTGCATGTGTGGAAGGTTCTGGGCGCGTTTCTTCAGAGTGAAAAGTGTCATAATTCGGCCCACTTCGCAATGGATTTCAGGCTCGCCGCGCTCGAGCGCTGGCTCGGCGCAGAATTTCCGGCCATTCCCTGCACGCTGGCCCCGGCCTCGGAGGATGCGAGCTTTCGGCGGTATTTCCGTGCCAGCCTCGCCGACGGCCGCAGTTTCGTCGTCATGGACGCGCCCCCGGAAAAGGAGGATTGCCGGCCATTCCTGCACGTTGCAGGGCTGTTTGCCGCAGCCGGCGCGCACGTGCCCGCGATCCACGCGCGGGACCTGAAAGCCGGCTTCCTGCTGCTGGAAGACTTGGGCCATGCGACGTTTCTGGATGCATTTGACCGTCAGGGGGACCCCGATCCGCTCTACGCGGCCGCGACCGAGACCCTGCTCCGAATCCAGCTGGCGAGCCGGGAGGCAGTACTCCCGGAATATGACCGTGCGCTGCTGGAGCGCGAGCTGCGCTTGTTCCCTGACTGGTACATCGCCCGGGAGCTGCGGCGCGAGTTGACGCCAGCCGAGCAGCAGGTACTGGATGCGGCGTTTGAATCGTTGCTCGGCAATAACCTCGCCCAACCACGGGTATTCGTGCACCGGGACTACCACTGCCGCAACCTGATGGTCTGCGCGCCGCTGCCAGGCGTTCTGGATTTCCAGGATGCAGTCTACGGCCCGATCGCCTATGACCTGGTGTCGCTGTTCAGGGACGCTTATGTCCGATGGGAAGAGGCGCAGGTGCTCGACTGGGTGGTGCGCTACTGGGAAAAGGCGCGCAAGGCCGACCTCCCGGTACGCGCCGATTTTGCCGAGTTCTACCGCGACTTCGAGTGGATGGGCGCGCAGCGGCAATTGAAAGTGATCGGAATTTTCGCGCGCCTTTGCCATCGCGACGGCAAGCAACGCTACCTTGCCGATATCCCGCGGGTGATGGAGTACCTGCTCGCTACCTGCCGGCGCTACCGCGAGCTGGCGCCCCTGGCGCAGCTGCTCGAGCGGCTCGCCCCGGCATGAACGTCATGATCCTCGCCGCGGGCCGGGGAGAGCGGCTGCGTCCGCTGACCGATTCGATTCCAAAGCCGCTGGTCGAAGTCGCGGGCCAGACGCTGCTCGGGCGGCACCTGGAGCGCCTGGCGGCCGCGGGCTTCACGCGCGCCGTGATCAACGTGTCACACCTGGCGAAGTTGATCGTCGCCCATTTTGGCGACGGCAGCCGCCTGGGAATGAAGATCGACTGGTCCCACGAAGCCGTTCCTCTGGAGACCGCAGGCGGCATCGCGCAGGCGCGCGAATTGCTGGGGCCCGAACCATTTCTTGTGGTGAACGCGGACCTCTGGTGTAACTACGAGTTTTCGGCCTTGCGCGGATTCGATCTGGGCAGGCGCCTGTCGCACCTGGTCCTGGTGCCGAACCCGCCACAGCACCCGGCGGGCGATTTTTCACTCGACAACAACCTCATCGGCAATGCCGCATCGCCGCGCTACACTTACGCAGGCATCGCGGTGATATCGCCGCAACTGGTCGCCGGCGTCGCCGCCGGCACGAAAGCGCCCCTCGCGCCGCTGTGGCGCGCGGCCGCGGAATGCGGCGAGGTCACGGGCGAACTGTATGCAGGACACTGGAACGATGTCGGCACCCCGGAGCGCCTGTCCGCGCTGGAAGCACGCTTGAAAAATTCATGAAACCAAACGACCTCGATCCCGTACTGCACGGCGCGCGCCGCGCCCGCCTCGCGCAGGCGATGCAGGGCGGCGTGACGGTCATTCCTACCGCGCCCGAGCGCATACGCAACCGGGACACGCACTACCCCTACCGCTTCGACAGCCATTTCTACTATTTGACCGGCTTTCCGGAACCCGGGGCGGTGCTGGTGATCGTCGCCGGCGCGCAGCCCAAGAGCCTGCTGTTCTGCCGCGAAAAAAACGAGGAGCGCGAAACCTGGGACGGCTTTCGCTTCGGGCCACAGGGAGCGCGTGAACGCTTCGGCTTCGACGAGAGTTATCCCATTGCCGAGCTGGATACAAGAATCGCGGAGCTGCTCGGCGACCAGCCTGCGCTCTACTACCCGGTCGGGGCCGACGCTGCGTGGGACGCGCGCGCCATGAGCTGGCTGAATGCGGTGCGCGCCAGAGCGCGCTCCGGCACCGGTGCGCCGGAGCGCGTCCACGACGTGCGCGCGCTGATCGACGAGATGCGCCTGGTAAAGGATGCACATGAACTTGGCGTGATGCGCAGGGCGGCGTCGATCTCGGCCGGCGCGCATCGGCGCGCCATCCGCGCCGCGCGGCCGGGTGGATTTGAATTCGAACTCGAAGCCGAATTGCTGCACGAGTTCCGCCGCAACGGTGCGGAGTTTCCCGCCTACTGGCCGATCGTCGCCGGCGGCGCCAACGCCTGCGTGCTGCATTACGTATCCAACGACGCGGCGCTGCGCGCCGGCGAGCTGGTGCTGATCGACGCCGGCTGCGAGCTCGCCGGCTACGCTTCGGACATCACGCGCACCTTCCCGGTGAGCGAGCGTTTCACACCGGCGCAACGCGAGGTCTACGAAATCGTCCTCGCGGCGCAGGCCGCGGCAATGGACAAGGTGCGTGCCGGCAACGCCTGGAACGAGCCGCACGACGCGGCGGTGCGCGTTCTGGCGCGGGGCATGCTTGATCTGAAGCTCGTCTCCGGCAGCCTCGACGAAGTGTTGGAGAAGGAAACCTACAAGCGCTTCTACATGCACCGCACCGGCCACTGGCTCGGCCTGGACGTGCACGATGCCGGCGACTACAAGCGCGCGGGCAAGTGGCGCACGCTGACCCGCGGCATGGTGCTCACGGTCGAGCCTGGCCTGTATATCCGCGCCGCGGACGACGTGCCGCACGCCCTGCGCGGCATCGGCGTGCGCATCGAGGACGATGTGCTTGTGACGGAGGGCGCCTGCGAAGTGATCACCGCCGCGGCACCGAAAAGCGTCGCCGACATCGAAGCACTGAAAAGGGAAGTAACACGCAATGCCGGGTAAAATCGCCGTCCGCGGTGCGGGGCCGGTCGGTTGCGTGATGGCTTTGTTGCTCCACGCGGCGGGGAAAAACGTTCGCCTCGTGCAAAGAAAGGCCGTGCAGGGGAAGGCGCCGCTAAAGCCGATCGCGCTGTCGCACGCCAGCCGGCTGATCCTCGAGCGCATCGGCGCCTGGCGCGCGCTGGAAGCCACGCCGATATCGACGATCCACATCTCACAGCAAGGCGCTTTCGGCCGTACCTGCCTGAGCGCCGCCGACGCGGGCGTACCAGCGCTGGGCTATGTGGTGGACTACGCATCGCTGCTGAACTGCCTGCTTTCCAGGCTTGAAGATTCCGGCATCCGGATCGAGACCGATTCCGGGGATGCGCTTCTCGTCGTCCATGCCGAAGGCACGTCAAACGCGCTGAAGGAAAAAAATTATGCGCAGGAAGCGCTCGTGGCGCTGGTCACAACCAGTCCGGTTGCCGCGCGCACCGCCTGGGAGCGCTTCACGCCCGAGGGGCCACTCGCCTTGCTGCCGCTCGGCGGGCGCTATTGCGCGGTGTGGGGCATGCACCCTGAGCGCGCGCAGGCATTGTGCAGCGCACCCGAAGCGGAATTCCTGCTAGCCCTTGCGACGGCATTCGGCGGGCGCGCCGGTCAATTCGTCGCTGTCGGCGAACGCAATCACGCGCCCCTCGCGCTGCGCGTACGGCCCTCACGGGTGGGCGTACGCGAGGCCTTTGTCGGCAACGCTGCGCAAACACTGCACCCGGTTGCCGGCCAGGGCCTGAATCTCGGTCTGCGCGACGCCTGGGATCTGGCGCAAGTCTTGCAGGATGCGCAAGACCCCGGCGAGGCGCGCGTGTTGCAGCGTTTCGCCGCGCTGCGCCGCCTGGACGCAATGGCGAGCGTGCGGATCACCGATTTCCTGGCCGAGGCCTTTCTTGGTGCGAACCCCTTGGCCGGGCTGATGCGAGGTTTTGGTTTAACCGCGTTGGACATTTGCCTGCCGGCACGGCGTTTTTTCGCGCGCCGCATGATCTACGGAACTTCGGCGTTGCCTTAGCCGTCGCGGCGCTTGCGTTGGTGTTTGAAATACGCAACAGCAGCGATGTTTTTTGACAACGGAACGCGCTAGAATCCGCTCCCCTCGCATGACCTTCAACCAATAAGAACTGATGCAGCTCGGCGCACACGTGTTGCGTAGCGGTCTGTTCGCGGCCCCCATGGCGGGGATCACTGACCGGCCCTTCCGCACGCTCTGCCGTCGCTTCGGCGCCAGCCTGGCGATCTCCGAAATGGTCTCTTCGCGCCCGGAACTGCGTGGCAGCCGCAAGTCGCGCCTGCGCCTGGAGCATCGCGGCGAAGTCGGCCCCGTTTCAGTGCAGATCGCGGGGGCCGACCCGGCCATGATGGCCGAAGCCGCCCGCATCAATGCCGCTGAAGGCGCGCAGATCATCGACATCAACATGGGCTGCCCGGCGAAAAAGGTCTGTAATGTCGCCGCCGGTTCAGCGCTGCTGTCCGACGAATCCCTGGTGGCGCGCATCCTCGAGGCGGTCATCGCCGCGGTGGACGTGCCCGTGACGCTCAAGATCCGCACCGGCCCGAGCCCTGAAAACAGGAATGCGCTGCGCATCGCAAGAATCGCCGAGGATGCGGGCGTCGCGCTGCTCGCGGTACACGGCCGCACCCGCGCCTGCGGCTTTCGCGGAGAAGCCGAGTTCGACACGGTGGCGGAAGTCAAGGCGGGCGTGCGCATTCCGGTCATCGCCAATGGCGACATCGGCACGCCCGAGGAAGCCAGGCGCGTACTGGAGTACACCGGCGCCGACGGTATCATGATCGGCCGCGCATCCCACGGGCGCCCCTGGATTTTCCGGGAGTTTTTGTCCTTTCTATATGAAGGCAAGAAACTCCCACCCCCCGCGGCGGCCGAAATACGCTCGGTCGCGCTCGAACATCTTGAGGGAATTCATTCGCTCTACGGCGAGGAACTTGGCGTACGCATCGCGCGCAAGCACATCGGCTGGTATACGCGTGGCCTGCCGGGTGGCGAAACATTTCGCCGGGAAGCAAATCAGATCCTGTCTGCGCCGGCTCAACTCGCTGCCGTAGCCCGCTTCTTCGAAGGATTGGTTGAATGAGCCGCAATACCGAACTCGCCGAAGCGGTGAAGCGCTCGCTGGAGCGTTACTTCAGGGACATGGACGGCGAGCGGCCGACCGCGATCTACGACATGGTGCTCAAGAACATCGAGCGGCCGCTGATCGAAACGGTGCTCGGCAAGGCCGAGGGCAACCAGAGCATCGCCGCGGCGATGCTCGGCATCGACCGCAACACCCTGCGCAAGAAAATCCAGCAGCTGCGGATCAAGGCGTGAAAGTATCGCGGGCGCTCATCAGCGTCTCCGACAAAGCTGGCGTGGCGGAGTTCGCGCGGGCCCTCGCCGGGCTGGGCGTGCAGATCCTTTCCACCGGCGGCACGGCAAAACTCCTGGAAAAGGAAGGTCTGCGCGTTACCGAGGTCGCGGCGCATACCGGCTTCCCGGAAATGCTGGATGGCCGGGTAAAAACCCTGCACCCGAAGATCCACGGCGGCATCCTCGCGCGGCGCGACAGCCGCGAGCACATGGCCGCGATCGAGAAAGCGGGCATCGCGCCGATCGACCTGATCGTAGTCAACCTGTATCCGTTCGAGGCGACGGTTGCCGATCCGGACTGCACGCTGCAGAACGCGATCGAGAACATCGACATCGGCGGCCCGGCGATGCTGCGCGCTGCGGCGAAGAACTACGGCGGTGTCGCGGTGGTGGTCGACCCTGCCGACTATGCGAAGGTGCTGGAGGAGATTCGCGCCACCGGCGGCGTTGCCGAGGCGACGCGCTTCGCGCTGGCAAAGAAGGTGTTCGCGCACACCGCCAGCTACGACGGGGCGATCGCCAACCACTTGTTCTCGCTGGACGCCGACAACCGCCGCCGCCCCTACCCGGAGGTGCTCAATCTGCAATTCCTGAAGCGCCAGGAGATGCGCTACGGAGAAAACCCGCACCAGTCGGCCGCGTTTTACCGCGACCAGCACCCGGTGGCAGGCGGCATCGCCTCGTTTTCCGTGCTGCAGGGAAAAGAGCTCTCTTACAACAACGTCGCGGACTCCGACGCTGCCTGGGAGTGCGTTAAGAGTTTCGCCGAGCCGGCCTGCGTTATCGTCAAGCATGCCAATCCCTGCGGCGTGGCGATTGGCGCGAACCCGCTCGCGGCTTACCGCAAGGCATTCAGCACCGACCCGACCTCCGCGTTCGGCGGCATTCTCGCCTTCAACCGCGCGCTCGACCGGGCGGCGGCGGCGGAGATCGGCAAGCAGTTCGCCGAAGTGATCATCGCACCGCGCGTCGAGCCCGAAGCGCGCGAATTCCTCGCCGCCAAGCAGAACCTGCGCGTGCTCGAGGTGCCGATGTCGCACGAGGTACAGGCGCATGATTTCAAGCGCGTTGGCGGCGGGCTGCTCGTGCAAAGCAGTGACGACAAGGTTTTAGAAAAAAAAGATTTGGTAGTAAAGACAAAAAAACAACCTACTGAATCACAGTGGGCGGATTTGCTGTTCGCATGGAAAGTAGCGAAGTACGTGAAGTCCAATGCGATCGTGTTCTGCCGCGACGGCGCCACCGTCGGCGTCGGCGCCGGGCAGATGAGCCGGATCGACAGCGCGCGCATTGCCGCGATCAAGGCACAGAATGCCGGCCTGGCGGTTGCCGGATCGGTGGTGGCATCGGACGCTTTTTTCCCCTTTCGCGACGGACTGGATGCGGTCATCGACGCCGGCGCCGCCGCGGTGATCCAGCCCGGCGGCAGCGTGCGCGACGAGGAAGTGATCGCCGCGGCCGACGAGCGCGGCATCGCCATGCTATTCACCGGCGTGCGGCATTTCAGGCACTGATGAAACTGCTAGTCATCGGCTCTGGTGGTCGCGAGCACGCCATGGCCTGGAAGCTGGCGCAAAGCCCGAAGGTGCAGAAAGTGTTTGTGGCGCCGGGCAATGGCGGCACCGCGACGGAAAACGGTCTTGAGAATTTGTCCTTGAGCGAATTTTCTCAACTCATTGATTTCTGCAAGAAAGAACAAATCTACTTGACCGTCGTCGGACCCGAGGCGCCGCTCGCCGCGGGCATCGTGGATGCGTTTCAGGAAGCCGGCCTGAAAATCTTCGGCCCGCTGCGCGCTGCGGCGCAACTTGAGGCCTCGAAGGATTTCGCCAAGCAATTCATGGCGCGCCATGGCCTGCCGACGGCTCGCTACGCGACTTTCACGGACGCCAGGGAAGCCAAGGCTTACATCGACAAGCAGGGCGCGCCGATCGTGATCAAGGCCGACGGCCTGGCCGCGGGCAAAGGTGTGGTGGTCGCATCCACAGTCGCGGAAGCTAAGGCCGCAATCGACCTGATGCTGGTGCAGAACCGGCTGGGCGACGCCGGCGCGCGGGTGGTTGTGGAAGAATTCCTGGAGGGCGAGGAAGCGAGCTTCATCGTCATGGCGGATGGCGCGCACGCGCTGCCGCTGGCCACCAGCCAGGACCACAAGCGCCTGCAGGACGGCGACCGGGGGCCGAATACCGGCGGCATGGGCGCGTACTCGCCCGCGCCAGTGGTGACGCCGGAACTGCACGCGCGCGTGATGCGCGAAATCATCCAGCCCGCGATCGACGGCATGGCGAAGGACGGCACGCCCTATACCGGCTTTCTCTACGCCGGCCTGATGATCGACAAGGCCGGCAATCCGAAAACGCTCGAGTTCAACTGCCGCCTCGGCGATCCCGAGACGCAACCGATCATGCTGCGGCTGAAATCGGACCTGCTAGCGCTGGTCGAGCACGCACTGGCAGGCACGTTGGACCGCGCCTCCGCGGAATGGGACCGTCGTCCGGCGCTGGGCTTAGTGCTCGCGGCCGCGGGTTATCCCGACGAGCCCCGCAAAGGCGATGAAATCACCGTACTGCCCAAGGCCACTGAAGACTGCCGCGTGTTCCACGCCGGCACCAGATTCGATGGCAAGCGTGTCGTCACCAACGGGGGGCGGGTGCTCTGCGTTGCCGCGCTCGGCGATTCCCTGAAAATGGCGCGCACGCGCGCCTACGAAACGGCCGGCGCAATCCGCTTCGACGGCATGCAGCTCAGGAAAGACATCGGCCACCGTGCTTTGAAGAAAGACTGACGTGGACACGCGCCCGATCCGCGACTACTTCAGCGCGCTGCAGGCACGCATCGTCTCGGCGCTCGAGTCGCTGGACGGCGATTCCTTTGCCGCCGACACCTGGCAGCGCGCCGAGGGCGGCGGCGGCGCCACCTGCATCATCGAGGACGGCAAGCTGTTCGAGCGCGGCGGCGTCGGCTTTTCGCATGTCTCCGGCAAAGAGCTGCCGCGCGGCGCCTCCGCCGCGCATCCGGAGATTGCCGGACATCACTATGAAGCCATGGGGGTGTCGCTGGTGCTGCATCCGCGCAATCCCTACTGCCCCACGGTGCACCTCAACGTGCGCTTCTTTTCCGCCGGGGAGACCTGGTGGTTCGGCGGCGGCATGGACCTCACGCCCTACTACGGCTTCGAGGACGACGCGAAGCACTTCCACCTCAACTGCCGGCGCGCGCTCGAACCCTTCGGCCACGACCTGCACCCGCGATTCAAAAAGTGGTGCGACGAGTATTTCTTCCTCAAGCACCGCAACGAGCCGCGCGGCATCGGCGGCATCTTCTTCGACGACCTCACCACGCCCGACTTTCCCGGCGCGTTCTCCATCGTGCGCTCGGTCGGCGACCACTTCATCACCGCCTACGCGCCGATCCTCGAGCGCCGCCGCGCCACGCCCTGGGGCGAGCGCGAGCGCGCCTTCCAGTGCTACCGGCGCGGCCGCTACGTCGAATTCAACCTGGTGCAGGACCGGGGAACCCTGTTCGGCCTGCAATCCGGCGGCCGCACCGAATCCATCCTCATGTCCCTGCCGCCCGCCGTCACCTGGCGTTACGGCTGGACCCCCGCGCCGGGTTCGCCGGAGGCGAAGCTCTACACGGATTTCCTGCGCCCGCGCGACTGGGTCTGAGAGCTGCGCCGCTTTCGATACGCCCGCGCAAGGCGCTTGAGAATATCGCCGCGAAATGGTGATATCCGTTGCAGTCTTTTTCCCTTGATCGAGAACTTGGCGATTGTCACTGTCGATCGCAGCAGCTTTCGGATGCTTTCAGCGGCCACCCGGCGTTTGAACAACGTCCCGCCCGCGGGATTATTGTGTGCGAACGTATCGTCCGAACTCATCGATCGTATCGCCGCCCGCAAAATGGTCGATCAGCGTCTGCACGGGGACGCGCGTCCCCGCGAAAACCGGGGTTCCGCCCAGGACATCCGGTGAACAAGTGACGATCGTTTGGCCCATTCGCGAAATAGCCTGCGCTCATCGCGCGCATGAGCGCAAACATCTAATTCCGGCCGCGCCAATAACGCGACCGCCGGCGCTGATGCGCGACAGCGGCAATGATAATAGAGTCTGGATCGCGTCGATAGACGATCGAGTACGGAAACCGGTCAACCACGACGCGGCGGCGGTCGATGTCCACCTTCGCACCTGCGTCGGGGAATTCGCGGATGAGTGAAACCATGCGTTCGACCTCGGCGGCGAATGACTTGCCAAGACCAACCAACCGGGATTCGTAAAACAGCGTGGCCTCTTCAAGCTCAGCGTCGGCCTCGGGGTGGAAGGAACAGGGAATCACCCGAGGCGACGGCGCAATCTGGCAAAGACCTCGTCTCCTGGTATGAGTTCAACCTCTCCGCGCTCGATTTGGCCGACACGGCGCTCGATCTCGATTCGCCATGCCTCCTCGACGTCGGGGTCGGCAGGACCGTCGAGCGACTCGATCAGCGAAAGCGCGAGCTCCGCGCGCTCGGTCTCGGACAACTGAGAGGCTTTTTCCTTGAGTTCGGTGAGCGTGCTCGACATATGAAACCCTTGATGTTTCGGCGTAGAAAAATTATACGCTTGAGCACATCGCCACCTTCGTAGCACGCTTCAACCGACGCGCCCGTAACAACACAGCCCGGGAGATCCGGTACGTATGCTGAGTAGTTGCCCTCGGCCTTCTCGATCACGATCGCATAGCGCACGGCAGCCTCACTTTACGCGCGGCAGAATCACAAGAGCGACGATAGCGCTCGGCCGCTTCCCGGAGATCTTCTTCTGGTTCGGGATGCAGCCAATACTTCATCTAAATTTGTCTCGCAGCTTGGTCACAGTTTCGGCGCCGGGAAGCAACGAAACCGCTCCGCTCTCGATCTGCGCGTGACGCCGCTCCACCTCCGTGGCCCAAGCGTCCTCCACATCGGGGTCGGAATCGAGGCTGGCGATAAGCCGCTCAATCAGGCGCGCGCGTTCGGCAGCGGACAACTGCAGCGCTTCGGCTTCAACCGCTTCGATAGTTGACGACATAGATGCCTCCTGCGTATCGAGCAAAGTGAATCGACAGGTTGCCAAAAAAAGCGAACCTGGTGCTACGGCTGGACTCCCGCGCCGGGAACGACGGAAGCATGCGCTTCGGTCATCTCGCGAGCCAGTTCGAGCGCCGCGATCGCCTGCTCTCGCCTTACGGAGGGAAAATCTTCCAGAAATTCGTCGAGCGAATCTCCGGCTTCAAGGTGATCGAAAAGCGACTTCACCGGAACCCGCGTTCCAACAAACACCGGTGTACCATCGAGGATCTCGGGATCGCTGTGGACAACAGCCGTTTCGGCAGAGAAGCTTTGCGTCATGGTTGTCCGAGTATACGACCGCCCGTACGGCCCTTCACGCGGCGCCTTCATGTCCACTTCGGCGCGATGCGCTCACCGGGCAGAATGTCGTACGGTAAGGCCCAGCCGGAAATCTTTTGGACGCGCTCGAGCCACGCCGTGATGCCGGGAAAGCGCGACTGCACTTCGTAGCCGCTTTCCTCGACCGGATAGAAGAGATAACCGCAGAGCGAAAAATCCGCGATCGTCGGCGCCGTGCCGACGATGAACGGGCTTGCGGCGAGGCGCCTGTCCACGATGCCGTAAGCGCCGTCGATCCTGCCTTTCAGCCAGGCCATCACCGCCGGGTCCGGCGCCGCCGGGCCGAACGCCTTCATGAAGCGATAGGTCGCGAAGTAGCTCGTGAACTTGTGGTTGTCGAAGAACAACCAGCGCAGGATCTCCTGCTCCTCCTCCAGCGTCTTGCCGCCGTACGCGCCATGCTTTCTCGCCAGGTGCGTCAGGATCACGCCCGTCTGCGTCAGCCGCCGCGCCCCGTCCTCCAGCACCGGCGCCTCGCCCATCTCGTTGGTCCGCGCCCGCCACCCATCGTCGCGCGTCATCCCATGCATGAAATCCACGAACACGTTCTCGTACGCCTGCCCGAGCGCGCGCAGCAGAAACGCAACCTTGTAGCTGTTGCCGGATTGGCAGAAGCAATGAAGACGGTACATAGGGATTATCTGGTCATGTGGTGAAACAGTAACTGATGCTAGAACGATCTATTGGTAGATGCAACGATCTACGAATAGATCGCGCGATATGCCGGCAGATGTCTATCAGGTCCGCAGCGATGTTGCCGCCCACGGGAAAGGGAACGACTATTTTTATCGGCTTTGAAGGGTACTGCTGCGCCAAACAGGGAAAGAAGATCGCCAGAGAAAGGACAATCCCCGAAAACATTCGAAGCATCATGGTAATTCCCCGGCGCTGCGAAAGTGTTTCTGGGCCTCGGCAACGCGCCCTTCGCGCTCTGCCAGCCGGGCAAGTTCCAGGTGCGCGGTGCGCGACGACCCGAATGAAAGGCTGGCCTCGAGGTAGTTCTGCGCCTTGCCCCAGAGCTCCGCGGCCATGCACAAGCGACCGAGGGTTGCCAGCAGCAGCGGGTCCTCGGCATGTTCGCGCAGCCAGCGCTCGGCACGTTCGATGCGCGCGCGCGCTTCAGCCTGCCGCTTCACGGTTTCCAGCTTTTCGATGTCGCCGTAGAGCACGATAAGCGCGGCGTTCCATTCCGCGCCGAGGCTGCGCTCGATGAGGTCGCGGCCGAGCGCCGCTTCGCCCAATGCCGCCGCGCGCCGCGCGGCTGCGGCCGCCACCCGCGGATGCACCAGGTCGGCCGACGGAATGCGCCGCAGGCGCGCCTCGATCGAAGCACGGTCGCCGGATTCGCGCGCGAGCAGCTCGATGTGCGCCTGCACCCGGTGCTCCTCCGCGATCGCAGGCGCCAACGCGCCGCGCTTGGCCAGCAGCGCAGCGAGCCGCAGCACCTCTTCCCAGTTCTGCGCCCCGCGTTCGGCGCGCAATTGCATGCGCGCGGTGGCGATATGGCGCGGCCCGGTGCCGTGCATGCTGCGCAACGCATCGCGCGCGCCGATGAAGTCGCGCTCATCCAGCGCCAGCTCCGCCTGCGTCAACAGGCGCGCTGCGTGCAGCGATTCACCGGTGGCCGCGGCGCGTTCCAGCCACTGGCCGCGGCGCTCGTACTCGCGCATCTGGTGCGCGGCGCGCGCCGCGACCAGGGCAGCGATGCCGGGCGCGGCGCCCGCCTCCCAAGCCAGCGTCGCTTCCTTCTCGGCGCGCGCATAGCGCCCCTCGAAGTAGCACTGCAGCGCGCTCGCCAGCGCGGTCTGGGCCTGTTCGCGCTTGCGCCGGTCGCGGAAGGCGCGCACCTGCGCCGGCAGGTCCAGCGTGTGGCTGACCAGGCGCACCCCGAGGTAGGCGGCGCAGAAGGCCGCCGCCAGTGCCAGCACGAAGAGGAGCAGGGAAATCTCGACTCGCCAGGGCGGGTAGACGACCAGCGCATAGCCCTCGCCGAGGCGGCCGGCGAGCGCGAGCGCCACGGCCGCGGCGAACACCGCGATCAACCAGAAAAGCCCTCGCATCAACCGCTTCTCAAGACCGGCCTCGCTCGCGGCGCGACTTGAAACCGCGCACCGCCTCAAGGCTGTCGACGATCGACGGCGGCTCGAAGCTGATCGAGGCCGAGGAGAGCTGCCTCAACTGCGCCAGCGCAGCCTGGGAGGCTTTGGCCCTGGCGTCGAAATAGCGCTGGATCCAGGCCTGCGCGACGCGCAAGTCTTCGCGATAGCCGGCCTCATCCCTGGTGAGCAGTGCCAGACGGGCGTTCAGCAGCCGCAGCTTCAGGTTTTCGCGCAGGAACCAGGCCTGCTGCGGCAGCAGCAGCGGCGGCTCGGGCGCTTCGACCTTGCGCACCACGACCAGCTGGCGAAGCTCCTTCCACACTTCGCCGCCCAGGCGCGCGAAAAAATTCTCCTCCGCGGGCGGCACGGGCTTTGCCGCCTTGGCGGCGGCAGGTCGTTCGGCGCGCTCATCGAACGCGAGCGGCATCGCGTCCACCGAGGCGATCAGCCGGTCGATCGCAAGCGACAGGCCCGGCACGTCGAGCGCCGGCAGCGATTTGAGGCGATCGATGTCGCGCGTCAGCGCGCGGCGCACCGGAAGAAACTGCGGCCGGTCGACGCGCGACAGGCGGCTCTCCGCGAGCTGCAGCGCGAGCAGCGCGGCGCGCACGTTGCCCGAAAGCTGCAGCTGCTGCTGGGCGATGGCGAGCACCTGTTCGATCTCGGCGAGCTGCCACTCGTCCCGGTTACGCGCCAATTCCTGGTAGAGCGACTCCAGCGCGATCTGCTGGTTCTGCGATTCGGCCACTTTCGCTTCGAGCGCACCGAGCTTGCCGAGCACCTCGCGCAGCGCTTCCTGGCTCTGCCGCCCGAGCGTGCGCGCCTCGCGGGTTTCGGTCTCGATGTCGCGCAGGCGCTTGGCGAGTTCCTCCTGCGTCGCGCCGATGCGGCCGCGGGTATCCAGCCAGAGACCGGCAACGATCGCGGCGAGCACCACCAGCGCGACGGCAAACACGCGCAGACGGATGGACGGGGCGGCAGCGGGCGCAGGACCTTGTTCCATGCGCTCAGTTGTAGCTTGCGCCACCAAAGTATGCAACCAGCGCCGCGGCCGTCTCCGCATCTCCGGGCCCGGCGACAATCACCCGTTCAAGACCTTGCCGGGCCGCTTCATCGGCAACGCGCGCGTGCGCAACGAAAAGTGCAGCCCCGGCAAGCCGCCGCGAAGCCTCGGCACCGAGCATCGCCAGCAGGTTGGCGAGACCTTCGCCCGAGGACAGGGTGACCGCATCCACCTTGCCGCCCTCCCAGGCCGCGGCAAGCAGCGCGCCGCTCTGCGCGGGCAGCGTCCGGCGATAGCAGGCCGCGTGTTCGACCAGCGCACCTCGCGCGGCAAGCGTATCGCCCAGCAACCTGCGCCCGCCTTCGCCGCGGAATATCGCGATCCGCTTGCCGGCAACGTCGGAGAATTCCCGCAGCGCAAGCAGCGCCTCGCTGTCGGATTGCGCGCCTGGAGCAATCACTCCTGAAAAACCGCGCGCCGCCAGTTCCTCGCGACTGCCGCTGCCAACGGTCGCTACTTGCAGATGCGCGGGCCATGGCTTGCCGTCGCGGCGCCGATCAATCAGCGCGAGCGCCCTGCGCACCGCGTTTCTGCTGATAAAAATGGCGGCATCGAATGAATCCAGCCGGTCAACCACGGCATGAAAAGGCGCAAGATCGGCCAGATCGTGGATCTCGAGCGTCGGACATTCGAGCGGTTCGCCGCCAGCTTGCCGGATCAGCGCCGAGAGTGCGTCGGCCTGCCCTTTCGGCCGGGTTACCACGATCCGCCTGCCGGCAAGCGGTAGAGGGAGATTCACGGCGGGTTCACGGCGGGTTCACGGCGCCAACGCCGCCAGGATCTCCTCGGCACCGCGCTCGCGCAGCAGCGCAGCCACGCGCATGCCGAGTTCTTCCGCTGCCTGTGCCTCGCCCTCGCCCTCGGCACGCACCGCATGCCTACCGTCGGGCGAAGCCACGAGCGCGCGCAGCCGCATTCTCCCGCCGGCGATTTCCGCATAGGCGCCCAAAGGAATCGTGCAACTGCCGCCCAATGCCAGATTCACCTGGCGCTCGGCGCGCACGCAGGCGCTGGCGTCGGGGTCGTCGAGGGGCTTGAGCAAATCCAGCAGATCGGCGCGGCTGCCGAGGCACTCGACACCAAGCGCCGCCTGTCCCGCCGCGGGCAGGCTTTCCTCGATGGAAAGCGTGGCGCGAATGCGCGACGCAAGCCCGAGGCGTTTCAGGCCCGCAACAGCGAGCACGATCGCCGCATAGTCGCCCCGGTCCAGCTTGGCGAGGCGCGTATCGAGGTTGCCGCGCAGCGGCCGGATCTCCAGCGCGGGATAACGCGCGGCAATCTGCGCCTGGCGGCGCAGGCTGGACGTTCCCACGACCGCGCCCGCGGGCAGCGCGGCCAGATTCTCATGCGTCAGCGAGACAAATGCGTCGCGCGGGTCCTCGCGCGCGAGTATCGCCGCGAGCACGAAACCCGCTGGCAAGGCCGCCGGCACGTCCTTCATCGAGTGCACCGCGATATCGGCGCGGCCATCGCTCAGCGCCGTTTCCAGCTCCTTGACGAACAAGCCCTTGCCGCCCACCTTCGCCAGCGACATGTCGAGCAGTTCGTCGCCGCGGGTGGACAAAGCGACGAGCTCGACGCGCAGCGCGGGTTGCAATGCCTCGAGGCGCGCTTTCACGTGCTCCGCCTGCCACAGGGCAAGCCGGCTGCGGCGCGTCGCGATCCTCACCTGCCGCAAGTCGCGGATCATTCCTTACCTTCCGGCAGCACACCTTTGAGCGTCGGCCACAGGCGTCGGCTTACCGGCAGGCGCTCGGCGGCGCCCTCCAGCATCACGCTCCAGTGCGGCTCGTCTACGCCCTCGCCGGCAACGCGCTCGAAGCCGCGGATCGCGCCGCGTGCCACGAGGCAATTCCGGTGCACGCGCACGAAGCGCTCGCCGAATTCGCGCTCGATGGATATCAGCGGCTCCTCGATCAGGTGCTCGCCCGTCCGGGTGCGCAACGTCACGTACTTGAGCTCCGCCTTGAGGAACAGGACCTCGCCCACCGGCACCAGGACAATGCGATTTCTTTCCGCGACCGAGAAAAACTCGCGCGGGCCACCGGCGGCGCGTTCGAGCCGCTCGACCCTGTCACTTGCGTCGCGCCCGGCCGGAATCGCGGCAAGCGACTTCCTGAGGGCCGCCGCCAGCCGTTCCGCGCGCACCGGTTTCATCAGATAGTCGAGCGCATTCAGCTCGAACGCCTCGACTGCGTGCCGGTCATGGGCGGTGACAAAAATCACGGCTGGCGCGTTCTCCAGCGCGCACAGATGGCGCGCGAGTTCGATCCCGCCCATGCCAGGCATCTGGATGTCGAGCAGCAGCACTTGGGCCCCGCTCCCCGGAAGGCGCTCGATCACGTCCAGGCCGCTGTCCGATTCCCCCACCACCGTCGTCGCAAGCTCGCCAGCGATATCGGCAAGCAGCTCTTTCATCCGGACGCGCGCCGGCGCTTCGTCATCTGCGATGTATATCCGCAGCCCGCCGCTCATCGAGGCCCCGAGCGCCGAGCGCTCATGCGCGACCCCCCGAGCGGCTCATGCGCGACCCCCCGAGCGGCTCATGCGCGACCCCTGTAAGGAATCTCGATGTCGACCTGGTAGCGCGCGCCCTCGACGCGGGCTTCCAGCCGCGCTTCATCGTCGAAGAACAGCATCAGGCGCTCACGGATGTTGTCGAGCGCCATGTGATTCCCCGCGCGGGTTTCCGTTCCCGGCTGCAGCCACGGGTTCTCGATCCGCATCAGCACCCGGTCGCCGCGCTGCTCGACGCGCACCAGGACATCGCCCACGCCGGTGCCCGGCTCGACGCCGTGATACACCGCGTTCTCGAGCAGCGGCTGCAGCACCAGCGCAGGCAGCATCGCGTCCATCGGCGCATTGTCCAGGTCCCAGGACATGCGCAGCCGTTCTCCCAAGCGCAGCTGCTCGATCGCGGCGTAGCGCTCGATCAGATTGATCTCGTCCGCAAGGCGCACCAGATTTCGGCCGTCCGACATGAGCGCGCGGAACAGGTCCGCGAGGTCTTCCAGCGTGCGTTCGGCGCGCCGCGGATCGCTCCGGATCAGGGATAGCACCGCATTCAGGCTGTTGAAGAGGAAATGCGGCCGGATGCGCGCTTGCAGCGCCTGCAGCCGGGCTTCCGCGAGCGCAGGCGAGTATGCCTTCCTGTGCAGCCTCAGATACGCCAGCACCACCGCGGCAACCAATGCCGCCAGCAGCAGCGTCCGCGCGAGGCCGCCCGGAGCGAATGCGCCCAGCACCGCATGCGTCGCCGCGGTTACCAACAGCACCACCGAGATCACCAGTGCGCAGCCGCTCCAGTACGAGAAGCGCAGCAGCCACGGCGCGCCGACGTACAACAGCGCAAGGCTGGCGAGCAGCGACGGCTCGAACACCGCCGCTGCTACGACGTAGGAATTCAGCACGTTACGCCAGTCGGCCTCGGTGAGCAGGATTGCAAGCAGCGCGAGCAGGTTGACGCCGATCAGCACTCGCGCCGTGACGCCGAGGTTGCGAAAATCCGGAAGAGCTTCCGGAAAGGAGTTTTGCCTTATACTGGGCATCGTTAGCGGGAGGTCTTCAAGCGCATTCTATTTCCCGCATTTTATTCCTGCATTTTATTCCGTTATGGCTGCTCCGGCGTCGAAGCAGAAAAAGAAAGCGAAGGCCTGGTCCGGTCGGTTCGGCGAACCGGTGGATGCGCTCGTGCAGCGCTTTACCGCCTCGGTTTCGTTCGACCAGCGGCTCGCCATGCACGACATCACGGGCTCACTCGCCCACGCTCGCATGCTGGCCGCCTGCGGTGTGATCCGGCGCCGCGACCTCGCCGCGATCGAGAGCGGGCTCGCCAAGGTGCGCGCCGAGATCCGCGCCGGCAAGTTCGCCTGGTCGATCGAGGACGAAGACGTGCATTCCAGCATCGAGCGGCGACTGACCGAGATCGCCGGCAGCCCCGGCAAACGCCTGCACACCGCGCGCTCGCGCAACGACCAGGTGGCGACCGACGTGCGGCTCTGGCTGCGCGACGAAATCGACGCCATCGTGAAGAAACTCTCGGCGCTCGAAGACGCCCTGCTGTCGCAGGCGGCGCGCCACGCCGCGCTGGTGATGCCGGGATTCACGCATCTGCAGGTCGCGCAGCCGGTGACCTTCGGCCATCACCTGCTCGCTTACGTGGCCATGTTCGAGCGCGACCGGGCGCGGCTGGCCGACTGCCGCAAGCGCGTCAACGTGCTGCCGCTGGGCGCCGCCGCGCTCGCCGGCACGACCTTTCCGATCGACCGCGCGCGGGTCGCGCGCGAACTCGGTTTCGACGGCGTCGCGGAGAATTCCCTCGACGCGGTGTCGGATCGCGATTTCGCCATCGAGTTCACCGCCTGCGCGGCCGTCGCGATGATGCACCTGTCGCGCTTCGCCGAGGAGCTGATCCTCTGGATGAGCGCGCGTTACGGCTTCGTGAAGATTCCGGACCGCTTCTGCACCGGCAGCTCGATCATGCCGCAGAAGAAGAACCCGGACGTGCCCGAGCTGGTGCGCGGCAAGAGCGGCCGCGTCTTCGGCCACCTGGTCGCGCTGCTGGTGCTGATGAAGGGCCAGCCGCTCGCTTACAACAAGGACAACCAGGAAGACAAGGAGCCGCTGTTCGACGCCGTGGACACGCTCAAGGATTCGCTGGACGCGTTCACTGCGCTTGCCGCCGGCCTGCAGCCCCAGCCGAAGGCGATGCGCGCGGCCGCGCTCGAAGGTCATGCGACAGCCACCGACCTCGCGGACTACCTGGTGCGCAAAGGCGTGCCGTTCCGCGATGCGCACGAGGCGGTGGCGCGCGCGGTGCGCGCGGCGGAGGCGGCCGGTTGCGATCTTTCCGAGCTGCCGCTCAAGACGCTGAAGCGCTTTTCCTTCGCCGTCGGCGCCGACGTGTTCAAGTCGCTCACGCTCGAGGGTTCGGTCGCGAGCCGCGACCACGTCGGCGGCACCGCACCAGCCCAGGTAAGAGCGGCAATCAAAAGGGCGCGCAAGCGCGCGCGCTGAGGCCGCGTCCCTGAACGAGCCGCTCCAGCCGCAGCAGATCGGCAAGTATCCGGTCGAACGCCACCTCGGATCCGGCGCGACTTCCGAGGTCTATCTGGACTCGCTATTGCCGTCCGGCGAATAACCGGACTATCATTTCATCCGTCATCGAGTCACGGGAGGTTTTCCATGCCAACTGTCCTGAACGCCCGCGAACCCAAGGTTCGATTGCCTTACCACCTCTGGACTGTGAATGAATTTCACCGGATGGCCATCGCCGGCCTGCTGGACGAGACCGACCGGGTGGAACTCGTCGAAGGGGAGATGATCGACATGGCGCCGATAGGCAGCAAACACGCATTCATCGTCAACCAGATTAGCCAGACATTCTCGGCAAGAGTCGGCGGGCAATGCCTCGTCAGCACACAGAATCCGGTTCGTCTTGGTGAACGCAGCGAACCTCAGCCAGATGTCGCCTTGCTCAGGAGCGGCAACTACATGGATGCCCTACCGGCTGCTGCCGATGTTCTGCTAATCGTCGAAGTCTCGGACAGCACGCTTGAGTACGACCGCGACGTCAAGATCGAACTTTACGCCCGCCACGGCATTCCGGAAGTGTGGCTGCTGGACGTCAATGCGCGCGAAATCACGGTCTACCGCGAGCCCGTGGAAGGCCAATACCGCCTTGTCCGCAAGCCGACTGCGGCGGAGGCGGTGTCGTCAATGGCAGTGCCCGGCGTGGCGCTGCGGCTGATGGATCTGATGGCATGAGTGGTGACGGAGGTATGCGGAGAATCAATCCGAGGCCGCCCGCGCGACGTATATGAAATGCCCCTTTTCGTCACGAAGTCCCGGCGCAGAGTTGCGCCACTGGTGGTAGGTCGGGACGGGACGGGCTTGGATTGGTAAGCAGACGCAACATCCGCCTGTCGGGCGTCTGAGCGCCATGCACCGCAAGCGCAAGGACTTCGGCGTGATTCCCATCCTGCCCCGGCGCAAAGGCAATCTGCTGAAGCTGCTCAAGGAGATCGGCCCGATTGAACTCGCGCCACGCGCTCAACCCGGGTGGACGGACCGTCGCGCGGATGCCGCGCTGCGCCCGGCGCGCAAGAAGCGCGTTCGGTGAACTGGATGTTCGACACCAACGCCATTTCGGCATTGGTGCATCACCGCGCGGGCTGGGAGCAACTCGCCCGCCGAATTGACGGACTCACTACAGATCAACGGCTGCTCTCGACGATCACGCTCTCCGAGCTGCAGACGATGATTGCCAAGGCCGAGGCCCCCGAGGCGAAGAGAAATCTGGTATGGCGGGTGCTGCTCAACTTTTAATTTCTGGATTTCGACGAATTAGCGGCGGTGCATGCGGGCCGAATTCGCGCATACCTGGAGCCGCGCGGCATCAAGATCGGGCCGATGGACACATTGCTAGCCGCGCATGCATTGAGTATTGGCGCCACCGTAGTTACCGGGAACATGCGGGAGTTTGCAAGAGTGCCCGGTCTCGCGGCGGAGAACTGGCTTCATTAACGGATAGGAAACTCAATCCGAGGCTGCCCGCGCCACGTTCCATGCCCCCCCTTTGTGCTACGCAGCCCCGACACAGAGTCGCGCAAAATGACGCTTATGTCACGTCTCGGTCCATTATTGGAAAAAACCACATGGCAATCTATGCGCTTGGTGCGCCTAGGGCAACAGATGGGCTCGGCGACGCCAGCCCGCCCCTCGCGCTGCGGATTCAGGCGATGTCGGGAACGGGGTGGTAGGTCAGGACGGGCTTGGATTGCCCGGGGGATCAGGAACGGGCGGCCCTCGTCCCCTTCTCGACGCACGTTGCGGCGCCCACAGACCCAGGTGGCTGAGGATCTTGCGGATGACTGCTGCGTCGTCGATGAGGGCGATCACGCGCATGGGGCCGTTGCAC